>JAUWRD010000178.1 GCA_030610765.1 Actinomycetes bacterium
GATAATGTCGGCGGCCTGAAGCCACTTTGTCTTTTTAAAATTGGCCGTTTTGTATTCCTGATCATGGACTATTATTCTGGCACAGGTAATCTCTGGGTGCTGCCAGGAAGGTGGAATTATCTCAGCTGTTTTTTGACATACTTCTCCCAAAGGGATATTTGGGGCTGCTGCTATCTTAGCAATCGTGTATAAGCAGTTTAGCTCCTTTACACGCTGTCCAATATCATGAAGGAGTGTTTCCTTTTCTTCCTCAGATTTTTTGCGCTCGGTGAGGTCTTTAAGAATAGCCCCTGTCCCGATCAGCTCATCCGCTTCGTTCTTGACCACGAAAGCGTTGAGTAGGATCGGTACACGGCTGCCGTCTTTGCGGATATATTCTTTCTCGAATTCGGCCGAGACACCTGTTTCTATTACGCGTCCGACCAGCCGGGCCTCAAAGTCCGTATACTTTTTCGGAGTTATGTCCATGAAAGTTTTTTTCTCGGCCAGTTCGTCCCGCGAGTAGCCGGTCAGGTCCTCAAAGGCTCTGTTGACTGCCTGAAGGTTCCCATTTATATCCGCGAACGCGATCGGGTCCTTGGAATTATGAAATAGAGATTCGAGCCACTTGCCCGTGGCTACGGCGTCTTTCGCATCTTCCCCTGTTTGCTTTCTTGCCCAGCGTTTTGCCATAAAAGCTGACGAGTTCCTTTTTGATTATCAGAGTCGCTGTAATTGAGAGCATTTGCGTTGACAGATTACAGCACCCGTATGTGTACTAAGAGAGCACACTTTTTTCTGTTTTCCCTTGTTTTGATAAATCCAAACATGTCTTTGCTAGCTCTCCAAGCGAGTAAAAGAAGAATAGCTATCAGTCGATAGTCAAGCGGTTGAAGCGGCTACGTGATCTGAATGAGATGGGGGCGATGCTGGATTTGAACCTGTGACCTCATGGGTATGAATTCAAATCTGGCGTTTTCTGTCAGTTCGAGTTAGTAGCTAGTAGTGTATCTGAGCAGGGGCAATGAGAGATCTTCTTTCTTGTTGCTCCTGCTTGTTTCTTAGCTAATATGGCTTGTTTCCTTAGCAGTATCTTAGCTGTGGGGCTAGTGGATGAAGTTCGAACTTTCGTTAGTTTTGGTCACATCAAAGAATTGAGCGTTATTCTGAAATAATGTGGAGGCAATGGGACGATCTTCGAACTTTTCTAGTGAGAAATATGAATTCGACTATTGAAATCCAGCCGGGCGCAAGTCCCTTACGAAAGACGTTTACCCGTTAAACCCTCATACTCATTTAGCGATTCTTGCATGTGATGTCTTTCATCAAGTCCGATTCCTCTAAACAAATCGGCCATTGTCGCCTGCTTGGGATAATACTGAAAATATTCTGTAGATGCGGGTTCGTTGTCCCATTCGGGATGCTCTTGAACCATAAGCATGTACTCATGCTCGGCGTGTGACTCGAACTTGGCGTTCATGGCAAAGGACCACTTGGGATTAAGGCCGTAAAGAAGCCGAGTTAAGCCAAGATACCCAAAAGCCAAAACACGTGGGACCAGGCGCGCCCGGAACCACCCTTGCTTTATTTTATTCTGACGCATGATGTCTTCGATAATCATCATATGCCACTGCTCGTTGTCCTGGCTTTTCCTGCTCAGCTCAATCAGACGCACAAGATTATCGGATTTGTTCTTTTTTGTATAACCGGTTCGAGAATAAAGCCTGGTTAGCTTATGATAAGAGGAATTTTCCCACGCTTCGTAAGGATAACGCGCTAGAATCTCGATACTCTTGAACTTTAGCAGGCTGCGCCCGGAACCGTAGACCAAGTCCATTGCCACGAACATTACTTTCAAGATTAGGTTCGGCCTCATAGTCGACGTCTTCAGGGTTTCCTCTTGTGCTGCCTTTAGGTCTTTTTCGACCGGCAATCCCCTTATGTGCCTAGCCATTGCAACCGCCCCCCTTTTTGTCAGTCGCCGACTAAAGTATTTGTACCCTTGTGAACGGCTTCACAAACAATACCTGCATGTCACACCAGTCATAGAGAGTCCAGCGATTAAGTACGAAATCGCAGCAGGTGCCCGCGAGGTGTTCGGTAGTGGGGCTAGTGGATGAAGTTCGAACTATTGATCGAGCGATCTAAAGAATAGATTGACGCGAACACCCCAAATCGCGGTTCGGCTCCCGAAAAGTGTCCTAGATACTGCTCTTGGCAGAGTCCTTGCTAATAATCAACCTTGTTTAGCTAATAACGATTCTTGAAAAGAATAACGTTGTGTACTATCGAAGATTGCGTGGTTAAAATTCATTATGACTAGAGAACAGGATGTGAGCTAGATGAGCATACCTAACCCTGAGCCTGTCCGAGAAAATTACTTAGAGAGCGCGCTAAGTGCTGCATGGGAAAGCAGCGGTGTCATAATGATAATCCTCTCGGCTGATCACAAAATACTTGAATTCAACCAAGAAGCTGAGCGAGCGTATGGTGTTAAACGAGAAAAGGTGCTAGGGAAAGACTACTTTCAGCAATTTTTGCCTGAAGAGATCTGGGCG
>JAUWRD010000061.1 GCA_030610765.1 Actinomycetes bacterium
CTTCCAAGAATTGTCCTCTCTGCTTGACCCGAAATATAACCGGTAAGGGTTTTTGCCAGAGCCGTTAAACCAAAGGAGCCGGCTGCCACTAAATCCTGCAGAAGTCCGCCGAAAAATCCACCAACCGCCCCTGCTATGGGACCATCGATAAAGCCAAAGGTCGCTATCGCTATTAAAACGATGTCCGGTCTGGCCGCGCCTATAGAAAAAAATGGAACGATTGTGGCTTGGCAAATAAACGCGATCGTGAGCACCAGGATATACCGTACGTTCCTGCTCACTGAAGGTCCTTTCCGACCGGGGTGGTAGTGATAATGAGGACTTCAGAAACACGTTTGAAGTTTACAGGGCTTTTAATAGTTATCAGTTTTTCAATGCTGTAAACAGATTTAGATATCTTCGCAACTCTGCCCACCAAGAGCCCCCGTGGAAATATCCCTCCTTTTCCGGAGGTCAGCACCTTTTCGCGAACGACAATCTTCTCGTCGTCCGGCAAGAACCGAAGCTTCAATAAGCCGTCTATAGAGCCCTCAACGACTGCAGTTGCCCCGGTTTTGCCAAGTTCAACTGCTACTCCGCTGTGCCGGTCGTCGATGAGCTGCACCAAGGACGCTCGGGCCGTAACTTTTGTTACTTTCCCGACGAGGCCTTTGTCAGAAATGACGGCCATTCCCTTCTTTATCCCACCCTTTGATCCGGTGTCAATCGTAAACAATGACTGCCAGCTTGAAGGTGACTGACTCACAACGCGGGCTGCCGTAGTCTTAAATGGGGTCTTCCGTCGAAAGTCAGCGAGAACACGCAGGCGCTTGTTCTCGTTTTCATACTTTTTGAGCTCTCGTACCCGATGTATCAGCTGCCCATTCGCCGCTCGCAGGTCTCGATTGTCGGCGATAAGTTCTTTTTGAAAGACTACGTAATCGCCAGCGCGTCGAAATGGACTAATGACCGCGTTTACGCCTTTTTGAATAGGTGTAACCACCGCTAAAAGCAAGTTTTGCGATTGGTTTACGACACTCTCTTTCTGATTACGATAGTAAGCCGTTGCAAACAGTCCGATAATAACCACAAACAATATAATGATCGACCGTTTACGGCTCGTGGTTCGTGAATACATTTAACATCTCTAGACCTGAAAGTCCCTAAGCTCTTTTTTGAATTATCTCTGCGTCCCTATTGAGACCCGCTTCAATAACTCAATCTCTTCAAGCGACTTTCCTGATCCGATGACCACACACGTCAGCGGATCTTCCGTAATATGGACAGGAATGCTTGTTTCCTGACGAAGGCGTTCATCTAGTCCCTTTAAGAGACAGCCGCCACCCGTTAACACGATGCCCCTATCCATAATGTCGCTTGAAAGCTCAGGGGGCGTCTTTTCCAACGTTCCCTTGATCGCCGCTATTATCTGGCTCAGCGGCTCTTCAACCGCCACTCGAATTTCTTCCGAAGATAAAACTATGTTTTTCGGCAATCCGGTGAGAAGATCGCGTCCTCTCACCTCGACATCTTCTTCTTCAGGGAGCGGATACGCAGAGCCAATTTCAATCTTAATTTCTTCAGCTGTACGCTCCCCTATCATCACATTGTACTCTTTTTTAACATGCGCGATTATCGCCTCATCAAATTCATCTCCGCCGACCCTTACCGATATGCTGGTCACAATTCCTCCGAGTGAAATTACCGCCACCTCGGTTGTGCCCCCACCGATATCAACAATCATATTGCCCGTTGGCTCTTGAATTGGCAGTCCGGCACCGATAGCCGCCGCCATTGGCTCTTCCATTAAGTGGGCTTCTCGTGCTCCAGCGGAAAGTGTCGCTTCATAAACGGCGCGTTTTTCAACCGCGGTCACGCCCGAAGGAACACAGACAACAACTCTTGGCCTGACCGCAAAACGCCTTTTATGAGCCCTCTCAATCAATTTTCTAATCATTATTTCAGTCACCTGAAAATCAGCAATAACCCCATCTTTTAAGGGCCTTATTGCAACAATATTGCCGGGTGTGCGGCCAATCATTCTCTTTGCCTCGGTCCCAACCGCCAATACTTTTCCGGAATCTTTCTCCACGGCGACAACCGAGGGCTCTTCTAAAACAATACCCCTGCCCTTAACGTAAACAAGCGTATTTGCTGTCCCCAGGTCGATCCCTATGTCTCTAGCAATTGCTCCAAATAAAAAATCAAAAATCATTTAGTCCCCGCTTTTGCGAAGTATCCCTGTTCCTTCAAGCTCAACCAGGAACCATCGCCTATTATTATGTGATCTATTAGTTCAATCCCTAAAATTTGACCCGCTTCAGTTAACCTTCTGGTTAACTCGATGTCTTCGCGGCTGGGCTCAACGTCTCCGCTCGGATGATTGTGGGCAACAATCATACTGGCCCCGTTTGCTCTAATCGCCGTTTTAAATAGCTCTCTTGGATGAACAATTGCCGAGCTCAATGTCCCGACGGCTATATCGACCATCTTAAGCAAACAGTTTTTCGTATCTAAAATCAAAGCCACGAAATGCTCTTCTTCTAAGTTTCGCATTTTAGGCATTAACATTTCGCCAACTACACCTGGCGATGTCAAAGATATTTTTTTGCTTGGCTCCTCATGACTGACTCTTTTTCCAAGTTCTACCGCCGCTAGAAGTTGCGCCGCTTTTGCCGGCCCAATTCCGCTAACGGCTGACACGTCGCTATAGTCCGCCGCGCCGAGCCGGCCTATCCTCTTAAAACCCGCCATTAGATTTTCAGCCATTCGCATGGAATTTATTCCGCGTGTTCCCGTTCCTAAAATTATCGCTATGAGTTCAGTGTCAGACATTTTCTCAGGCCCGTTTAACGCCAACCTCTCGCGAGGTCTTATCGACTCCGGAAGTTCTTTGGTTGTAATATTTTTTGTTACTGATTTGTCGACAGCAGTAGCCAAATTTCACACTCACGAAAATATCGAACTTCCAGCTTATCTAGGTTAAACCAATCAACGCTAAATAACAAGATTAAAAGAGACATTTGCTCTGGATGGCCTTAGGCTTTAGCCAACTACGCGTTCAGTAATTGAGCGGTTGCTTTCTCTAATCGGGGCTTTAGCACATTGACCATTAGACCGTTCGGGACCCCCGTTATTATTGCCATAAAAATAAGCCATGGCAGAAGCGTCATTATTCCGATGTGCCCCAGTATCAACACTGACAGAAACAACTGAGTAATATTGTGGGTCAACGCGCCCATCAGGCTAACGCCCGCGAAGCTAAACGCTCCATAGAAATATCGCAGCCAGATTATCATCACAAGCGTACTCGTGAGGCCACCCGCCAGACTATATAAAAAAGTTGTAGACAAAAAAGTCCCTGTTATGAGAGAGACCGTCAAAACTCTGACCACTACGTGTAAAAACGCGTCCTTCCACGTAAACATGATCATGACCAGTAATGTTATTGAGTTTGCCAGCCCGAGTTTCGCGCCCGGTATTATCAGCGAGGGCAGATACAGCGCCTCAATCGCTTGTACTATAATCCCGACGCCAAGCAACATAGACAGCCAGACAATATTTCTAAGTGGTTTCATTATCTGACCACCGCATCCACTTCGCTCGCTTCCGTGTTCTTTGATGAAACATTAATAACTGTCTGATGCGGCAAACAAACTATTAGCTCACCAATGTCATCTATCCAACCTTGGGATTGACATAATTTCTTTGGACAATCCGATTTTTTTACGCGAACCCGGCCGGCCTCAACCTCCACAACGCAAAACCCATCTTGTCCATCCATATTGATGACACGATCCTGGTTTATGGGAAATGACTGAATCGGCCTGGATCCGCTTTGAATGATAACTGATCGCTCGCCTTTGGTCGCCCCGATCGCCTTTGGTAAAAGAAAGAAGCTGAGAGCAGCCGCAGCCATCACTGTCACGATTAGCGCTCTATCCCAAATGGTTAACATGTCTTTAGCCTCTGTTAGACTGCCTTCTTTTTCTCTGAAGTCCGGCGCAATTGATTGATAAGATTCTCAACGAGTGAATCGGTCGGACATTTTTCTACACAAATACCGCAATCATCGCATTTTTTATCGTCTATGACCGGTAGATTGCCATCCATGACAATGGCATCTTGCGGACAAACTTTGACACAAAGCTTGCAGGCGATACAACCACGAGCGCATACCTGCTTAACCGCTTTCCCTTTTTCCAGAGAGGAACAACCAACTAGAATCTTGGTCTCCTCTGTCTTCATAGCCATTAGCTGCCTGGGGCAAGCCGCCACGCAAATTTCACAACCAGTGCACAGAAAATCATCAACTAAAGGCAAGCCATTGTCAGTCATTTCTATAGCGTCAAACGGACAAGCCCTCGCGCAATTCCCGTAGCCCAGACAACCATATACACAACTTTTGTCTCCGCCGCTTTGCAATGTCACGGCCTGACAATCGCGGATACCCTCGTACTGAGCGCGTGGTTGAGATTCCAGGTTGCCCCCAAGACACAGCACCCGGGCTTTTTGGGGCAATCCGACTTTGACCTCGACTCCCAATATGCTGCCTATTTTTTTTGCCACTTCGGGGCCGCCAGCCATACAACCAGCCGGACCTTGTTCACCTGAAACAAGCTGTTCCGCGAATTGACGGCATCCCGGTGCTCCGCACGCGCCGCAATTTGATCCGGGCAATATTTCCAGGATCTTCTCGACACGCTGATCTTCCTTAACCCGCAGTTTTCTATCGGCAATTACTAATATCAGGGCTAAAACGGCGCCTATCGCGCCCATGCTGACAATTGGTGCAATTAAATCAGACATAAGCTTCATCTCGATTCATTAATAATTGGAAATCAAACTTCTATTGTAGAATCGCCGGTCAAATATGTCTATATGGTCAAAAAGCCGGAGAAACCCATGAAGGCCAGAGCCAAAAGCCCGGCAACCATCAGCGTTATCGCCGGTCCCTGCATGGCTTTTGGAACATCGGAGAAGCGCAACTCTTCACGAATTCCAGCCATAATAGTAATGGCTATTGTAAACCCGACCCCAGCGCCAAAGCCGTATGCGAGACTTTCGATAAAGTTATAGTCCCGAAGAATGGCAAAGAGCGCCAATCCAAGTACCGCGCAATTAGTGGTTATCAGGGGCAGAAATATCCCCAAAGTTTTATATAGATTTGGAGAAGTCTTTCTTATATACATCTCAACAAACTGCACAAGTGAGGCTATAACGATGATGAAGGCCACGTATCTCAGATACGGGACACCGAAATAATTCAAGATATAAGTTTCTATCAGCCAGGTTATTCCGCCTGTTAGCGTCATAACAAATGTGGTCGCCATTCCCATGCTGATCGCAGTCTCAACGCGCTTGGACATGCCCACAAAAGGACAGATTCCCAGAAAGTATGTGAAAACAAAGTTGTTTACCAGGCTGGCCGAGAGAAAGATCAATATTAGCTTCATTTTTCCTCTAATCTATTTCGATCAGTGCTGATGTTTCGCTTCTCCTTTTTTGCCGCTAAAATGATTGATCAATCCCAGCACGATGCTTAAAGTAAAGAATGCTCCGGCCGGAAGAACCATAATCAACCACGGCTGAAACCAGTTGCCCAGCAATTGGATTGAAAACAAACTCCCGGATCCCATAATCTCTCTTATCACTCCAAGCAACACCAGGGCCCAAGTGAATCCCAAGCCCATACCAACGGCGTCCGCGACTGCGTTTGGAACCGTGTTTTTTGAAGCAAACGTTTCCGCTCTTCCCAAAACAAGACAATTGACAACTATCAATGGAACATAGGGTCCGAGAGCCTTGCTGATAACCGGAAAATTTCCCGCCAGGAACATATCGGCCATGGTAACGAATGTGGCAATTATCACCACGTACGAGGCCAGTCGCACCTGCGCTGGTATCCACTTCTTAATGATCGAAATAATTGTGCTGGAACTCACCAGAACAAAAAAAGTGGCCAGTCCCATCGACAATCCGTTGATAACAGAATTGGTCACAGCCAGCGTCGGACATAACCCGATGAGCAGCCGAAAGATCGGATTTTGATCCCAAAGACCTCTTTTCAGATCATCTTTAAGTTCCATGTCACCTCTTCTTTAACGCTTGTATGATTTTCTTCGCATGTTTGTTCAGGCCCGCCACTACCGACCGAGAAGATATAGTCGCGCCGGAAATTGCCTCAACTTCATTCTTGGATTTTTGCGCTCTTTCGTTCTTTACCAGATCTATTTGCGTCTGCCCGTTTAGCCCGGAAAATTGGTCTGTGAATTTCACCTCGTCAATTCGATTCCCTAAGCCCGGTGTTTCGATATTCTCCAAAATCTTGAGCCCCGAAAACTTCTCTAGGTCCCGATCTATGCCGACCATCATAACTATATCCCCCTGAAAGCCCGTGGTTACGGCCCGAAAAGCGTACCCTGTTGATTGGCCTGCCGCGTCTTTTCCTTGATGCAAAATCAGCCCATCGATCTTAATCCTCTTTACCGTCTTTGTTTTCGGCAATACGGAAAGAACAGCTTCTTTTGTTTCTCTTCTTCTGTTCTCAATTATCCGCGGTTCCGAAGCCCCATTGGCCCAGGCCAATAAGCCGCCGGAAATTATTCCAATGACACCCAAAGTCGCTACAATTCTTGGCGCGTTCATTGTTTGACCCCGAATGTTGTCGGTCTTGTATATCTGTTTATTATGGGAGTCAGGGCGTTCATCAGCAGTATTCCGTACATTACACCCTCTTGCATGCCGCCCCAAAGCCTAATGACAACTACCAGTAAACCGCCACCTATACCAAAGATGAGCTTGCCGACAGGAGTGATCGGGGAAGTTACATAATCCGTTGCCATAAAGAAAGCTCCGAGTATCAGGCCACCGGCAAAAACAGAAAAAACGGGATCGGGATATCTGCCCGGGTCAATCAACCACATGATCCCGCTTACGCCCGCCACCGTACCTACGAGGCCAAATGGTATACGCCACTCAATATATCCTTTGTAAAACAAGTAAGCTGCACCGGCCAAGAGCGCCGCCGCTGAGGTCTCCCCGAGCGCGCCGCTGATCTGCCCGAAAAACATACTTGAAATCGCAGTTGTTTCAAATTCAAACTTCATTAGAGCAAGTGGCGTAGCCCCGGTGGAAGCGTCGGTTAAAACGCCAAATCGTGTCAACGGTTGATACCAGCTTCCCATGGCAACCGGAAATGCAGCTACCAGAAAAGCCCTTCCCACTAGAGCCGGATTAAAAATATTGTGACCCAGGCCGCCGAAGACCTGCTTGCCAATACCAATCGCGACCACAGCGCCAATCATAGCCATGTAAAATGGTAATCGAGGTGAGAGCGTCAAAGCGAACAAGAAACCAGTAAGAATCGCGCTGCCATCAAAGACGCTTATCGGTTTTGCTCTAACTTTTTGAAATACGTATTCAGTGGCAATTGACGTCAGAATACACGTGATTATTAAAGCGATCGCTCTTAGGCCAAAAAAATAACCCGCAACAATACCTGCGGGGATTAAGGAATATATAACAGAGTACATTATGTTTTCCACAGTTTCGGTAGTCGCAATATGTGGCGCCGGCGATATTTTTAGCTTTTCCTCAGTCAAATTCCCACCGTTCTAAGCACTTCGGCTCTTCTCCCGGCTTTGCGCGAGTGAATATTTTCCTAGTTTTATATATTGAACCAACGGAAGTTGTGACGGACAAATAAAAGCACACGACCCACATTCAATGCAGTTGAAAATATGGTTATCCTCAAGCTCATCGAAGACCCCGAACTCGACCATGGCGCCAAACCTGTACGGCAGCAGAAGCATCGGACAGACCTCAACACATTTTCCGCACTTAATACATGGATGTACGTCTACCTTGGCGATCTCGTCGTTTGTCAAGGCCAGGATAGCTGATGTTCCTTTTACAACCGGGGCTTCCCGGCCGACCAATGTAGTCCCCATCATCGGCCCCCCAAGGATTAATTTGACAACCTGATCACGCGTTCCTCCACAAAAGTCAATTACATCTGATACCCGCGTTCCTACAGCTACGCGCAAATTCTTTGGGGTTGCTATGCCGTTTCCGCTGACAGTTATCACTCTTTCAACAAGCGGCAAGCCATCCCGACAAGCCTTTGATACGGCAATCGACGTGGCCACATTTTGAACTAACGCTCCCACTGAGCATGGAAGCATATTCGGGGCCACTTGAACGTCGAGGATTGCTTCGATCAGTTGTTTCTCCGAGCCCTGCGGATATTTCTCCTCCAGAGCAATTACTTCAATATCCGGATATTTTTCCGTGACAGCTATCATAGCCTCAATTGCGTCCGGTTTGTTCGTCTCGATTCCAATATATCCGTTTTCCGCCTCGACCGCCTTCATTAAGAGCAGCATACCGTCGAGTATCTGTTCAGGCTCTTCAACCATGATTCTATGGTCACCTGTTAAATACGGCTCGCACTCGCAACCATTTATGATTAACGAGACAATCTCTTGGCCTTTTGGCGGATCTAGTTTAACCTGCGTCGGAAAGGCGGCCCCACCCAAACCAACTATGCCCGCGTCTCGAACCTTTCGACGTATTTCATCTGGCGATGGGTTTGCTGAAAGGCCTTTGCATTCTACGTGTTTCTGCTGCCCGTCAGACTCAATAACAACACTGGACAGCTTAAGGCCCGTGTGATGCGGACGCGGCTCGATAGCTTTGACAGTTCCTGAAACCGGAGAGTGAATGGGCGCCGCTATCAACGCTTCGCTGTCACCAATTTTTTGACCAACCAAAACCTTGTCGCCACTGTCTACTGCTGGCAGACAACAGGCGCCCGCGCTCTGCTGGAGCGGCAAAATTATTACGTCGGGGAGCGGCCCGTCTTCAATCAACTTGGCGTTAGTTGCTTCCTTATGATCTCGCGGATGTATGCCTCTCGGAAAGGTTAGTGGTCTCATTTTCTAATCCTTTTCTTACCCAAATCAGATTTTAGCAAGAGTATGCTTATTAAGACAACTTATTGAAAACTAAAAGATCGGGGGGATCTCAATCCCGATTTCCTCTAAATAGCTGATCAGGGCCTCGGGCGGTTTTGATGAGAGACTTAGTGTTCTATCTGTTTTCGGATGTAAGAATTCAAGTCGGTACGCATGCAGCCATTGTCGTGTGATACTCAATTTTCGACTTCTAGCAGAACCATAAACCTGGTCACCGACAATCGGGTGTTTAATAAATTTCATATGGACACGTATTTGGTGGGTTCTGCCTGTGCACAACGAGACGTCTAATAAAGAAAAATCTGACACGGAGCCGGCAACCGCAAAATCAGTAATCGCCTCTTTACCGCCCGACGTGCCTACCGTGAACAATTTGCGATTTCTTGAATCTCGAATTATCGGAGCCTCAATACGACCTCGTTTATCCTTAAAATTACCTTCAACCAGAGTCAGATATTTTCTACTAACCCGACGATCCTTGATTTGCGACACTAAAGACATATATGCCTGATCTGTCTTGGCGACTACCATTAAACCGCTCGTGTCTTTATCAAGGCGATGCACTATGCCTGGTCTGAGCGGCGAACCGATTGTTGCCAGATTTGTGTGCGCCACTAGAGCGTTTACCAAAGTACCCGCTGGATTTCCCGGCGCCGGATGAACAACTAGAGAAGAAGGCTTGTTCACGACCAAAAGATCTTCGTCCTCAAAAACAATATCGAGATCACGTTCCTCTGGCTGAACTGTTTCATCAGCAAGCCCACTGGGTGGTTCATAAACCACCCGCTCCCCAACTCTCAGGTGATAATCTTT
>JAUWRD010000153.1 GCA_030610765.1 Actinomycetes bacterium
TAGTGGAAACTGAAAGACCACGGATGAAAGTCATTTACGTCCTTTCAAGGCGGCGGCGCGGATTCGAATTCCGCTGGGGGCCGCTGCTAAGATACTGCTAAGGAAACAAGCCATATTAGCTAAGAAACAAGCAGGAGCAACAAGAAAGAAGATTTCTCATTGCCCCTGCTCAGATACACTACTAGCTACTAACTCGAACTACCAGAAAACGCCAGATTTGAATTCATACCCATAAGGTCACAGGTTAAAATCCAGTATCGTCCTCTAAAATCAGAGGTCTTTCCTGTTAGGCGATATGCATAAAATCGCGAGATCGTCGGACAATTTTCCACCAGTGAATTCGAGAACGTGGTCAAAGATAGTCTGGGGAAGATCCTGAGCGGGTATTGACTCATGTTCCCTAACTACTGTGTGTAATCTTTTTTCTCCATAGAACCGATTACCACGTCTGGCTTCGATTAGACCATCTGTAAATGTAAAAAGGACATCGCTATCTTCAAGCACTATCGTACGATCGTTATATTTGAATTCTTTAAGTATGCCGACCGGGCTATTTCCGGTGAGCAGGTATGCAGACCGGCCCGCAATTCGCCGAACGATCTGTGGCGGGTGACCAGCGTTACAGTATGTAAGCTCGCCGCTTATTTTATCCAAGACACCTAAGAAAATTGTTGCGAATGAGCCCGTTTGGGTGATTCCGCACGCTGAGTTATTCGTCTTTTTCAGGATTTCAGCCGGGGATCCTACTTCGTGTGCGTAGGCGTGAATTGTGTTCTTCAACATTGAAGTCATCGTGGCGGCCTCCAACCCTTTTCCGGAAACATCGCCTATAAGCACGCAAACCTTATTATTTTCGAGTTCAAAGAGATCGAAGAAGTCGCCCCCTACCTTTGCGATCTCCGAAGCTGACTTGTATATGTGACCAATATCAAGTCCCTTGATTTCTTTCGGAACTGTGAGAAATGTTTCCTGCAGTGTATTGGCGATATTCCTTTGATCAAAATAGAGCTGAGCATTTTCAATAGCAAGCGCGACAGATGACGCTACCTTACCGGCAAAATCAATTTCCGGTTCGCCGAAACTACCGGGGGACGAAAGATAGTGAAAAGCCAAAACACCGATAAGCCTATCTTTTTTTATCAGTGGAACAGCCAAAAATGAGCGGATCCCTAAGCTCTTCATCAATTCCTGATCGACTCGCTTATCTTCTCGACAATCATCGACAACTAGCACTTTCTTGGTTTCTTCTACATGGACCAGATGCTTCGCTTTCTCATCATCAAGCCGCGCTCCTATCTTGTCTTCCCCCAGCTTATACATATGTTTTATGAGCCAATAACCCTCGTCGCGAAGGATGAGCGCGCCTGATTCGCAATCAATGGCTTGGGACGCCTCCTTGATCGCTCTTCGGATAATCTCGTCAAAATCAAGAGTGGAGGTAATTGATGTATTGATCCGGTTGAGAGCATTGCTCAGTTCCTGGTTTCTTTTGAGTTCCGTAATATCGCGGGAGATGCCTATTATGCCGGTGTTCTTTCTGTTAGCGTCTCGAAGCGGCCATTTCTTGACCGACCAAATGCGTCCAGCGACCTTTTCTTCCAGTACCCTCAGTCGGCCGTCTTCTAATACCTGGTTGTCATTCTCGGCAATAATCCGGACCAACTCTGGAGGGAGAAGCTCCTTATCACTTCGGCCAATGATCTCCTTTTTCTTATAGCCCAGGCCTTTCGCCGCGACTGAATTGACAAACAAATATCGGTGTTCCTTGTCCTTCACATAGATAGCATCGGAAGTCCCTTCAGTAATTGCGTGCAAAAGCCCGTGGCTTTCTCGCAAAGCTGATTCGGCCCGACGACTTTCAGTGACATCCTCACCGATACTGGCTCCAACCAAGTTGCCGCTTCGGTCTCGAAGGTATATGTTGCTAAATCTAACCAAGCGTTTTTCACCTGATTTCGTCATTATCTCATTCTCATAGTGTGTGGGATCACCAGCCGACGCGACTTTATTAAAGACCGTAACGATATCAGCGCGTTTCTCAGGTGGAATGAAGACATCGAACCAACTTTTTCCAGCAAGGTCCTCTCTCGACCAACCTGTAATCTGGCACAGATATTCGTTGGCAAAAAGAATGTTTCCCTGATCATCAAGGATAATGGCTATCAGATCGACCGCTTCAAGCAGTTTGCGGAATCGCGCTTCTGATTCCAACAGATCGGCTTCGGCATGTTGACGCTTGCTTAGGTCAATATTAATGCCGACCCAACTATATATTTTTCCAGAAGCATCTTTTACAGGCGTACCGCTAAAGGCGATAGTTGTGTATGAACCATCCTTGATCTTAAGCCTACATTCTCCTTCGTATGGTTCTCCATACTTATAGGCATGTTCCCATTTGGCAAGTAATTCCCTCGCGTCGTCTGGATGAACTAGTTCAGCCCATTTGTCTCCGAGTGATTCTTCACTTTCACGGCCTGTCAGGTCCTTCCAGGCTTTGTTAAAAAACCTGGCCTTTCCCTCTGAATCCGCCGTCCAAATAGCGTGGGGAATTGTGTTAACGAGTGTTCGATACATCTTCTCTTGAGACGCTAGCTTGTCCTCGGCCATCCGTTGTTTAGTAATATCGAAACCGAAAGCTATTGTCCCACATGTTTGTCCTTGCGGATCTAGGAATCGACTAGCACTCCAAGAAATCAGTCGTTCCTTTCCCTCTTTGCTTCTAATAGAATTCTCAAAACCTACCGTCGTTTGACCGGCAAGAACTTTCGCCATTTCGATGGAGACATCCGCCCAGATCTCTTCAGGCAAAAATTGCTGAAAGTAGTCTTTCCCTAGCACCTTTTCTCGTTTAACACCATACGCTCGCTCAGCTTCTTGGTTGAATTCCAGTATTTTGTGATCAGCCGAGAGGATTATCATTATGACACCGCTGCTTTCCCATGCAGCACTTAGCGCGCTCTCTAAGTAATTATCTTGGACAGGTTCAGGGTTTGGTATGCTCATCTAGCTCACGTCCTGTTCTCTAATCATAACGAATTTCAAGCACGCAATTCACAATAGTACACAACTTTATTATTTCAAGAATCGTTATTAGCTAAACAAGGTTGATTATTAGCTAGGGCTCTGCCAAGAGCAGTATCTAGGACACTTTTCGGGAGCCGAACCGCGATTTGGGGTGTTCGCGTCAATCTATTCTTTAGATCG
>JAUWRD010000045.1 GCA_030610765.1 Actinomycetes bacterium
AATCAGGACATCAACTTCATGTTTAAGAAATTTGTCCATAACTGACTCCAGGCTTGATTCCGCCATTTTTCCGTGGCCGACAATTATCCTGGCTTCCGGCACTAGATTCTGCACCTTGACCGCGACTGCATCTATTGATTCGACCCGATTGTGCACGTAAAACACTTGACCTCCACGAGCCAGCTCGCGACGGATAGCGCTGCTTACAATTGTCGGGGTGTACTCATCGATACTAGTGAAAACAGGATGTCTCCCTTCGGGCGGTGTCTCGATCAAACTCAGCTCACGGATACCAGTTAGCGACATCTGCATTGTCCGCGGAATCGGAGTAGCCGATAAGGTTAAGACATCAATGGCGCTTCTCAATGTGCGCAGCCTTTCTTTTGCGTTAACGCCAAATCTTTGCTCTTCATCGACGACAATCAACCCTAAATCCTTGAACGCTGTATCTTTTTGAAGCAAACGATGCGTTCCGATGACCATGTCGACTTGGCCTTTTTTTAACTGATCCAAAACTTTTTTCTGTTGACCAGTGCTCAAGAAACGACTAAGCATAGCAACATGGACTGGATATGGCGCGAATCTCTCTGAGAAAGTTAAAAAGTGCTGCTGGGCCAAGATGGTGGTCGGAACAACCATCATCACCTGCTTGTCGCCTAAGATCGCTTTAAACGCTGCCCGCACAGCCACCTCGGTTTTGCCGTAGCCAACGTCGCCGCAAACAAGTCTATCCATGGGCTTGGCTCTTTCCATATCTTTCTTGACCTCGGCTATCGCTGTCGCTTGGTCTTCCGTGGCCTCATAGGGAAAGGCAGCTTCAAGCTCTCTTTGCCACTCAGTGTCAATGGGAAAAGCATGGCCGACAGCCTCAGATCTTTTTGCGTGAAGTGCCAGCAAGTCAAAGGCCAGCTTTTTCAGCGATTTTCTTACCTTTTTTGTCGTGCGCTGCCAGTCAGAACTTCCCAGGCGAGTTATTTGAGTCTTGGCCCCCTCCGCCCCGACAAATAAGGTCACCCGATGAAGTTGTTCAGTCGGCAGATAAAGGCGATCTCCAGCCGCATAATCAAGCGTCAGATACTCGCGCGTTTTACCGCCAATTGTTTTTCTTGTCAGGCCGGCAAATGAAGCAATACCGTGCACTTCATGGACGAGCAACTCTCCATGGGTTAAATCTGAGAAATCTATCAGCCTTTGTCGACGCGGTCTAACTTTTATTTTTGGCTCAACCTCGCGGCGCGGAAAGATGTCGCCATACCCGAAAACAGCTAACTGAGCGTCCGGTAAAACGTAGCCGTTCCTGACATGGCCAACTACCAGTGATAGTTTAGATGTTGCCAAATCTTCGCCCCGGTCGGATTCATATCCCATATCACTTACTAGCTCACGAAGACGCTCTTGCTCGCCACTGTCACTTAAAACAACTATGACCTGATACGCCTTCTCTTTTAGGTCGCTTAACTCTTTGCAAAATGTATCAAGTTGACCGGCGAGCTCCTTTTGTCGATGGCCGTTGACCGGTAATTGCTCATCATGTTTGCCAACAAGCGCGAGATCTATCCGGGGAACCAACTCTGAAAATACCTGGTCAGGCTCAAGATAGTAGTCGTCTGCTGTAAACCTGGTTTCACCGGCAAAACCTTCAGATAAGGCCCGTCTCTGTTCAGCGAAAAATCGCGTTCCTTCGTCGAGCGTCTCTTTTGGTTCGTCGATCAGAAACAGGGTTTTTGCTGCAAAATAGTTACTTATTGGCCCGAGGTCATGGATAAGGGGAAGCCATCGATGGGTATCTTCCTCACCACTTAGCAGACCCCCCGCGCCCATCACGCGCTCTCGGGAAGCAATCCCTAGTTTGAATTCCTGGCTTGGATATATTTTTACTCCGGGCCGCTTAGCGCCGGACCGCTGGGTCGCGACATCCATCAACTTGATATATTCAATTTCGTCCCCGAAAAAATCCAATCTAACCGGCTGCGATAATTGAGCGGGAAAGATATCGACAACACTTCCCCTGACCGCGAATTCTCCAGCTCTTTCAACTACCGGCGATTTGACATAGCCGGCGCCAACCATCTCGGCCGCCAGATCATTTATATTTATTTCCTGCCCGACCTCAAGCTCAAGAGGTCGAAATATTTTATCAGCCGGAGGCGGAACTTTCTGAAGCAAGGTTGTAAGTGTCGAACAAACCAAGAGAGGCTCACCCTGAGCGAGCCTTCCGAAGATTTCAGCTCTTCGGCTAATAGCTGTAACATCGGGTCTGACAGATTCGAACGGGTAACTTTCCCAGTCGGGAAAGACGACAACCTGTCGCTTAGGTAAATAGTCGCTGACCTCAAGCGCTAACTGCTCTGCCCGCGCTAAAGTCGGCGCGACAACTACAAGCGGGCGCTTCTTCTTTGAGAATATCGCGGCAATCAAAGCCGGCCTCAGGCTAGGAGGTGAAATGAGGCTAACTACGTTATCGTGGGCTAGATTCTTTAGCCCCGCTTCAACCTCTTTTAAGCTTTTGATTTTTTGTAAGATCCCCGAAAGTGATTCAGCCATTGCACCCTTTTTTTAGAACACCAATAAAGCCTCGGTCAAAAAGACCCAGGCCTAGCTACGCTCGCTGCCACTCAAAATCAAATAAAATTTGTCGGCCGAATTTAAACCGTTTCTTTATTAATGATAGCGATCGTTGCCTCGGCTGCCTCGGCTATAGCTACTTCCATCTCCGGCCATTCCTTGGAAGTAAATGGAGACAGAACAAAATCAGCGGGATCCATACGCCCCGGCGGCCTGCCTATCCCGACCTTCACCCGACAGAATTTATCTGTTGCCAAAGTGGTTATCAGGGAACCTATACCCCTGTGACCTCCAGAGCTACCATCCTGTCTAACCCGTAGCTTGGCAAATCCAAGATCGAGATCGTCATGAATAACAATGAATTTGTCGGGCAGAACCCGGTATTTTCTCATGATTTCTTTTACTGCGGGACCACTGGTATTCACAAAGGATGCCAGTTTAGCAAGAATAATCTTTCGATCACCGATTTTCGCTTCGGCGATCTTGCCGCTTGGCGTTTTTTGTAACTTAACCTGCAAAAGGCTAGCCATATGGTCAATAACCACGTGGCCGACATTGTGACGTGTATCAAAATACTCTTGACCAGGATTGCCAAGACCCGCGACTAAAAACATTTCTGAGTGAGGTTGCTTGAGAACAGCGGCTAGGACTCTTCTGAGGCCTCCGATGATGACGCCTCTCCCTCTTCCTCGGCCTCTTCGCCCTCGGCCTCTTCGCCCTCTTCCAGTTCGACCTCTTCTTCCGCAACCTCTTCTTTGAATATAATCGGTGGAATGATAGTAACGAGTAATTCGTCCAAGGACGTGACCATGCTTAGCTCACTGGGAAGCTTAATATCTGTGACATGGAAGGAATCGCCGATATTTAGTTCGGAGATGTCCAGCTCAAGGTGATCAGGTAAATCAGTGGGAAGCGCTTCCACTTGGACCTCCCGAATACCATGTTGGATAATACCGCCTTCTTTAACACCAGCTGAGCTGCCAATTACCGAAATCGGCACAGCCGTGACAATCTTCTCATCAAGAGCGACGCTAAGAAAGTCGACGTGCAATACCTTGTCACGAACTGGATCCCTTTGGATTTCTTTAACCATGACCATAGGGGTCTTATCGTTATCAACGAGAAGTTTCACAATGACGTGGGACCCGGCTTGAGTGCCCAAAAGGCCCATGAATTCCCGGCTGTTAACTGCCAGGCTCGTAGGTTCTGTCTGATATCCGTAAAGAATAGCCGGAAACGAGCCATCGGCCCTAACTTGCTTGATTCTGTTCTTACCCGTCTCTTTTCGTACTTGGGCTTTTAATTCAATGATCTCCATGTATTACCTCACTTAAGATTCTTAATTATTCTACCCAAGCAGACGAGACCGTCAAGTAGATACTCTAATATCCTAGATAAAATTGTCTTCTTCAAATATTGCGCTGACTGACTCATCCTGATAAACATTGAGAATCGTCTGCGCGAATATCTGAGCAATGGACAAGATTTTAATTTTTGGCGATTTACTGTGATCGCCCAAAGGCACAGTATTTGTAAGTACAACTTCCTCAATTGGTGACGCGTTTATACGCTCGATCGCCGGACCCGATAGAACAGCGTGTGTAGCCGCGGCATAAATTTTTGCCGCGCCGCTGCGCTTCAGTGTCTCCGCTCCTTCGGTAATCGTACCCGCTGTGTCAATCATGTCATCAACTAATAAAGCGGTCTTGCCCTTAACATCACCGACAATCTGTCCCATCTCCACGACATTATGTTCGGGTCGCGTTTTATGGAGTATCGCCAGATCAGCACCGAGCTTATCGGCAAACTTTTTAGCCAGCTTCACCCGGCCGACATCAGGCGACACAACAACAAATTCTTTGAAATCTTTCTCTCTGAAATAGCTCGCCAAAACCGGCAGCGAAGTTAAGTGGTCAACGGGAACGTCAAAAAATCCCTGTATCTGACCGGCATGAAGATCCATTGACAACATGCGATCGATGCCAGCGACTACTAGCAGGTCAGCTACCAACTTAGCTGTGATAGGCTCCCTTGACGTTGTTTTTTTGTCCTGCCTGGCATACCCGTAATGGGGAATCACTGCCGAGATCCTCTCAGCCGAAGCTCTCTTTAAAGCATCAATCATAACCAGGAGTTCCATTAAATGCATATTCACAGGAGCGGTCATTGTCTGAATAATAAAAACATCGGCCCCGCGGACACTCTCAAGGAATCTTACGTAAATTTCGCCATTTGAAAATTGGGATAACTTAACTTGCCCCAACTCTATACCAAGGTAATTTGCGATTTCCTGACCAAGGGGAATGTTTGACCTTCCCGAAAAAGCCATCAACCGCGGTCTTGGATGTTCCGCTTTAAAACACCTCCTATTTGGGCTTTTGCGCTCTTCGTTTCTTAGCCCACTCGTGGACTATTTTTTGCTCTGCTCTTTCAACTGAAAGACTATCCGGCGGCACATCTTTGCTTATACTTGATCCGGCACCTGTCACAGCGCCGCGACCTATCGTCACCGGAGAAATCAACATGGTATCGCTTCCGATAAAAGCTTCGTCTTCAATAACCGTTTTATGTTTTTCTGTCCCATCATAATTGCACGTTATTGTACCGGCACCAATATTCACGTTCTCGCCAACATCCGTATCGCCCAGATAGGTAAGATGCGGCACTTTGCTCTTAGGCCCGACTTTGCTCGCTTTTAGCTCGACAAAAGTTCCCACTTTCGAACCCTCCATCAAATGCGAACCTGGTCTAATCGAACAAAATGGTCCAACGTTGACCTTTGCGTCAACCGTCACACCGTTTAAAACAGCATATTGCACTTGCGACCCGCCGCCAATGACTGAATCATTGATTCTGGTATTCGGTCCGATCTGCGCGCCCTTTGCTATTTTGGTTTTTCCTTGCAAAAAGCAGTTGGGCAGTATCTCAACGTCATTTTCGATTTCGACATCCATCTCTATATAAGTCGTCTCAGGCATTACAAATGTGACGCCGCCAGCCATAAAAGAATTTTTTAGCCCCTGTTGAACTATGCTCTCAGCCCTGGCTAACTCAGCTCTTGAGTTAACGCCAAGAATCTCTTTTGCATCCGTCGGACATGCCAACACCGTCTCTCCCTGACTTTTTAGAACCGAGACTACGTCTGTTAAATAATATTCTGACTTGGAATTATCGTTGCCGATCATCTCAAGACTATTAAATAACTGACGGCTATTGAAACAATAGATGCCCGCATTGATTTCTTTGATCGCGCGTTCTTCGGCGTCGGCCTCCTTTTCCTCTATGATTCGAGTAACGGCTCCAGCACGATCTCGAAGAATCCGACCATAACCATGAGGGTTCTCAACATCAGCAGTAACCAATGAGGCAGCCGGTTTGTCGCTAACAAAAACCTCGAGCAAACTTCTTAGGGTCTCCGCTTGTATCAGCGGAACATCCCCGGCCAAAACCAAAACGGGCCCATCAAAACCCTGCATAAGATCTTCAGTTGTCAGTACCGCGTGACCCGTGCCTTTTTGTTCACTTTGATGCGCCGTGGTTATTCCACCGATAGCAGCGATTACCTCTTCGCGCTTGTGTCCAACGACGACTATGATTCGTTCCGGCTCCAACTCCTGACAAGTATTGATAACATGTGTCAGCATTGGCTGGCCTGCCAGCGGATGTAAAACTTTCGGCAAATCGGACTTCATCCGTGTGCCCTCGCCCGCCGCTAGAATAATTGTGGCTAATTTCACTAATACTTCCTTTAAAAAGAGGATAACTTGCTAATTGATACCCCGACCAACAACAGTTTAATATAGCTGAAAGTAACGGCATATTACAAGAAATTAATCAGGTTTAGAAATAGTTGAAAGAACAAATGGTTTCAATTAGGAAAAATAAGTATACTAGGCAATGAGTTTAATGGGGCGTAGCCAAGCGGTAAGGCAGCGGCTTTTGGTGCCGCCATTCCCAGGTTCGAATCCTGGCGCCCCAGCAAAAAATAATCGCTTCCCACTGGGAGAAGATTATTTATTATTGTCGTCTGATTCGAACCTCTACGGGGACATTTTTACAAAATAGTTGGCCAAACTAGGCTTGGCGTCTAAGCTTAAAGAGTGTCCCCCGCTTCGCTGATATAATCGGCGAGCTTGAGCTCGCCGGATAGGTGCGAATCCTGGCGCCCAAGACTCAGTTTTCCCAGTCGATCTCCGTAAGACATCGTGAGCAAATGCTCGCTCCAATTCTTACAGGCTCGAAGCAACTGGGGCATTTTTCGTAGATACTAACCAAGCGCTGTAAAATAAATCCAATGATCATACTCGCACAAATAGCGGACAAAATGTTGACGATCACACAGCTGTGGTTGTATGGCTTGATTCCAGGGCTAGGCCTAGCAGCTATGGGATTTGTTGTCCGGCGATTCTCGATTGCTGCTTTCGCCATCGGCGCTGTTGCATCCACAATCCTCAGCTATGATGCGTTTGCGGAAGCGTTTATTGAATCAGCTCTTGGCCCCCCGCTTTCAAATGAAATGGGTAGCGTCTGGGTTTTTCACTCAGTGGTCTCAAGCCTCAGTCCAGCTATTCTGACTGGTGTCGTTTTACTATGGCAACGGATAAGAGGTGCTGATCAAAGAAAGGCGCATAACAAAAAGATCCAGCGCACGGCCAAAGTGGCCGCCCCTGAGCTCTAACGTTATGTTTAAAAAGCGAACAACAATAATGTTTCATACTGTTGCAAAGTGTTATAGTATAGCTACACAATGCAACATTGGAGGCAATCATGACAATAGCGGTACGAGTTTCTGACAAGTTAGTTCGTGACGCTAGAACCCATAGCAAAGTAGATAGTCGATCCATAACCGGTCAAATTGAGTATTGGGCGAAGATTGGTAAATGCGCGGAGGAAAATCCTGATTTAACATATAACCTGATCAAGGAAGTTCTCCTCGGTCTAGAAGAACTGGATCAAGGAGAGTCATCGGAATACTCAATTGGCTAAGACTAGATGAGAATCATACAGTCTCGCTCTTTTGAAAAGAAAATCAAGCGATTCTCAAAACAAGAAAAAAATATTCTAGACGACCAAATCCAAAAAATAGCTGATGACCCGAAGCATGGACAAGAAAAGAAGGGTGACCTCCGGGGCGTTTTTGTTCGCAAGTTCAAGATTAAGGCTATTCAATACCTGCTGGCCTATAGATTCACCGGAGAAGAACTTGAGTTAATCATGATCGGGCCACACGAAAATTATTACAGAAATCTGAAATCGTATCTTGATAAATAAGCGACGGCACAAACTCTATCGGGCGGCATTGACACATTTCTTGGCGTGCTCTTGTTGGCGCTCGGCATCAAAACGTTTCTTTCAAGAAATAAGCCAAAAAAAGACGCATAAGGGCACGGGCAAGGAGTCTTTCGGCCTTCTTTTCCTCCGGAATATGGGGTTAGGAGCCGTGCTAGCAGCGACAAACAAGTCTATTGATTCTCTATTTCGAAGCGGCCAAAAAAGCGGCCGAATCCGGTTTGACGTTTATCCAGCAAGCACTAGCATTATCTGTGGCAGGACTTCTCTATCTCTTACCGATCCTGTTGCCCCTGGTGATTGTGGTGATTTCACCTGTCAGATCTGAAAAAGTGCTGAAGAGAATCGATAAAGTGTTGGTAAAAGATGGTGTCTATATCGTAACCGTTACATCTCTTGTTTTCGGATTGTACTTGCTAATAAGAGGCCTGTCGATCATAGCCTAGGCATAGTCAATCGACCGATAACGATCAAAGCGCGTTTCTAAAAACCTACCTCTTGTGGTCAAGAAATGGCTATTATCGATTTGTCTGAGGTTGCCACTCCGCAGTTTCCGGAGCTTCCGGAGCTTCCGGAGCTTCGATATCATTCTGATCGAACTCTTCCAGCACCCTAGTTTGAATAAGCTCTCGTGTTTCACTATTGATGGGATGCGCAATGTCTCTGTGGGTACCGTTCGGGAGCTTGCGACTTGGCATGGCGACAAAGAACCCTCTGTCGCCTTGCACGACTCGCAAATCATGAATCACAAATACATCATCAATCGTAATGCTTGCTAGAGCCTTAACCTTTTTCATCTCCACCGACCTGATCGCTATCCGCGTGATTCTCATTAGGGTCCTCCTTCGTGAGATCGAGCGCGAGTTTGCCGGGTAAAACTATTCTTCTTTCAGGCAACTAAAATGATAGCACAAACTATGCTTAATTGTTAGGAAAAGCGTAAGGTTGCTAGTTGAGGCTGCTAAGTAGTACTTTTCTTGCCTAAGTGGCTTTCTGCTAAAGCCAGGTCTTCGGGTTTGTCGACGTCGACCCCGAGCTCCGGGTGAAGCATGGTTACAGTCCTCACTTTTGCCGAGAACGCTTTGCCGGCTTTGTCTTCGACCGACCCGATCTTTAATCTGCCGAGCGCGAATTTTATTAAGAAGGTGACCCCAAGCAAACGGATTAAACTCAGCGGGCTCTTCCGCATCGAAAATATTTGCTCGGCCAGGCCCGAATTTTCCACAAATGTAGTCTTCTTGATCATGTGCACATTTCCCCCGGTGAAAGCGCCCTCATAGACTCGAAAGTAAGTTCTCTTTGAACCGGGATACGCGTCTTCCATAACATCTTTTGGAATAATCGTGTAATAGATATCGCCGGGTTTCTCCTCGCACTTTTTTATAAATGCGTCGATGACCTCAGCGTTTATCATTGGTATGTCTGACGAGACCGCCATTAGATAGCCTTCGTCTCCAAAAGCCTCGACTGCCTTGGACATCGCGTCGATCACACCGTGCGTGTCCGGGATTATTTGGCCGGTGATATTCTTGAAGACCGATTTGTCTGTGTCAGCGGGAAGAGCGATGGCAATCCTGTCCAGCGAGGAAGATTGACGCAACGCTTCCAAAACATACTCAATCATGGGCTGACCGGCGATATTTATTAAACTTTTTGGTCCCTCAAATGACGCGTCCACTTTTTGCGCGTCTCCACCAGCCAAAACAAAAGAGTCAATCTTCATGATCTTCTCATTCTCAAACCTTGCATCTCAGTCAACTGCCGTAATTCCTTCTCTCGCGCACTCCACTAACCATATTCGGCCATATCCGGCCAAACGTTCCGTTATATTCTCACGTTTTTCCTTAGTGTCCGCAATAACAAACATTGACGGGCCGCTCCCGCTTACCAAACAAGCTGAAGCTCCAGCCTTAATCGCCTCTTTTTTTATCTCATTAATCTTCGGCATCAGGCTGACCGCCGCCGGCTCAAGATCATTGACAAATTCTTTGGCCAAAGCGACATTATCTTGCACCCGTGAAGCCCGGAGAAAACTTTCGGAAGGTTTAGCCTGACTCTTTCCAAGAGTATCAAATTCTTGATAGACCTCGCCACTAAATAAACCACCGGGTGGCTTTATGACAAGAAAGGCTCCAAGATCGATAAATGGCAGAGGTTTGATTTTCTCTCCAAACCCGGTCACCAACGCAGTGCCTCCACTAAGGCAAAAACTGACATCCGAGCCCAGCTCGACGGCGAACTCAGCTAATTGTTCATATGGCAGCCCAAGGCCCCAGAACTTGTTCAAGCCAATCAAAGTAGCGGCCGCGTCGGCACTCCCGCCCCCCAACCCGGCGGCTATCGGGATCTTCTTTCTCAAGGTAATCCTGGCCCCTCCCGCGGTCTTAAAGTTCGTTGACAGAAGACTGGCCGCTCTGAGGATCAGATTCTCGCGATTGTCTATCTGGGGGTCATCACAATCCAGGATCAGCTCATTAGCCGTCGACATGGTTATCTCGTCAGCGAGGGTAATACTTTGAATAATACTTGTTATTTGGTGGTAGCCTGATGACAAGCGGTCTTTGACCTGCAGGTATAAGTTTACCTTGGCATGGGCCTCAAAAGACAAGGAGCCCATCTCAGCAGGGAGAACTTATTGTTGTAGCCAGGGAAGCAGGTTAGCGCCTTCATCAAGGTCGCTAAGCTCAACGGTTTTCGTCAAAACATCGGCGTAGCTATAAGAAACTCGCCGGGAACGATTACGCTTCTCTTCAACTTTAATCACAAAAAGATTTGGATGTGTCTCTTCCAAAACCCCCAAACGTTCAATGATCTTACAACGCCCCATATTTGCTCGGACTTTCATCCTAACACCAACACAAAGCTGCAGTTCTGTCTTGATTCTGTTCACTACTTCGATCTGTGGTAACTGCGATGAAGCAATATTCATAGACCAACCCCCTCCAGGTTAGGCAACCTGTCTCTAATTCTAACAAAGCACTTTCGAAAAGCAACAAAAAAATATCTACCCGCTTGAGCTTATTGGCAAACTCAATTGACAAACTAAAACTATTATTCTTCTCTGCCCATCCAATATCTAACAATTTGCAGGCTGGCAATAGTAAGCATGCCCGCAATTAGAAGCGGGAAAACCTTGATCGCGATGGAATCTGACCTAAAAATAGGTGAGTCCGGGTGGATAACACGCTCAGTTCGAATAATCAATACCCACGTTATTATACCCAAGCCCAAGTTCGCTAAACCAGCAATCGTCTTCAAACCGCTAATTCTTACAGCTATCGCTGCTACCGCTGCCACAAAAAAGATTTGTCCGAGCATCGCCATTCTGGGTTCTGCCCAAAAAACTCCGCCCCAAGTAATCTTTGCTGTCACAGCCCCGAGGAAACCGGTAAGCGCAAAGAGCGCCACTCCAACCACCGCGCTCCCTGAGGACCAACGGATGATTGCCTCGTTCCGAAAAAACAAAAACAAAAGGCCAGCTATTCCACCTAACGATATGAGCCCTATTCCAACCCACATCATCGCAGCGTGTACGTAAACTAGTTTAACTGCTTTTCCCAGAGTAGCTTCAGCGGGTGCAAACCAGACGAACACGACCATCAAAAGTATCGCGGTTGCACTAACAAGCGGGATATTCTCTCGGCTTCTCAAAATTTTCAACATAATAATAAGCTAGCACTTATTATGCCTGGTCAAGCAGGAAATGTCTAGCTTAAAACGCATATTTGTTTAGCAAACAACGGATATTTTGGTGTTAAGCCGCTTTTTTTTGCTCTTGTCGCTTCTTTAAAATAACTTTTTGAAAAAAAAGATGGTTGGGAATACTGATAATTCTTTCCGCGTCTCGCAGCTGAACGGCGGCCAAGCCCATTTGTTCAACCACTCCGGAGTAATCATCAATGCTTATTCTGTCGCCAACAGCCAGGCGACCTCTTATTTGATACCCGGCAATAATCGCCGCGAAGGCATCTCGAGCGCCGAGCCCAAAACCAATAGCGGCCGCCAGCGCCAGGCCAAAGCCGCCAGCTCCCAATAGAACGGTGACCAAAAACCTATCCACGACCAACGAGCCGGCCACACCCAGTACGTTCAAAACCAAACCAAACCCGAAAACAATGAAAATCGCGTAGATAAGCCAGCTTGAAGCTTGCAAAAAACGAAGGTTTGATGGCGCCATTACAGCCAGGAAAATATTGCGAAGAAGGCCGGCAATAAAAAAAGCGGCGGCTAGGACAAGAAGAGCACCGAACACTTCGGGAAGAAACCCAATGACCCGCTCAATCAAGACTCGACCTGACTCCAAGTTAACCATGTCAGCAGCCGGCGCTAGTCCAAAGAAGAAGAAGGTGGCCCAGAAAATAACTGTCCCCAGCAACTGCGAGAGTGAGACTTTAAGTCCAGCCGATTCGAACACTTCATGGTTAATCGGCTCTGCGCCAAGCAGCTCATCGAATTTCACAGCCTCGAGAACATAATTAATTAAATACTGAAGAACCTTGCCGAGAATCCATCCGAAAAGAACTGCTAGGGATGCGGCTATCAA
>JAUWRD010000057.1 GCA_030610765.1 Actinomycetes bacterium
CATCAGCTAGGATATCGAGGACGCCTCTCCTTTTAAGCAGAGCTTCGTCAACTGGCTTAGGCGGCGGTGGCTTTACTTGTGTCAGAGTTGGCTTATCTTTACCTTTTTCTTTATCCTTATCCTTAGCCTTAGCCTCCGCAGCCCCGCTACCTGAAGGTGCCGGAACCGCTGGAACAGCTGTCACGGAAGCGGCCTTAGCTTTCTCGCCGTCTTTCGCGCCAGAGTTGGAATGCTTGCGAATTTCTTCAATCAATTCTTGTTTCTTGAGCTTTGACGCGCTCGCAACACCAAGCCCCGTTGCGATTGGCTGTAACTCTGCCAACTTTTTTTCTTCTAAATCGTCTTTGTCCAATAGTCACACCTTCCTTTGCGAAATCTTCGCATAATCTAATAAGTTAATTTTTGTCTAGCCTTTGTTTAGTTTTGCTTGAAGCGATTCCCAGTCGGCCAGAAAACTAGCTATACCTTTATCGGTTAACGGGTGGTGCATCATCTGCTTTAAGACCTTAAAGGGTATGGTAGCAATATCAGCACCGATTAAAGCTGCCTCACTTGCGTGACGAGGGCCCCTTATGCTGGCGGCTATGACCTGGACATCCAAATCATAATTCCCCAGCCCCTGAACCATCTCTGCCAACGACCCCAAGCCATCGTTTCCGATATCATCCAAGCGACCAAGAAAAGGGCTGACATAAGAGGCTCCAGACGCAGTTGCCAGCAACGCTTGGTTCAGCGTGAAGACCAAAGTCATATTTATATCTATACCTTCATTATTTAACTTTGCCGTAGCCGCAAGCCCCTCGCTTGTCATGGGGATTTTAACAATAATATTATCGGCTATTTTTGCTAGTTCACGACCTTCTTTTTCCATCTCACCACGGGTCGTTCCCACAACCTCAGCGCTGATTGGGCCGCTTACAAGCGCGCTAATCTCAGTCAAGACTGACTTATAATCCTGTCCAGCCCGCGCAGCTAATGAAGGGTTAGTGGTAACACCACTGATGATCCCCCATGCAGCAGCTTCTTTTACTTCTGAAACCACGGCGCTATCAATATACATTTTCATGCTTAACTCAACCTCCCAATTTGGTTTACGGCAGTTCTTCGGCCGCGTCCGCCTTCAGGCTCTCAGGATCCAGCCCGCTCTTAACAGGGGATACAACCGACTTCTCGGCACCCTTTGACATTACCGCTTTATTGATCACAGCCTCTATAATTTCGGAAACAGTTAGATCCAGATTATGACTTGAGATAACTGGAGTATGATGATCTTTGGCAAGAACATTTATATATTCTCCTATCTTTCGTATATTGTCAAAGTTTGCCCGGTACCTCTCAAAAGGCCTAAATCCCTCTGTCTCAATTTCGCGAATGTAGAAGTGGCTCCGGTGAAGATCTTCATCGTCAACCGCGACTACTAACGAGATAATAAAAACATCTTCTTTGAAGGCTGAAAGGTCGATAAAACCAGGAACAATATGGACACCCTCTATTATTTGATTTGTACCTTCCTTCTGTGCCCGTTCAATGGTCGCTTTGACCCCGACCGAAACTGCCGCTAGCTGTTCTCTGAAACCAATTATTATCGGATCCGCGCTTTTGAGCCTTGGCACTCTTAGGCCCTGCCAGGCATTGAATGAAGAATTGTAAAGAGCCGGCATGAGTTCCTGAGAAAAAACGGCTCTCATTACCTCTCTGATTCCATCAGTTGAAATAATCCGGGTGATTCCGAGCCTGTGCCCCACTTCCGACGCTATCGTGGATTTACCGACACCCGTTGTCCCGCCAATCAGTATTATCAGCGGCTTATCAAGCTTGCTTAGCTCCTGCCATCGTCTGAACTTGTCAGCATATTCAACGCCAACACTGTTTTCGATAGTCTCAAGCGTTAATTTTCGCAAAGCCTGAATGGTAACTGAGCTTTTATCGCGCGCAACTAGCTCCTCTTCTATCGCTTCAGCTACTTGATAGGCTCGAGCGGGGGCTAATCCCGTCGCCATGATTGACGAAGCCATCAAGCCCTTGGAATATGGCAGCCCGTGTTTTTCGTCTTTTATTATGATCCGGCGACCACTATTATGATTTCGCTTTTTGCCCACTAGCTCTCCTTAAACGGTCGCGCTCGCTCTTTTAGCCAACGAAACCAATGAACCACTCAAAGACTTAGCCTTGAGTGATAAAGGTATGTTGTCGCAATAACTCACCTGTCTGTTTTGCTCAATTCCTATCGCTGTTACTACATCAACCGCAGCTGCTTTGAGCTCTGTTAACAATGTGTCAAATCTTCCCTTGCAGTTTGATATATCTTCTCTTAGGAGAGTTCTGTTTGACAATTGGTTAGAAATACCGACGACTTGGGCTCCAAACTTTGACTCTATCCAGTTTTTCAATACGCCATTGGCCGATTCAGGGGCTGTGGTCGTGAAAAACACTTTCTTGCCCGAGATATCCTCAAGCGGCTGAGGCCTAAAAATTGTTTCTACCACCTCTATACCCGGTTTAATCCTTTTGATCTTTTGAATTATCTCGTCAATCATAGCTCTGTCGACGTTTTCCTCGCAATTTGTCAAAACGACCATATCACTTATCAAAATTCTGAAAGGTCCCAGATATCCAGTTATATTTTCTGCGGGCTGGTTCACTCCAGCTACTACTACTGTGACATCTGTCTCAATCGGCGGAATCGCTGTACCACTGCCTTCGAAAACTGTGAAATCCGTAGATAGACCGTTGGCGATTTTTGCTCCCTCGACAACGTTGGAGATAAAAGGCTCGCCTGCCAGTCCGCCACCGCACCGCCGACAACCAACTGTTAAAACTCTACTCATCAGCGCGTCTTCAAAATGATCTGAAGCCGCGTGGCGGCCTTGACGCGCCTGGCCGAGAAGATACTCGGCGTCAATCCTAATCTTGTCGCCCTCAATGACTTCCGGCTCAATCGGACCACCGCGCCCCATGGCCACGACACCCGGATTGAATCCATTTTTCTTCAGCTCACGACTTGCGTACGCAGAAACGGCGGTTTTTCCGACACGTTTGCCGGTTCCAATAATTGCCATCGAAGGCTTGTTGCTAATTTTATTGAATGTCGGTGGACGAAACTCAAAATCAGCGCCGACATACCTTAGGCCAAGCGACAACACAAGACTGGCAATTTCGAACCGTTCACGATACCCGACAACTGGCTCATCACTGAGATCAATTACCTCGTCGGGCTTATATTGATCCACGGCTCTTTCAATTGCCGCCAAATAGTTTTTATCTTGGACTATCGGGTATCCGAGCTCAGAATATGCGTTATTCTCGCGAACTTTCTCTGTGCCCCCGAGAAAAACTACTGCCACTATCTCATCGTCTCTTCTATTGATTTCATCTAGAGCTGATTCGATAACCGGCGGATAGTGCTCGCCGTCGATCAGGGCCAAAAGCCTACTTATCAGACGTCACCCCAAGTTCGGTTTTTACTCTATCCCACTTACACTGCCGCTTTTCTCCGAGGACCAAATCGACAATTAAATCCTGGCCGGCAAAGGGATATTTGCGGTAAATTCTCATTCGGCGCTTCTCAAGCATAATCACGTTGTAACAAGGCTTTGTTTTTCCTCTTAAACGCATAGAAGCAGTCGTACCGGCTGTTACAAAAACAAGGTCTTCGAGCTGCCAAACATGAGGAACATGCTTGTGGCCACTAAGAACCAGATCAACGCCTGCCTGAACAAGCACCTGAAGCATATCGCCCGCGTCATAGACCATGTTTCGCTCCCTTCCAGTACCGGGAACGGGTAGTAGATGGTGGTGCAGGGCTAATATTTTTATCCCGTCTGTACTAGAAAAGTGCTCTTCCAGCCACCTATAGCGCTCTCTGCCAATGCGCCCATTGTCTAGATCGGGTTCGCTCGAGTCAAGGCCAACGATCGTCACGCCGGGAATCTTTAAGATGTTATTTCTGAGTCCAAACAACTCTTCAAAATGGATATATCCGACATTCCGACTGTCATGGTTGCCCGGAATGATTACTTTGTTTTCGCACTTGATCATGTCGAGAAATGTTTTCGCCGTCTTGTATTCCTGACGAAAGCCGCCATCTGTCAAATCGCCGGTAACCACAACAACCTGCGGATTAATCCTGTTTATCTCTTCAACTGTTTGACTAAGCAGGTTGGGAATAAAATATGATGATCCGGCATGCAAATCCGAGATATGCGCAATTGTGACCGTTTCATCCTCTATCTGAGATCGCTTACGACTTGGCATGAGCCCTCACTATTAGTTGTTTTGTGTTCTCGTGTGACCTGCTGAGTGTCTTTTTTTAGCTGGAATATTGATGGTCTTATCCTTGATAAGTAGATATGTCTGTGAAAGTGGAATCGTATCTTTATACTAAATGATCAGTATATCCAAAATTACCGGCAGGTCAATAGCAAAGCGATTCCTTAATGCTCCTACTCTTCCATCATTATTCTAAGCTTTCCTTCCTTCTTTGGTACGGTGAAGCTCGTACCCCCTTCTTGACGATTAAAAGTGATGGTTAACCGACTCTCACCAACTTGCAGGTTTGAGAGGCTAACTCGATTTAGCCACTTCGGTAAAGTCGGGTTGTTAACGTAAAGAATATTTTTTGGCGCGTTTGGCGTCAAACCCAGAATCGACTGTAGAATCATAAAGATAGCCCCGGCAGCCCAAGCCTGAGGGCTGCACGCAACCGGATATTCAACAGGTGAATTGCTCCCACGTCTTGTGAAACCACAAAACAACTCCGGCAAACGATGATACGAATGGTATACGGCGGCTTCAAAGATTCCGCTCGCGACGTGTTCCGCTTCTCGTATCCGTCCATATCTCTTCAGCCCTCTAACTATAATGCTGTTGTCGTGAGGCCAAATTGAGCCGTTGTGATAACTCATTGGATTATATGTGGCGGCGTCCTTGGAGACTGTTCTAATCCCCCAGCCGGAAAACATGTCGGGATTTAAAAGCCTCTTTGAGACAGCGATAGCTTTGTCGTGATCAGCGATGCCCGTCCACAGACATTGCCCGGCATTTGATGAAATTGTTTTTACTTGTTTCTTGTCGCCATCCAGCGCTATTGCATAGAAGCTTTGATCGGCAATCCAAAATTTCTCATTGAACGCCTCCTTGAGCCTCGCGGCCTCTTTCACTAATTTCAGGCTAAAATCATTTTCACCCAGATCCATGAAAAGTTGCGCCATCCGTTTTTTAGCGTAATAGACATATGCTTGAACTTCAGCCAAGGCAATTGGTGCTCGAGCCATCTGGCCATCTTCGTGAGCGACAGCGTTGTGAGAATCCTTCCACCCCTGATTGATCAAACCGCGGCTGGATTTGCGCTTATATTCCACGAATCCGTCACCATCGAGATCGCCATATGTGTCGATCCACTCTAACGCCGCTAAAATAGCACCCCGATGTTTTTGAACAAACTCCTTATCCCCCGACCATTTGTAATACTCGGACATGACCAGAAGAAAAAGAGGCGTTGAGTCAACGGAGCCATAGTAAGGTGTATGTGGTATCTCGCCCAGATGAGCCAACTCGCCTTGACGAAATTCATGCATAATCTTACCCGGCTCCTCGTCCCGCCAGGCATTTTCTTCCTTACCCTGCAATCGAGCTAAAATATCCAAAGTATTTCTGGCTGGAGCCTGATTTAAAGGAAGGGTCTGGACCGCCGCTATCAAACTGTCTCGCCCGAAAGGCGCCACATACCAGGGGATACCGGCGCTGATAATGCTGCCGTGCGGGCTACTTGTAATCAAAGCCCTGATGTCATTTTGACCGCGCTTTAGAACTGAGTTAAAAAGCTCGTTATCAGTATTGATGGTTGTGCAAGAACGCTCCCATCTTTCATAAGACCGCCGCTGGCTACTGATGGCTTGATTGAACCCCGGAATCTTTTTTTTATCCTTGTTTATTACGGGTGATATCCGAAAATTCAGGACGGCGCGGCTGTGTGGATCAAGAACTAGTTTATAGCCGATGATCACCTTATTCAGGGCTGTACGAAACGAATCAGGTTCCTGAGACATTTCGATCTCTGTTCGACGCCAGATATCATCTTGACCTATATAGGCCAAGGTCACTGTTTTCTTGCCTGTTTTGGGTTGGAAGAGTTGCCCTCTCTTGTCTCGACGTAATCCGCGCACTTCGAACATGTCAGCGAAATCCGCGAAGAAAGAAAGTTCAACATTGAGCTCAACCTGAACCGGGTTGTAGTTTTTGAAACGTATGCGCTCAAGCAGACCGCCGGCTAAGACCCTGAGCCTTCGGATATTTATGGTTTCCTGGGGGATCTTTAGTTGCTCGCCCTCATAAATATCCGCGTTTGTCAGCTCTATATGAGCCATGTAATCGCGATCCGCGCTCGTAGAAAGGAGTATTGGTTCCCGGCCATTCAACGCGAGCTCCCAGCAACTTAAAAAACGGGTATCGGCAGTATAAAAGCCTAAACCACTAGTATTTTCTGCCGGAATATCCCCCTTCGTATTGCAATAAACAAATATGTCATTCTCTTTGATCGTCAACTGGCGCTCTTTTATGTCGACGATAATAAAGGGGATGCCCTCATTGAGAATGCGATTTGTCGCCTGTTCTTCAACTATGAATTCTTCGCCTTCGGGACTAATGTACTTTTGCAACAAGCCCTCCGATCTCTACTATGTGGTTATATTCCCCAACAGGGGGTTAGGGAAAAGAGGAAGTGGAAGGAGGGGACCTCTTCGAGGCACCGACTTCGCCGGCTTTGGTAATCGCCAGCTTAGTTAAAGGAGGTCCGAGAATCTGAAATAAAAACGTCGTGCCGGCGATAACATTTACGGCCAGCAAAGCCAGGTTTGCGCCAGACAAACCTAGGTCACCGAAGGTTTGAGCGGTTTCAACTGATAGGCCAATCGCGACACCGGCCTGCGATAGAAGGCCGAGACCGAGATATTTGCGAACAACTTCCGGTGCCCCTGAAATCTTAGCGCCCAGCCACGCGCCCGCGCTCTTTCCAATAGTACGAAAAATAATGTAGGCCAAGCCCAGAAAGCCAAGTTGTCCAATCATGCCGACCTGAAAACGAGCCCCTACTAGGATAAAAAACAGCAGATAAAACGGTGGACTAATGCGAGATATGGCAGAAAACGCCTCACGACGCTTAGCGACATTGATCAAAGTTACACCCAAAACCATATTGGTAAGAATAAGTGATAGCTCAAACTGAATAGCCAAGCCGCTGACTAGAAGAATGGCCCCTATTGTGGCTAGAAGTTTGTCGGCCTCACGACTGAGTCTTTTTAAAACAAAACTGAGCATAAAACCAACGGCCACTCCGACCGCTATGGCGCCAAGAATGGCCATGGTCGGGGTGAGAACCATGGACTGCACTGACATTTTCGTACTTGTGATTAAGCTCCTGGCAACCGCTGAGGCAAATCCATAAATAATTAGCGCTATACCATCATCAATGCCAACGACCGCGAAAAGAGTCGTTGTCAGAGGGCCCTTGGCTTTATATTCCCAAAGCACATCAACCGTAGCAGCCGGAGCGGTAGCAGAAGCCAGGGCGCCAAATATGAGCGCCAGGGGCATATTGCCCGAGACAAAATAGACAGCTGCGAAGACAAGAAGAAAGGCGGTTGCAGCGTTAAGAAAAGCAATAATCAATATGGACCGACCAAGCTCTCTCAGGTTCTCAAATGCAAGTTCTCCGCCGATCGTAAAACCAATAAACGCCAAGGCCAAACTACTTAATGGTTGGAATTGATCGACAACTCTTAAAGGAACTATGTCCAGGAAAGAAGATCCAAGAACCACGCCTATGGCAATATAGCCGACTACTTGGGGAATCTTTAGACGTTTGCTCGATATAGCCCCCGCCAGGCCAGCTAAGACTGCAACTGATGCGAGCAGGAAGAAGTTCACGCCGCTTCGCTTTCGTCGATAAGAACAGCCATCCCGGGACTAATATGCTTTTGCAACAAGCTCTCCGATCTCTACTAGGTGGTATATTCCCCTTCGGAGTCTTGCTTAAGATGGTTCCTTGGATGCCCTAGAGCCTGCTTCTCCTGCTCTGAAGATCGCCATTTTTGTCAGCGGTGGTCCCAAAACCTGAAATACAAATGTAGTACCAGCAATAACGTTAACCGCGAGCAAGGCCAGATTTAAACCTTCTGAGCCAAGGCCGCGAAATGTCTGCGCTGCTTCAATTGAAAGTCCGATTGCGACACCGGCCTGAGACAGAAGACCGAACCCTAGATATTTGCGAACAACTCCTGGCGCTCCTGAAATCGTCGCTCCAAACCAGGCCCCAGCACTCTTGCCCACGGTTCGAAAAATAATATAAGCAAGACCCATTATGCCCAGCTGTCCGACTAGCCCGATCTGGAGCCTAGCGCCAACAAGGATAAAGAAGAGCAAGTAAAATGGCGGGCTTATCCGAGCGATAGCGGTAAAAGCCACTCGACGTCTGCTGAAATTGATCAGTGCGACACCCAGAATCATATTCGTCAGAATAAGTGAAAACCCTAGTTGGATAGCCAACCCGCTAACTAGCAATATCGCGCCCAAGGTTACGAGAAGGTGATCGGTTTCGCCACTAAACCGCTTAAGTACTTGGCCAAGAAGGAAACCGACTAAACCGCCCAAAGCAATCGCCCCCAAGATCGCATATACCGGCACGAGCACCATGGAAACAGCAGAGAGTTCGCTATGGGTCAAAATAGCTTTGGCTATCGCTGAGGCAAAACCATAGATGATCAGCGCCACAGCATCATCGATACCGACGACCGCGAAAAGCGATGTTGTCAAAGGACCCTTGGCTTTGTATTCCCAGAGCACGTCAACTGTGGCGGCTGGAGCGGTGGCAGCAGCAAGCGCGCCGAAAATAAGTGCTACCGGCAAATTCCGGGTGATCATAAAAATGGCCCCCGCAACCAGCGCGAAAGCTGTCAACGATTCCATTAACGCTATGACAATGATACTGGGGCCAAGATCCTTTAAATCCCGAAACGCCAGCTCCCCACCGATCGTAAAACCGATAAAAGCGAGAGCCAAACTACTCAGTAGTGTTAATTGATCAATGGTTTTCAATGAGACTACATTTAGAAAAGAGGATCCGAGAAAAACCCCGATGATAATATAGCCAACCACTTGGGGAATTTTGAGTTTTTTACTAGATTTTGCGCCCGCTAGGCCTGTCAGGATAGCTATTGCAGCGAGCAGGAAATAGTTCAGTCCTCTTCGCCCTCCTCGATAAGGGCAACCGCGAGATCTCGGCGACGAACTATACCGATTAGCCGATCGTCCTTTACTACCGGCATTATTTTGAGACCTCGTGAAATCATTTGAGAGGCTATTTCCTCTAAATCTTCTTCTTCGTGAGTAGTCACGGTCTGTGTTGTCATGCAGTCCTTGACCTGCTTGCCGCCAAGTTTATGTAGGCCCCGAATAAAATCGGCCAGTCGGGCTGTGATCATTAGATCTTCACTGCTAGCCTCGGAATATGGATAGGCTGTCTCGATAACATCTTTAATAGAAATAAAACCGATCACTCGCAGGTCATCATCAACAACCGGAAGGCCGCCAATGCGATGACTTGCCATCGTTCGCACAGCATCCCTTAGAGTATCGTCCGCGGTGACCGCTGTAAGATCGCGAGTAATGATTTTATCAACCCTCATCTAAAGATCCTTCCGCTTGACCAAACTTAGGTAACGACTGACTTCATCAGGTGCAGCCCAACGTTTTTCTGGTTCCTGGCTAACAGCAATTTCTGTAGCCATAGACCAAATAGCAGCCTCACTAAGAGAGCGGCCCCGCTGGAGAGCGTCGACCATGCCCGCCAGGAAAGCATCATCGGCTAGAACTGTGTTTTTTATTTTGTGCTCGGGCGCAATAATTTCAAAAGCCTCGTCTGCAGAATAGACTGCATGACTTGAGCCATTGAAGGCAATGATTACTTTGCTAACCCCCATTGAGAACAAACGCTCTGCTATTTTTCCCCTGCCTGCCGGGGTCGCGCTATCTATACCTAGCACATCAGGGGTATTGCGCACATCAGGCTTAACTAAATCGGGTGCCGCCTCAAGCGCGTTGGCAAAACATTGACCACCGGCGCTTAATACTGTGAACAACCCCTTAGCTTTGGCCAGCAAAACCATCTCTTTGTAGATACTCTCGCGCACACCCGGCGGTACACTGCCGCCAATAACCACAACATCGTAACCGCTGAGTGACCGCTCATAACCAACCAGGAACTTGTCTATTTCCTCAGGTCGTATTGTGGGCCCAGGTGCAAGAATTTCGGTGCTTCTGCGCTTCGGCTCAGAAATAAATACATTTGTTCTGGAGGACCCACTAATGTGCTGAAACGCAATGGATATTCCCTGACTCCGAAGTTTGTCTTCTATTACTTCACCGGTAAAGTCACCAATAAGGCCCATCGCCAGCACATCCTGGCCCAAATTTTTCAACATGATGGCCATGTTGACTCCTTTGCCGCCAGGCAATGTCACTAGTTTGTCCAAACGATTTAATCGACCAATTTTGAAGGAGGAG
>JAUWRD010000005.1 GCA_030610765.1 Actinomycetes bacterium
ATCCTGCCATGCCGCGCCGGATTCCCTATAGGAATAAGTCTCGAAATTTTCGACCCGACTCCGCAAGAGATCATCTTAAACCCCGGGGACAAGATCCTGCTTTACACAGACGGCGTTCATAGCGTTAGAGACAAAGACTCGAAATTCTTCTCCATAAGCCAGATATCAGCCTGGTTAAATGAGCACCGCGGACTCTCAGTGGAACTACTCATGGATGAACTATTAGCCAAAGTTATCGAGTATAACGACGGCCCTCTTGCCGATGATGTCACCCTGCTCGGAATTGAAATGACACAAATCCCGGAGGAAGACTCTGAGGACGTCGCCGAAATTCTAGATGATGGTGAAACAAGCAAAAAAACGACCGCCTAATCTTGATCGATCCGGACTATCTCACAATTTTTGAAATCGCGAGCTCAAGAATGTCTTCCGCCCCTTTGGCTTTCAGCTCGGGCAATAACAAATTTACCTGGTTCTTTTCAACAACCGTAGATATCTCCAGATATTCTGAGTTGTAAAGTTTCGAAATCGTCGGTTTTTTCATAGCCGGCAAAGCCGCAATCACATCATCTAAGCTCGTGGCCTGGACATTCATTGATAGCAATACTTTTCCCCGAGCTTCCAATACACCCAAAAGCAGCGTCTTTATCTCGGTAATAGCCCGCCGTTTTCTAGAATCAGCCCATGCTTTTTTGTTGGCAATCAACTTGGTTGTCGATTCCATAATCACGCCAATAATCTTCAGTTGGTTTCGACGAAGCGTCTGACCTGTTTCTGTTAGATCAACAATTACATCCATAAGTTCGGGAACTTTGGCTTCAGTCGCTCCGTATGAAAAGAATATTTTCACGTCAATCCCAAGGTCATCAAAGTATTTCTTTGTTGTTTCGGGAAACTCGGTCGAAACCCGGCTTCCGGTTGGAATCTCCTTGGGATCGTTGATCTTTGACCCTTCAGGTACGGCCACTACCATCTTCAGCTTGCCGGTGCCCGTCTTGGCATACGGCATATCAGCCACCTCGACAACATCCGCGCCGCTTTCAGTGACGCAGTCTAGACCCGAGATTCCTACATCAAAATAGCCTTCTTCAACATAAACCGGAATTTCCTGGGGGCGCAAGATCTTGACTTTCGCAATCCGCGGATCATTGATGACCGGATTGTATTGGCGGGCTCCCTTTTTTATTTCTAAATCTGCCTGAGCAAACAAAAGAGCCGTCTGCTCCTCTAAGCTTCCCTTCGGTATCGCGATTTTTAACATTTTTCTACCTCCAATTTATGATCCTGACTTTTTACTCCTGCCCTTGCCCAGGCTGGCGGACAAATATTGGCCGGTGTATGAATTTTTATTCGCCACGATTTCCTCGGGTGTCCCGATTGCGATTATCTCGCCGCCCTTATCGCCGCCTTCCGGCCCGAGGTCGATTATATGATCAGCGCTTTTTACCACATCTAAGTTGTGCTCGATAACAAGAACGGTATTCCCGGTATCAACCAAACGCTGAAGCACTTTTAACAATCTGGCAACGTCCGCGAAGTGAAGTCCTGTCGTCGGCTCATCCAAAATATAGAACGTCTTGCCTGTAGCCACCCGGCTGAGCTCCGCGGCAAGCTTTACTCTCTGTGCTTCGCCTCCAGACAAAGTCGGCGCCGGCTGTCCTAGCTTTACATATCCGAGACCAACATCATATAAGGTAACTAAGCGTCTCTTTATCTTTGGTATATTAGCAAAAAATGCCACAGCCTCCTCGATTGACATATCCAAGACATTAGCTATGTTTTTGCCTTTAAACTTAACTTCAAGTGTTTCTTCGTTGTAGCGTTTACCCTTGCAAACTTCGCACGGGACGTAAACATCAGGCAAAAAATGCATCTCTATCTTTATTGTCCCGTCACCCTGGCAAGCTTCGCAGCGACCGCCCTTGACGTTGAAACTAAAACGACCGGGCTTATAGCCGCGTATTTTCGCCTCTTCGGTGGCGGTAAAAACCATTCTGATCTCGCTAAATACCCCACTATAGGTAGCCGGATTTGAACGGGGCGTTCTCCCGATCGGCGATTGATCTATTTCGACGACTTTATCAACAAAAACCAGGCCCTCGAGAGCTTGATGGCGGCCAGGCCTTTCTCTTGATTTATGAAGCGCACCGGATAACGCCTTGGCTAGTGTATCGCTAACCAAAGTGCTCTTGCCTGACCCGGAAACACCGGTTACACAGATCAATTTTGCCAGAGGCAACCTAACATCGATATTTTTTAAATTGTGTTCAGTGGCGCCCTTAATAACCAATGCCTGGCCATTACCTTCCCGCCGTTTTTCGGGGATCGGAATCTCAACTAGGCCGGTTAAATATTTGCCGGTTAAAGAGGCCGGATTATTCATAATTTCCTCAGGCGTACCGAGAGCGACAATTTCTCCGCCAAGCGTCCCCGCGCCCGGTCCAATATCGACCACAAAATCGGCGTTGCGAATTGTGGCCTCGTCGTGTTCAACAACTATTAGCGTATTACCGAGGTCTCTCAGCCTCTTTAAAGTTGTGATTAGCTTCGCGTTGTCCCGCTGATGAAGACCTATTGTCGGTTCGTCCAGAACATATAAGACCCCCATCAACCCTGAGCCTATCTGGGTCGCCAGACGAATTCTCTGCGCCTCGCCTCCCGATAGGGTCGCGGCGGCGCGCTCTAGAGTGAGATAGCCAAGGCCAACATCGACTAAAAAGCGTAAGCGTTCTTTTACTTCTTTGATAATTCTAACCGCGATCAGCGCTTGGCGTTCAGACAGATTCTCCGGCAATTGATTAATGAAAACCAGCGACCTGGAAACCGGTAACTGGCAAAGCTGATAGATGTTGTGCCCGTCAATTGTAACCGCGAGGCTGGCAGGTTTAAGTCTGGCCCCTTCACACTTCGGACACTTATTAACTCTCATATATTGCTCAATTCGCGATCTGGAATAGCCGGAGTCTGTTGCCTTATATCGACGCATAAGATTCGGGATGACCCCTTCATAGACAGAACTATAAGAACGATTGATATCATCGGAATCGATAAAACGAAGTTCCACTGTGGTTTTTGGCTCACCGTACAAAATCAGTTGTTTATGTTCAGAACTTAATTGGCTAAAAGGCACTTTGGTATTGAAACCGGCAAGACGCGCTAGACCGGCTAATAGCTTGGGATAATAAGTTTGTTTACCCGCAAAAGGATGGATAGCTCCTTCGTCTATTGTCAACTCTTCGTTGGCAATGACTAATTCAGGATCTATCTCCGGCTTATTACCCAGACCGCCGCAGAAAGAACAAGCCCCATAAGGGCTATTAAAAGAGAATTGTCTCGGCGCCAGCTCATCGAAACTAAAGCCACAATTTGAACACGCGAAACTCTCAGAGAACGACAAAACGCGCCCCTGGTCTCCGTTGAGCAGCTCGATATTGACCGAACCTTCTGAAACCTTGAGCGCCAATTCAATTGAATCAGCTAACCTTCGTTTGATATCGGCCTTTTTGATTAGCCTGTCAACCACGACCTCGATAGTATGCGCCCGATTCTTATCGAGGGATATCTCGTCCTCAAGCAGCCTTACTTCACTATCAACTTTCACCCGAGCAAACCCGTCGCGCCTAAGGTTATCAAGAACTTTTCGATACTCCCCCTTGCGACCGCGCACCAATGGCGCTAATACCTGGAATTTTGTATCCTCCGGCAACTCCATGACTTGACTTATTATCTGCTGGGCGGATTGTTTGGATATCTCAGCTCCGCAGTCCGGACAATGCGGCGTCCCTATCCTGGCGAAAAGAAGACGCAAGTGGTCGTATATTTCAGTAACCGTGCCCACTGTTGAGCGAGGATTCCTGCTAGTCGTCTTTTGGTCGATTGAGACAGCCGGCGATAGCCCGTCGATATGATCAACGTCCGGCTTATCCATCTGTCCCAAAAACTGACGGGCATACGATGATAGAGATTCCACATATCGCCTTTGGCCCTCGGCGTAGATAGTATCAAAGGCCAGAGACGACTTGCCTGACCCGCTCAGCCCGGTCATGACGATGAGCTTATCGCGAGGAAGCTCAAGGTTGATGTTTTTTAAATTATGTTCGCGAGCTCCTTTTACGAAAATCTTGTCGTTTGGCACCAGCAATACCTCAAATTGTATTTTGCTTTTTCATTTCAAAAACGGCCGGTTTTTACTCTACCGGCCGTTAAGAAGGATTGGATAAAGTCGCTTTAGGAGAGTTTGGCCTACTTAGTCGGAGCGGTCCTGTCGATCTTTTCTCCTTTGCAAGCGTCACAAATAATATCGTCCCAGTCAATTAACTCAACGATCTGGTTATTTTCAAGCTCTGCAACTTTATAACTTAGCCCCTCAGCGTTGAGCCTAATTCTTATCGGCCACTTGACGTTCGCTATCCAGACTGATTCATCATCTTTCGTCGAACGACCACATTGCTTACAGGTTAAAACTTGTTCTGTCAATTTGTCGACACCTCCATCGCATCAACAATATTACACTATGGACCCTAATCTAATAAAATGGATTTTTAATCGAGAACGCCGAGGGCGTCGACATCCAGGATATCGCGGTTTCCTACATTCACTATTTTGATCGCGTGCGTGCCGAAGGCTGACTATTTTGAAGTGCTAGCCCGGCACCAGAATACGATAGAACCAAAATACCGCTTAAAGCTACGACTACGAACTTCTAAAATCCTTTACTATTTGTATTCCGATATAGAATAATTTTATCACCTTTAAAGCACAGTTCAATACAAAAAGACAACTATTTACCTGCAGACATAGATTATTTGACTCGGCTTTTTTAGCTCCTAAACCTTATCGAATCGGTAGCCAACTTGGCGGATAGTTTTGATAAGACCGGCCCGGCGACTGCCAAGCTTAGAGCGAAGACGACGTATGTGCACATCAACCGTGCGAGCCCCTCCATAATAATCGTATTCCCATACTTGATTAAGTAGGGCCTGGCGGGTCCAAACCCTGTTGGGATGCACTATCAGAAACTTCAAAAGCTCATATTCTTTAAAGGTCAACGCTAGCAACCGGCCGTCAACCCGCACCTCGTAAGTGTCAAGATCGACAACTAAGCCGCCAACTTCTATAAGTCCTATCTCAACCGGAACAGTGGCGAGTCGTTCTATTCGAAGGCGAAGCTCTTCCTCGCTAAACGGCTCCACTAAAAAGTCGTCGGCTTCGCGCAACCACGCCGAGCCTGGCATCGACTGCTGATCCAATAGCGCAACGACGGGCATCGGACCATCAGCAACAGCCGCTTTTCCCATTTGATCAAAGTGTTTTTGTCCGGACGTGAGATCTATCAGCAGTACGTCATAGTCCAGAATATTTGAATCATCTATTCCAGCATGATCAAGAGCGGTCGCCAGAAACCCGGCACTCTCCAATTTCCGTGTCAGCTCTTTTGCTTTAGCCTCACTAGATACGACCGCTACTTTTACCATAGACCCAACAATCTACCATAGGTCAGGCCAGTTTCTGCTCGTCAATCTAAGAACAATTACAGTATCGATAAGTACCGATCGACTTCGTATTGACTGACTTGAGCCTTATAGGCGTCCCATTCAGCTTTTTTATTCCGGATAAAGTACTTATAAACGTGCTCGCCAAGCGCTTCTTTTAGGAGCTCACTACCTTCAGCAATTTCAATTGCCTCATGAAGATCTTGCGGCAGAGAATCGATATTAGCGGCTTTCCGTTCGGCCTCGGTCATATCATATATATTATCTGTCGCTTCAGGCGCGAGCTCATAGTTTTCCTTCATTCCCTTAAGACCGGCGGCGAGCATAACCGCAAAAGCAAGATACGGGTTGCACGCTGGATCAGGGCTTCTCAACTCTACCCTGGTCGCATGCTCTTTGCCCGGTTTGTACTGAGGTATTCTAACTAGAGCTGACCGGTTACGCCGCGACCAACACATATAGACCGGGGCCTCATAGCCTGGAACCAACCGCTTATAGGAATTAACCCACTGGTTGCAGACCGCAGTTATCTCTTTGGCGTGCTTTAATATTCCAGCCACATACCCCTTGCCGGCCTTGGAAAGATGGTGTTCATCATCGGCGTCAAAAAAAATATTGTCGTTACCTTTAAATAGAGATTGATGGGTATGCATCCCGCTGCCGTTTTCACCAAATATCGGCTTCGGCATAAACGTGGCGTAAATGCCAGCTTCTTGCGCAATCTCTTTGACCGTCAAACGATAGGTCATGACATTATCGGCCATCGATAAGGCGTCATCGTAACGCAGATCGATTTCATGTTGGCTAGGTGCTACTTCGTGGTGACTGTACTCAACTGAAATACCCATTTCTTCTAAAGCAAAAACTGTTTCCCGGCGGTAATCGGTCGCCAGATCCAGTGGCGTCAAATCAAAATAACCGCCCTTGTCTAAAAGTTTTGTATCTTTGCTATCTTCAAAGTAGAAAAATTCGAGCTCCGGGCCGACATACATAGTCAGACCCATATCAGCTGCTACTTTTAGGTTACGTTTCAAAACATATCGCGGATCGCCGGCGAAAGATTTTCCGTCCGGAGTTTGAATGTCACAAAACATACGAGCTACGCCCTGCTCGGAAGGACGCCAAGGCAAGACCGCGAATGTGTTCGGGTCAGGAATCGCAATCATATCTGACTCTTCTATTCTACAGAAACCCTCGATCGACGAGCCGTCAAAACCCATACCCTCGGAAAAAGCTGTCTCCAACTCTGCCGGCGTTATAGCAAAACTTTTCATGACACCAAGCACATCAGTAAACCAGAATCTGATAAACTTTATGTCCTGTTCTTTAACTGCTTTTAAAACATATTCTTGATCTTTCTTAACCGTCATAGAGCGCTCCTTCGCCTAGGTATCAGCTAGATATTAGCACTAACATATTTCAAGTATGTTAAATCATTTATTTTTTTTCGAGTCCGGGCCTTTTTTGGGTGGAAACTTCTTAACGATTTCCTTTTTTATACTGCTTAACTGGTCGCGCACTTTCGCGGCATATTCGAAATCAAGATCTTCGGCTGCCTGTCTCATCTCTTCTTCAAGCCCCTGAACCAAACGATCAATATCTTCTTTCGGCAACTTTGATAGTTTCTCAAATACCGGCTCCTCGCCTTCCCAGGTAGCGGGCTCCTCGGCCACAGTGCCCGCTTGTACGAGATCAGCGACGGCCTTTCGAATGGTCTCCGGCTCTATATTATTCGCCTCGTTATAGGCGATTTGCTTTAGTCGTCGTCGGTTTGTCTCATCAATAGCGGTCTTCATCGAATCCGTCATAACTGAGGCATACATTATTACTTCTCCGCTAACGTTCCGCGCCGCCCGGCCGATTGTCTGTATTAAAGACCCCGAGGACCTCAAAAATCCCTCTTTGTCGGCATCTAAAATCGCCACAAGCGAGACCTCCGGTAGATCTAGTCCTTCGCGCAGAAGGTTTATGCCGACTAGAACATCAAATTTACCTAATCGCAGATCTCTTAATATCTCAACGCGTTCAAAAGTTTTAATATCTGAATGAAGATATCTAACCTTGATTCCAACCTCCATCAGGTAATCGGCTAAATCCTCGGCCATTTTTTTGGTGAGTGTGGTAACAAGGACCCGCTCTTTGCTGGCAACTCTGCCCCTGATTTCATGAATCAGATCATCGATCTGTCCTTCAACAGGCCTGACACTTATCTCGGGATCTATCAGGCCAGTCGGTCGAATAATCTGCTCAACAACTTGACTTGATGACTCGAGCTCCCAAGCCCTCGGCGTCGCGCTAACAAAGATGGCTTGAGAAACCTTAGAATCGAACTCTTCGAATTGAAGAGGCCGGTTGTCCCGGGCCGATGGAAGACGGAAGCCGTGCTCGATCAAATTTTCTTTCCTCGATTGGTCGCCGGCGTACATTCCGTGAAGCTGAGGAACTGTCACATGAGACTCGTCGATAATAACTAAGAAATCTTTCTTAAAATAATCCAGAAGCGTAAAAGGCGGTTCACCCGGAGACCTTCCGTCAAAATGTCGAGAGTAATTCTCAATCCCCGAACAAAAACCCATCTCACGCATCATTTCCAGATCGTAATTAGTACGCATCGACAGACGTTGAGCCTCAAGCAATTTCCCGACCTTCTCAAACTCAGCCAGTCTGATCTTCAGTTCCTTTTCAATGCTCATGATTCCAGCGTCTAAGCGTTCTTTGGACGTGACATAATGCGAGGCGGGAAAAACTGCCAGACGCTCAAGATCAGCCAAGACCTCTCCGGTAATCGGGTCGACTTTAAGCAAGCGCTCTACTGTGTCCCCAAAAAACTCTACACGAAAAGGGGCCTCCTCGTAAGTTGGAAATATTTCGAGGATATCGCCTCTAACCTTGAAAGTACCGCGGACTAAATTGTAATCGTTTCTCTGATACTGCATCTGCACGAGCTTCTTTAAGGTTTCGTCACGCCCAGCCGGAGCCCCCCGATGCAACCAGACTAAGTGCCCGAGATATTCTTCGGGCGAGCCCAATCCGTAAATACACGAGACACTCGCGACAACGATAACGTCATCACGCGAAAGAACAGCTGATGTTGTCGCGTGCCGCAGTTTATCTATTTCGTCATTAATAGAAGCGTCTTTCTCTATATATGTATCTGTATGCGCTATATACGCTTCGGGTTGATAATAGTCGTAATAGCTGACGAAATACTCGACAGCGTTCTCTGGGAACAATCCCTTGAACTCAGAATACAATTGCGCGGCCAATGTTTTATTGGGGGCCATAACGAGAGTCGGTTTCTTAACCTGCTCAATTATGTTCGCCATAGTAAATGTCTTCCCCGAGCCTGTCACGCCCATGAGGGTCTGATGGCGAAACTTCTTTTTTGCGCCTGCTTTTAGTTTCTTGATCGCCTGTGGTTGGTCGCCCTGAGGTTCATATAGTGAGACAAGTTTAAATTTGCTCATGTCTTAATTTCTCAAAAGCTATTTTGGCTTGGTCTTCAAGCAATTCCGGTGTCCCTTTGTTGATAATAATTAGGTCCGCGTGAGTTAGGCGTTCGCTTTCAGATATTTGAGAGGCAACTCTCGCCTGGGCCTCTTCCATAGTCAAGCCCATCTTCAATAATCTGCCCACCTGAAGATCAGGGCTGGTCGAGACAACCACGACTACATCGAACAATCCGACCATGCCTGCTTCAACTAATAATGGAACTTGAACAATCCCGATTTCATGATTCTCTTGGCGCCACTGGCTCAGAGTCTCTTTGACGCGTTCTATAACGATGGGATGAACTAGCCGGTTGAGTACTTCGAGTTGAGAAGGATTACCGAATACCTCGGCAGCCAGTAAAGCTCTATCAATTGATCCATCTTTATCTAATATTTTATCGCCAAAATGGCTCCTCACCTTCGCAAAAACAGGCGTATCCCTGGCAATTGCTTTTTGAGCTAATAAGTCGGTATCCAGGCACTTAGCCCCATATTCAGCGAAATAACCCGCTATTCTACTCTTCCCGCTGGCAATCCCACCTGTTAATCCCACTGCAAGCACTGTGTGTCCCCCAATTTGTTCGCCGCTAACTAATAATACTATAAGCTTTAAACCTTGATCCTCATTTTTCCGCTTGTATTTGGTTATTATGGCCTTTAGGTCTTGTAGTTATCAGCAGGTTTAATGTATAATTTTGTCGGTTCATATTCCAGGTTGACTTATCCGTTTCAGCCATTTGATGCGTAACAGATATGTTTGTTAACGAGACCCTGGAGAACCAAGAAATTTTTAGGGGGCCAAGATTTAGATGGCGAACGTCCAAGAGACGGGTGAAGAGACAGAAGCAGGTTACATTGTAGATTCGGAGGGGAACTTAGTACCGGACTACGACCAAACGATCAAAGTGTTTGATGACGGTGACATCGTTACCGGAGTTGTGGTTAAGATAGACCGCGACGAGATCCTAGTAGATATCGGCTACAAGTCCGAGGGTGTTATCCCGATCTACGAACTTTCTATCCGCAAGAATATCGATCCAAATGAAGCAGTAACGTTAGGTGATGAGATTGCCGCGCTTGTTTTGCAAAAAGAAGACAAGGACGGCCGGTTAATCCTATCCAAAAAACGCGCTGAATATGAGCAATCATGGATACGCGTTGAAAAGTTCAGTAAAAATTCTGAAACACTGACCGGCAAAGTTATTGAGGTCGTCAAGGGTGGGTTGATACTCGATATCGGACTTCGGGGCTTTTTACCAGCCTCACTTGTGGACGTCCGGCGCGTCAAAGACCTACAGCAGTTTGTCGGCCAAGAGCTTGAGTGCAAAGTAATTGAAATGGACAGAAATCGAAACAATGTTGTTCTCTCGCGTCGTTCAGTTCTTGACGAAGCCAGAAAACAGGAGCGCGAAAAAGTAATAACCGGATTGAAAAAAGGTGAAAAGCTCTCAGGTAAAGTCTCAAGCATTGCTGACTTTGGGGCTTTTGTTGATTTGGGTGGCATTGACGGGTTGATCCATATCTCGGAAATGTCTTGGACTCATATAGACCACCCCTCGGAATTACTAAATATCAGCGACACCATCGATGTCAAAGTCCTCGATATCGATCATGAGCGCGGTCGAATTTCCTTAGGGTTAAAACAATGTCAGGATGATCCCTGGAAAGAAAAAACAAAAGACTTAAATATCGGCGACACGATCGATGGAAGAATCACGAAGATAGTGCCCTTTGGCGCTTTTGTGGCTATTCCCGGTGGAGTAGAGGGCTTGGTACATATTTCGGAATTATCGGAAGAACATGTCGAAGTACCCGAAGAAGCTGTAAAGCTTGATGAATCGGTATGCGCGAAAATTGTCGATATCGATACCGATCGACGTCGTGTCAGTCTGAGTATTCGCCAAACCAAAGACCCTGTAGCTGAAGAAAGTGATCAAACCCCAGCGGATACCGCAAAGGTTGTTGAAACAGAAGCAGCAGTCACAACGGAAGTCGAAGAAGTTTCTGACACTGTGACCGCGGCACCTGAAGTCAAAACTGCCGTAAAGAAAAAAGTAGCGAAGAAAGCACCCGCTAAAAAGAGCACGGCCGCTAAGAAAGAAAAGCAGGCCGCTGCTTCAGATGCTTCCAGTAAGAAGTCGGCTGACAAAAAAGAGAAGGTTCCAGAGCAAGTTCTTGAATCAGGCGACTCGGCTTCAACGATCGAGGCTTTGTCAACTTCAGGTTCAATCGATAAAAAAACCAGTGAAGCAATTGACGAAGTCCTGAAACGTGATGTCCCGACTCCGGATGACACCTTAAGTGAAGAAGACTTGGCAGTTAGAGCCGCCAAGGAAAATGAAGGTGACACGGCAGCAGCGGGTTCATATGAAGATGTAATTGAGCAGATGAAAGACGTGCGAGGCGGAAAAGATAGCAACTAGCGCCTCATTTTAAAGATTCATCGGATCAATTAATAAAAAACGCGGTCTAAACCGCCGGATACAACCGGAGATTTAGGTCGCGTTTCTAGTGTTTCGGTCGATTTGTTAAACGTGGCCTCATTTAATGTTTTGCTCGACGTTGGCGCCAAGTCCACAAAATAAGCACTATCATTGCCGCCAGTAGCCAAAAGAACGCCAATGATATTTTCCTTGCGGAAATCGGAAGAGGCATTGCGAAGCCGGTTTTGATAATATGAATGCTTGTCGCGCTAATCATCATATCGCCGCCCTGTTTAGGGGAGTTTGCATGAAAAACACCGCGAACTCTAACTATGTCGCCACGAAAACCATAGCGCCCGGCCGCGATTTTTCCGACCAACTTCTTTGGAACAAGTACACCTTGACCGTGATTAAAACCGGCCAAATGTCGAACGCGACCCTGCCGACTATACGGATCATCATTGATATTTAACCAAACGCCATCTTTGCGCTCCATAGTATCGCCAATAACCTCGCCGGTGAACGTAACTACCTTACCGTCATATTTTTTGGCGTCTTTAGCCAACTGTTTTGAACCAACCGCCCAAGCAGGCCCGGAAAAGCAAAACATGATTACAATTAAGACACAGAAGGATATCGCCCGTAATAACCTGCTCATTTACCCCTCGCAACCGCAAACAAGAATCCGGCTAAAGCGAAAACAGCCATGAATTCTAATCGGCCCGCCCACATAGCCAGAATATAGTAGCTCTTTAAGGCAAGCGGCATAGACGGATTGGTGATTCCGACAGATAAACCAGTTGTTGTCCCGGCCGAGACACTCTCAAATAGAGCCTGAACAAACGGATAGCGATAAAGAACGCCGAGAACAGCGCCCCCAAGGTGCATGGTTACAAACGCGATCACTATCAACATTGCCGCGCGCACTTGCTTGTCCTCAATAATCCTATTTTTTATATGATGAATTCTTTGAAAAGTAATTGCCGATTCCGGCAGAACAAATCGACGAATTTCCCCGACGAAATTCTTCGCGATAATTCCCACCCGCATGCCTTTGATTCCCCCGCAGGTAGACGCCGCGCTGCCCCCGATCGTCATCGCTATGGTGATGGCCAGCATCGCTAACGGGCCCCAACTACGAACAAGCTGGGCGCCGTTGAGACTGGTTAATCCTGTGCCTGTATGCGCTGACGCCACAAGATAAAAACCTTTTCTAAAGAGAGACGTGACCCCGCTCAGCGCCTCTGTTTGCATGAGCGCGATAAGTACCAGGCCGAGTGTGATTGAAAGCGTGATAGTAAACGAAACAATCTCAATGTTGCGATAGATCTCCCGGGGCTTCCCGTTCCATACTGACCAATGAAGAACAAAATTGAGAGATCCGATAATAAAAATAATCATAGTGACGATTTCGATAGTAAAACTGTGGTAGTAAAATATATTCAGCGATTGCGGCGCAAAACCGCCGGTACTCCAAGCGCTCATAAAGATCCACAAGCCATGGAGAAAAGATCTGACCGGATTTAATCCTTCACTATAGTTAACAACCGTTAGAATAATCGTGCCGAAAAACAAATATGTAAGACTGACGACCCATATAGCCCGAGCCGTCTGGATAACATTTGGTAGCAGTTTTTCGTCCTTGCCTTCACCGACATACATCATAAAGGCCCCCGAGGTGCCTCTTATGAGAAACGCCAAAGCGATAACAATTATCCCCTGGCCGCCGGCGTAACTGACAACATGCCTCCACATATTTAGCGCATTCGAGACATGATCCAAATCTTGAATCAAATAAAGGCCCGTGGTCGTGAACCCGCTCATCAAATCAAAATAGGCGTCTAAGAAAGTACTAAAATGACCGCTAAGAAAGTGGGGCATGGCGCCGATAAACGTAGCCACTAACCAGGAAAACGCCGTCGTCACAAGCCCGTGCATCCAGTTCATCTCACGCTTTGTCTGACAGACTAGCTGAAAACCAAAGCCGACCGTTAAGGCGGCGAGTATACCGATGAAAAAATCTATGACGGCGCTCCACTCGCGAAAAACAATACCTGTCACCAGAGGGATCGTCATTAAAAGACCAATACCGACTATTATTTTTCCGGTATAGAACCCGACGATCTTCCAATCGTCAAGTTTAGGCTTGCGGATCATTTAATCAGCCAACTGAATAACAATATGAAGAAAAGTCCCAGCGCGAAAATAAATAATGTAAAAGCAATCTCAGTCAAAACACCGATTACATGGTCTCGATACGCGAGTCGTTTGACCCGGCCTTCCGAAGCCCGATTTTCGGTCACTTGCCCACCAACGTTCTTTTGAGAGCTTTTTCTTGCGCGAGTTTTGTCAACGCCACAACAGAATCGCCGGCCTTAAGAACCGTATCCCCTTTGGGAATTACAATGTGGTCATCCCGGACAATTGAAACCAGAACACAATCCTGGGGCAGATCTAAATCTTGAAGCGAGACCCCTTCGCTAGCACTGCCCGTTTCAGGCAGCTCTATCTCCACTAATAGCAATTTTCCTTTTTTAAGTGCCTGCAGAGTCACAACGGAGCCGATCGATATTTCCTCTTCTATCAAACGCGCGATAACTGTTGTAGAGCTGACAGCCTCAATGCCAAGAGTTTTGAATATTTCCTCATTCTTAGGATTGTTGACCCGACCCACGGCCCTGGCAACCGAGAAAACACCCTGAGCTATCTGGCAAGCAACCAGGTTGTCATCATCATCCCCGGTAACCGCGACAAAAACATCGGCGGTATCAACGCCAGCGTCTTCCTGATATCTAACGTCGCATCCATCTCCGTGAATCACCAACGCTTTCGGGACCTCAAGAGCAACTTTTTTCGACACGTCAAGACGCCTCTCGATGAGAATTACCTGATGATCGTTTTTCACCATGGCCGCCGCTAAAAAAGAACCGACTTTCCCGCCGCCGTTTATTACAATCCTCACCTTGAAGCTCCTGGTTTCGCGACTTTTTCTATTTGAGGCAAAGAGCTCTTCTTGATAATCATTATTAGCTGATCGTTTCGCTTGATCTCGGTTGTAGGTTCACAAAAAACATTTTTCATCCGTCTGACTATGGTAATGATTTTTGCATCGTTTTCCCTGTCAACTTGAGAAATTGTTTTGCCCACAAAGCTCTCATTTGCAAGGACCCTTATAATATAGAAGTTTCCGACCGTGGCTAAAATGTCGATATTCGGAGCAATTATTGTCTCCAGCATCTTCTCCGCCAACATGACGGTGCCACAGATATACTCCAGGCCTAGTTTTTCGTATGTAAGGGATCGTGTGGGGTTATAGAGTCTGGCTATCGCGCGCGGGACATCAAATATTTTTGTGGCGACCTCAACGGCCATCATATTCGTGTTGTCCAGATCGGTTACAGCGGCAAAAACATCTGTTTTTTCGATACCGGCCTCTACTAAAATATCCTTGTCAAAGCCAAGACCCTCTATAGATAGACCATTAAAAGTTGAGCCGAGTCGTTTGAAAGCGTCTACGTTCTTGTCGATGATGGCAACGTCATGCCCTTCCTCCGACAAAAACGTCGCCAACTGTGACCCTACTCGTCCGCAGCCAACAACGACAACGTACACTGATATCGCTCCTTTTTGCATCCACCCGAGCTCAAGCTAGATTAGACCCGCTGCAGGTGATTGTCAAGGATGCGGTGGCCTTAGCTAATAATTGTTACAATCTATTCAATGATGCAAAAACCAGCAATCGTCTATTCAGAAAAGTTGAAGGTTTCGTTTGGCCCTCACGTCTTTCCAACCGATAAATACTGGCTTCTCAATGCCCGACTCGCGGCCGAGGGATTGCTGGACAAATTCACTGTGTATGAGCCACAACCAGCAACGAGCGAAGAGATAGGTCTGGTTCACCTGCCGGATTACACAAGAGATTTCATGAATTTTGAGTATTCCGAGGCGATCATGACGTCAGAGATCCCTATCAGCAAGGAGATTCGCGATTTTTTTCTTACCACAACCGGCGGCACAATTATGGCAGCCCGCCTAAGTCTTGAAAACGGCCGGGCAATGAACATCGGCGGCGGGTGGCATCACGCTTTTCCAGACCACGCCGAGGGTTTTTGCTACCTAAATGACATCGCCATCGCTATTCGGAAACTCCAGCAGTCAGGGAAAGCCGAGAGATTTGCCGTCATAGATTGCGACCTGCATCAAGGCAATGGAACCGCGGTTTGTTTTGCGCGTGACGAGCGGGTCTTTACCTTCTCCATACATCAAGAGCGGCTGTACCCTGTCAAACAAAAAAGCAATTTAGATATTGGCCTGCCAAATCTCGCCGATGATGCCGCGTACCTCAAGGCCCTAAAGGAAGAGATCCCAAAAATACTTGAGAGCCATAAACCAGATTGTATCTGTTACGTTGCTGGAGCCGACCCATATAAAGATGATCAACTTGGAAGCCTTCAAATTACCAAAGACGGTCTTTTAGAACGAGACCGGTTAGTCATTGATGAGGCCAAAAAGCGCGCTATACCAATTTTCGTATGTTTAGCCGGTGGCTATGCCAAAGAAACAAAAGACGTAATTGATATTCATCTTAATACGGCGAAAGCACTTTTATAAAAGAGCGTTGGATTCCGGCGGCGGCAGTTGTTAAGATTTAGCTAGAGGTGTTAGTAATGCCAATCTTTGAATTTGATTGCCTGGACTGCCAAAAAAGCTTTGAGATGCTCGTCGGGGTAGGCAAACCAAGCGGACCAACGGGTCGTTTGTGTCCGGTTTGCCAAAGCCGTAATGTCAAAAAAAGAGTCTCGCTATTCGCGTCGAGATCCACTGGAGATAGCGAAAGATCGTCAGGCTCAAGCTGCGCCAGTTGTTCAACGTCCAATTGCAGCACCTGCGGCTAGCTTTTATACAAGGAGAAGTTTTGAACGAAGACAACTTATCGGAAATCAATAATCTGGCAGAGCTTGAAAACCTCGTTAGCGCTTGTAAAAAGTGTCCTCTCCACGAAACTCGCACAAAAATTGTTTTCGGGGTTGGAAATCAGACCTCTGAACTGATGTTTATCGGAGAAGCACCTGGTTTCCACGAAGACCAGAAGGGAGAGCCGTTTGTCGGAGCAGCCGGCCGGTATCTAGACGAGCTTCTCATCTCTGTTCTGGGCTTGACCCGTAAAGATATCTTTATTGCTAATGTCCTGAAATGTCGCCCGCCGGGTAATCGCGATCCTCTTCCGGATGAAATTGCCTGCTGCCGCCCGTTTCTAGACAAGCAAATTGAACTAATTGATCCAAAAGTCCTCTGCACGCTTGGAAATCACGCCGGACGCGTGATTTTGGACGAAAAAATGAATATATCCCGGGTTCATGGAGAAAAATCGGAATTCGGTAATCGCTGGATTTTCCCCGTCTACCATCCCGCAGCGGCTCTCTACGCCGGCAGGATAAAGGAGGTCCTCATAGAAGATTTTAAGAAGCTCGGCGAGCTCCTAGCCGGGGAAGCTTTTCCAAAAAAAGAAGATTCAAATCCGGTCGATCAAATGGATCTCTTCTAGGTGTCCTCTGAATTATCTCAGCTTAGCTTGATCACCGAGAGTGAAGATCAGACAAAGCGTCTAGCAAGTAAAATTGCTCCGGCAATAAAAGCTGGTGACGTCATTTGCTTAACAGGTGATTTGGGTGCCGGCAAGACCCACTTTGTCCAGGGATTGGCCCTTGCTCTTGGAATCGAAGGCCAGATAACGAGCCCGACGTTTACAATTATTAAAGAATACTCCGGCCGATTACCGCTATATCACTTTGATGTTTTTCGATTATCGGCTCCTAAGGAAATGGCGGCGATCGGCTATGAGGAATACTTTTTTGGCGATGGTGTAACGGTTATTGAATGGGGCGACAAGATTGCCGATCTCCTTCCGAAAGACCATTTAGTGATTGAGTTTCACCGGGTCATTGAATCAGAGAATCGCCGGGTGCTCATTGTGAAGGCCAGCGGACCGAGATCCGAAAAACTAAAAAAGGAGTTGGCAGACGAGTGATTCTGGCTTTTGACACCAGCACTGATTGGCTATCAATCGCTATTGGCAGATCCGATCAAATTATCGCTGAAATAGAAGAACGCGCTCCGCGAGCCCATCTTAATCGCCTCTTGCCGGGCATCGACGGCCTGCTAAAAGAAGTCGGAGGCGCGCCAAATGATATTGAGCAGATCGCAGTTGGGGTGGGTCCCGGTTCTTTTACCGGAGTTAGAATCGCGATCTCCACGGCCCAAGGACTTGCCCACGCCATTGGTTGCCCTTTGATTGGAATATCTACCCTCGATACCATTGCCGCCCGTCTACCTGAAAGTAACGCGACCATCTATCCAATTCTTGACGCCAAACGAAGCGAGGTCTATGCGGCTGAATACGAAAACTTCGGCCATCGAGTCTCGGACTACCAAGTGCTCGCTCCAAAAAAATTAGCGCAGAAAATAAGGAAATCAGGCAAGCCTGTCCTCATAACCGGCGATGGATTGGAAAAATATAAAGATATCTTTCAAGATGAGCTTGGAGACCTGGCAACCTTTAGTAAACCTGCGCTTTGGTCCCCCAATGCTTCTGTTTTAATTAAGCTGGCCAAGGAAAAAATAGAAAAGGAGCCTATTGAATCGTATTTCAAGGTCTTGCCTATTTATATCAGATTGTCCGATGCAGAGGAGAGTGCGAAACGGGGAAAGTTATAATTAGAAATTTGGCAATTCATGATATGCGCCCCGAGCATCTCGACGGCGTTTTATCCATTGAACATCGTTCATTCCCAAATCCCTGGACAAGAACTGCCTTCGCCAGCCACCTGGAACACCCGGAGTTCGCTAAGTACTTAGTGGCGATCACGCAAAATCAAGTAATCGGGTATACCGGGCTTTTTTTCGGAGGCGGACAAGGCCAGATAACCAACCTGGCCATCGATCCGGACAGGAGGCGCCAAGGAATCGGCACTCGTCTATTCCTGGCAATGATCGATCACTGCCAAGCCCTGGGCCTGGAAGGCTTAAGCTTAGAAGTTAGAGTCGCTAACGAAAGCGCCCAAACACTATATGAAAGGTTTGGCTTTGCCAAGGTTGGCCAGCGAAAGGGCTACTACCAGGAAACAGGAGAAGACGCATATGTAATGTGTCTTTTCGACCTGTGTAAAAAAGAACAGACAGACAAATTAGAAGCAATCCGAAAGGGTTTGAATAATCGTGAATTCAGCGACAATCTTAGCGATTGAGACATCGTGTGACGAAACGGCGGCCGCGGTTGTTCGCGACGGCCGTGAATGCCTGGGCCAGGCGCTCGCCTCGCAAATCGACCTTCATGCTCGATTTGGCGGCGTCGTGCCCGAGATAGCCAGTCGAAGCCACCAGGAAGTGATTAACCCGATAATTGAGGAGGCACTAGAGCGCTCAGGCAAATCTCTTGCCGACCTGGACGGGATTGCCGTTACTCAAGGACCCGGATTGCCTGGAGCCCTAATGGTGGGAATGGCAACCGCCAAAGCGCTTAGCTTCGGGGCGAGTAAACCCTTGATAGGCGTAAACCATATTGAGGGTCATATGTTCGCCAGTTTTTTTGATCATCCCGATCTTTCGCCCCCATTTATTTCTTTAGTTGTATCCGGCGGGCACACGCTTCTTGTATATGTAAGCGATTGGGGTAAGTACGAAGTTCTCGGAGAAACCCTTGATGATGCCGCGGGTGAAGCTTTTGACAAAATATCTTCTTACCTCGGGCTGGGATATCCGGGCGGACCTATCATTGAAAACCTGGCAAAAAAAGGTGATCCGGCCGCTATTAAATTCCCCCGGGCGATGATGAAGACGCGCAACTATAATTTTAGCCTCAGCGGTTTAAAAACTTCTGTTCTCTATTATATAGCTAAGAAAAAATCGGCCGATGAGGAGATAAACCTGGAAGATCTTGCGGCTAGTTTCCAGGAAGCTGTTTTTGATGTTCAGGTTTCCAAAACAGAACGGGCCATCCGGGAGAAAAATGTCGACCAACTAGTCTTAGCCGGTGGCGTGGGCGCCAACATGAGACTGAGAGAGCGCTTATCTGAAGTGGTAAAAACAAATGGTTGGAGACTTTACTACCCGCCGTTAGCCCTATGCACTGATAACGCTTTTATGATCGGTGCTGCCGCTTGGTTTGGATACAACCGGGGTGCCTTCCTTGGGCTGGATGCGGAAACTAAGCCAAACATGACCCTTAATTGAAGAAACGCATAATTGGGTAAGAACAATGTGCTTGCAGCTAGCACACGAGTGCGTTCAAAGAAACAAGCCCAAACCGGGCAATGTTTTTTTAGTTTGTCGCTTGCTTTAAAAAAATGCTTCCTGTAGGATACCGTTAGCACTCGCAAGGTTAGAGTGCTAAACAGCAAGATAGAAGGAGGGATATATTGTGAATTTAAAACCATTGGGCGATCGGATCGTGGTAAAACCAAGCGAAGGCGAAGAGCGCACAGCAAGCGGAATTGTCTTACCTGACTCCGCGAAAGAAAAACCTCAAGAGGGAGAAATTGTCGCAGTTGGAGCTGGTCGCACCGAAGACGGTAAAAAGATCGCGCCGGAAGTGAAAGTTGGCGACAAAGTCATCTACTCTAAATACGGCGGAACGGAAATTAAATCCGACGGAGTTGAGTATTTAATTCTTAGAGAGACAGACGTCTTGGCTACAATCGGTAATTAATAAACCCTACAGACTAAAAAACTATTCAAAACAAAAAAATGAAAGGAGCACGGTATGGCAAAAGAATTAAAATATGACGAAGAAGCGCGGCGAGCGCTTGAATCCGGCGTCAACAAACTGGCAGACGCAGTTAAAGTAACTCTCGGCCCAAAGGGTCGATATGTGGTTCTCGACAAAAAGTTCGGCAGCCCGACAATTACTAACGACGGCGTTACTATTGCCAAAGAGATCGAGGTAGAAGATCCGTTCGAGAATATGGGCACACAGCTTGTAAAAGAAGTGGCCACAAAGACAAACGACGTAGCCGGAGATGGAACAACCACCGCTACGGTTTTGGCACAAGCAATTATAAGGGAGGGCCTGCGCAATGTAGCCGCGGGCGCTAACCCGCTTAGCCTGAAACGCGGTATCGACAAAGCCGTTGAGATCACCGTTAAATTTATCAAAGACCAGTCGAAAGAAATTGAAAGTCGCGATGAAATTGCCAAAGTCGCAGCTATTTCCGCTGCCGACGAAACGATTGGCACCTTAATTGCCGATGCCATGGAAAAGGTCGGAAAAGATGGTGTAATTACAGTTGAAGAATCTCAATCAATCGGCACTGATGTTGAGGTTGTTGAGGGATTGCAATTCGATAAGGGTTACATCTCGCCATATATGGTAACTGATCCCGAGCGCATGGAAGCTACATTAGACAACCCGGTAATCTTGATTGCCGACCAAAAAATCAGCGCTGTCGCCGACCTCTTGCCTGTCTTGGAAAAAGTTATGCAGCAAGGCAAGCCTTTATTGATAATAGCCGAAGATCTCGAGGGAGAAGCGCTGGCAACAGTGGTCGTTAATAAGATCCGCGGAACTTTTACCGGCGTCGCCGTTAAAGCCCCGGGTTTTGGAGACCGACGCAAAGCGATGCTCGAAGATATTGCCATCGTTACCGGTGGTCAGGTTATCACTGAAGAGTTGGGCCTCAAGCTGGAGTCCGTCACTTTGGATATGCTTGGAAGCGCAAAGCAGGTAAAAATCACAAAAGATAACTCTATTGTAATTGATGGCCAAGGCGATCAAGACAAAATCAAGGGTCGGATCAATCAGATAAAGGCCGAAATCGAACAGAGCGATTCTGAATTTGATAGAGAGAAATTACAGGAGCGCCTAGCTAAGTTATCAGGCGGTGTCGCCGTTATTCGAGTCGGCGCGGCTACCGAAACCGAGCTAAAAGAAAAGAAGCACCGAATTGAAGACGCGCTCAGCGCAACCAGAGCAGCGGTCGAAGAAGGAATTGTACCCGGTGGTGGAGTTGTACTCCTCGACGCGATCGGCGCGTTGGACAAGAGTGGACTTACCGGTGACGAAATGACAGGAGCGCAAATTATCGAGCGCGCCCTTGAGGAACCACTACGCCAGATCGCTAATAACGCTGGCCTGGAAGGTTCTGTTGTCGTTGAGAATGTTAAAAACCGGAAAACTGGCGAAGGCTTAAACGCCCTAACCGGTGACTACGAGGATATGGTCGGAGCAGGAATCGTTGACCCGGCCAAAGTAACACGGTCAGCGCTTCAAAACGCAGCCAGTATCTCCGCGCTAATTCTGACCACTGAAACAATTGTGGCGGATAAACCCGATGACTCAAAGGGCGGCGGAATGGGCGGCGGAATGCCAGGCGGCGGAATGGGCGGGATGCCCCCCGGCATGATGTAAGCTTTAAAAAGATAAGTAATTAAAAAAAGGACCGGTTAACCCCGGTCCTTTTTTGTGTTAGGGGACGTTCCCTGATCAACTCTAATTCGGTGACACAATACTTAATTATGGGGACATGTTCTTTACCAACTGGGACACGTACTTAATTCGGTTTCCAGAATTAAGTACGTGTCCCGCAATTACAGAATTAAGTATTGTGTCACCGAATTATTCCCCGAATTATTAAGTCGTCTGGCTATCTGCTATACCTAATACAGAAGCACTGGTTTTAGCGTTAACGTGCTGTTCCAGACCTAATATAATGGCCAGCCAACCAATACTAAAAAGGAAGCTGCCGATAACGTCGGTCGGATAGTGAACACCCAAATACACCCGGCTCACCGCCACACTAAAGATAATCAACCCTAAAACTGTCGTGCCGATTATCCGAATCGCTTTATGGAGCCTGGATCTCCAAAGCAGGATGATCATAAAACCGTATACTGATACCGAAATCAAAGTGTGGCCACTTGGAAAACTCGCGGAATTGCTAACAACGGTCTTGAACCCTACCAACCATTCCTCTGGTCTCTGCCGGAGGAAAACGCGTTTTAGCACAGAGCTAAGAGGCGAAATCGCAAAGCTAAGCAGAAAAGACTGAGCGTTTTTTGGCTGCTTCACCACTAACCAGGCAACTAATGGAAGCGACAGCATCAATATGGTCTTGAAGGCGCCAAACTTGCTGGCAAACAAAGCAATTTGATAAAACTGCGGTCGATTTAGTCTCGGAAAAACGCTCATCACATACTCATCGATCACCGGGATACCGCTAACGTTGACAAGCAATGCTAAAGCGCTAAAGAAACTGAGAGAAATACCGGCGATAATTAATGGTCTTGAGATCTTACTCATATTGAATTGCCCTTCCAATCTCCAAAGTAGCCGCCCGGTGTGCCGGATAGATTGCGGCCAACATCGCCGCGGCTAGCCCAAAGACAACCGCCATTATAGTGACTTCGGTCGGAAATGCAAAAACAATTTCATAGCCGGTCAGAAGGTTCATTCCATTAACAATATCGCTCGAAATGAATCCGCCAACGAGCAGGCCTAAAAAAACACCTATCGCGCCGGTCATAAGAGCCTCTAGCATGGTCATTAACCCGATCTGTCCCCGTGTCGCTCCAACAGCGCGCAACAGACCAATTTCCCGCCTCCTTTCTAATATGTTCATCGTTAAAGTATTGAAGAGACTAATGACGGCGATAATCGCCGCCAGCAAAATCAAAACATTAAAAACCGAGAATGAGCTATTGACTTGTTTGATAACTAAATCTTTGAATTCTTGAATGTCCTGAACATCAGGGTTTAGGTGCTTGAATTTTTTTTCGATCCGATTGGCGACTTTCCGCGGGGCCACGCCTTTATCGACTTTTATCCGAAAAGCACTGACATCGTCAAGATCGAAATATTTCTTCATATCACTTCGCGTACCAATAATTAGATCTCCAATATCCCCGCCAAAATCTACTGTTACGCCAGCCACCACAAAGGTTTTCGGGCCTTTCACGGTTGTGATCATGGTCTCGTCGCCTACCTTAAGTCCCCTCTTGTTGGCAACGACATTAGAAATAAAAATTCGCCGGCCGCGTTTAAGGGAGGCCCATGACTTCTCCGGGTTTTTGCTGGTGAATTGAAGGGTGGCAAAACGTCTTAAGCTTTTAGGTTCAACAGCGCGAAACATTATCCGCTCTTCATTTAATTGCACAGGAAAAATTCGAATAGTCGTTAAGTCGGAAACTCCTTTAACGCGCCTGAGTTTAGCCCCCAACTTCTCATTGAAAGTAACGCTAAGATTCTGTCCGCTTACAAAAACATCAGCGCCCAGCGACTTATCGACCCATTTGTCCACACTTTCGCGAAAACTGCCAACCATGCCGCCGACACTAATCAACATCGCCATGGTAATCATGATCGCGGCGGCCGTAGCAGCTGTTCGCCCGCGGTTCTTCTGTAAATTAACAGCGGCTAATTTTCCAGTCTCCCGAAAAATAGCCCTGATTGGTAAAGCAAAGAACGAACCGAGCGGCCGAATCAATGAGGGAACGAGCAAAGCGGCGCCCAAAAGCAACATAAAGCTGCCAAACTCGTGGATCGGTACGGCCCATTTGGCGAAGATCCCAAGCTCCTCCGGCCCGGGAAGATAAGAAATGCCTCCCCCTATTCCAATTCCAAGAAAAGCAAAGAAGAGCCGAGCAATAGTTCCCCTGCGCGTTGGCTCGTTAGCGCCCATCTTGATAGCGGCAAGAGGACTGACCCGCCCGGCAATAAAAGCCGGTTGAAGCGCCGCCAAGAGAGTGACCGCGATTCCAATAACAATGGCTGCCGCTACTCCAAGCAATGGGATTGACAACGACACTACTTGAATCTGGACAGTCTCAGACATGAATTGCAGGAGCACTTTCGCTAATCCGATGCCGACCACCACTCCCAGGGCGGAACCTGAGATTCCCACAACCGCGGCTTGAATTAATACTAAGATCGTTATTTGCCCGCGACTCCCTCCAATGGAGCGCAATACTCCCATCTCTTGTGTCTGCTCAACTACAACCATAGAAAACGTGTTGTAGACCAAGAAACCACCGACAAAGAGCGCAATAGCGCCGAAGAAAGATAAGCCAACTTGCAAGCCCCTGAGCATCTCAGAGACGGCCTCCACTCGTTTCTCCGGTCGTTCAATTACGAAGCGCTTCCCTAAGCGTTCAGAGAGCTGCGCGGCTACTTTTTTTAAAGACCTCCCCGGCTTCGCCTGGGCATCTATATATGATAGCTTGCCCCTCATATCAAAAATCTTTTGAGCGGGCCTTAGGGGAATAAAGACAACTTTGCCGCCCATAAACCTGCCAGCTCCTTCTTCCTCCAGAAGACCGACAACCTTGAAGGATGTTTTTCTTTCCTTAGATTCCAGCGTCACTTGATCGCCAATTTTTATTTTCTTCTTTTCGGCCAACCGCGCGGGAATCAGAAGGGCAAACTCCCCTTTTTTAATAAAACGGCCTTTGGAGACGTTGAAGTGACGCAATTGTCTATCTACGACGGGGTCAATACCAGCCACTTGAACCGTATCGCGGCGACGGCCTTTTCGCAGAGTTGACCCTCTGGAAACACCGGGACTTGCCAGCTTTATCCCCTCAAGATCTCTGACATCTTTTAGCTTTTTCTCAGAAAATCCCGCCGATGACGCGCCATTGATCCAGAAATCAGCCTTTCCGGTGATTGAGTTAATCATCTCTTGAAATGAGTAGACTGTACTTTGATTGGCGATGGTTGTGGCTAGAATAACCGCGACCCAGAGCACAATGCCGGCTGTCGTCAGAGCTGTCCGGCTTTTTCTAGTCCCCAAGCTCCTTAAGGCCAGCGATAATAGCCTCACTGTCGTTATCACCACCAAGACGTAATTCCTTGACAACTGAGCCATCCCTAAGAAATATAACTCGATCGGCAACAGCCGCGCCTAGCGGATCATGAGTCACCATCATTATCGTCTGCCGCATTTTCGCGGCCGACTCCTTGAGCAAATTCAGCACCTCACGCCCGTGACGACGATCAAGATTGCCTGTCGGCTCATCGGCTAAGATAATTGCCGGGTCCATTATTAGGGCTCTCGCTAGAGCTACCCGCTGTTGCTCCCCGCCAGATAATTGATTGGGACGATGATGTCGACGATCCTCCATCTCCACCAAAGAAAATAGACGATCTAATTTGTCTTGATATTCAAGCGGCGACCGGCCGGATATGACAACTGGAACCAAGACGTTTTCCTCGGCCGATAACGTCGGTAGTAGATTATAGAACTGAAAAACAAAGCCCACTTCCGATCGCCGAGTCAGTGTTAACTCTTTGTCGGATAAACCTGTCAGCTCTTTGCCCCTAATAAAGATCTTTCCGCCGGATGCGAAATCTAGACCGCCGAGTAAGTGAAGGAGGGTAGATTTCCCGGAGCCGCTCGGCCCCATGATCGCAACGAATTCGCCTTCTTGAACCTCGATCGAAACTTCCCTAAGGGCGGTAACCGATAGATTGTCTCGTCCAAATACTTTTGTCAGCCGACTCGCTTCGAGAATAGGCTTTACGCCCATTTCTCTCCCCAGGTCGCCATCGACTCAACGACCTTTCGCAGACCTAAGCCCTTCTCTGTCAAAGAATATTCGACCCTAACAGGCACTTCCGGGTATATTTTACGCCGAACTATCTCATGCTCCTCCAATTCATGCAGTCTTTGGGAGAGCATTTTCGGGCTTATTCCAACGAGTGAGTGTTCGAGCTGGCAGAATCTCTTAGTGCCCTCAACGAGATCGCGAATGATCAAAGCCGTCCACCGTTTACCGATAATCATCATCGCTTTATTGATCGGACAGCACTTCGAGTCATGTGTCTCAGTCTCAGACATTTTTCAGACCTCCTTAGCTCATAGTATTCCAAATAAATAGTCTTGACAAACATTTTGTAAGGTACTATCTTTAAGTTATCTTATTACTTTATGTTACCTAGGGAGGTGATTAATGTGCCAGTTGCGAAAGACGATGTTATAGATGAGACAAAGAAGTCAGCAAAATCATGCGGCCTGGTCATCAAAGTTCTTGAAGGCGGTGCCGGGTTTTCAAAAATCGACTGTTGCGGCCTGGAGATATCAGAGAACGAGAAGACTGATTCACCAGACGCATCAATAGATAGATACGCGGGTGAGAAAGTCAAACCCGGTCTCATCATTGACGAAAATAAGAATTATCCAGGTGCCTGCGGACTCAAAGTTGAGGTCGTAGAAGGCGGAAACGGTTTTAAGTCGATTACTTGCTGCGGAAATGAACTAACTGCTGAAAAAGATTCCATCTAAAACTTTATAAATGAATAACAAGGAGCCACGAAGATCCTTCTCTTTTAATAAGGACATCAGTGGCTCTTTGTTTTTCAAAAGATTCATCGGGGAAACAATAAATCGCGAACAATCATGGGGACTGGGAGTTAACTTATTACATACTGGAACGCTGGCGCGCAACGCATCTTTGGTTATAGCGAAAAAGAAATGATAAACCGCCATATCACCGCGTTAATGCCGGAGCGCCTGCGAGCAGCACACACCGAGGGAATTAAGCGGGTGGTCAATACGGGCAAATCCAAATTAGGAGGCCAAACCGTTGAGCTTGTCGCCCTCAACAAAGATGAAACTGAGTTCCCGATTGAGTTGTCCCTGGCTAAACGGGAAGCAAAAGGACGCCTTAATTTTGGAGCGGTTATCCGGGATATAAGCGAGCGTAAACAGGCAGAAGAAACAATCCAACACCTGGCTGATTACGACATCTTGACCGAACTCCCAAACAGGAGACTCTTCTCACATTTGCTCGATAAAGCTCAGGCTCAAATGAAACGAGCAGATAAACTACTGGCATTACTCTATCTTGATCTGGATGGTTTCAAACAAGTTAACGACACCTTTGGTCACGATATCGGTGATTATCTGCTCACGGCTACCGCGAGTCGCATTAGCAAGCAAATCCGTGAGTCTGATGTCGCCGCGCGTGTAGGCGGTGATGAATTCAACATTGCGCTTATTGATATCGGTAAACGAGAAAATGCCGCCCGCATCGCCAGGGCCATCCTTGAGGCATTGGCAAAACCTTTTCGTTTGAAAAACATAGAGGGTATTCGAATCAGCGCCAGCATCGGGATCGCCATTTATTCCGCTGACAGCCGTAAAATCGAAACATTGGCTATTAAGGCCAATGCCGCCATGCGCCACGCCAAGCAAAACGGCGGCAACACATTCACGTTTTTCGACAAGAACGTCGATCTCGCCGCCTGATCTATATATTTTTCTTGCCCACCTGACGAATAGCAGGTAAAATATACAGCCAAATGATACTTTTTGAAAAACTTTTTATCCTGATTCTCATATCGGTGATATTAAATATCCCGTTTGGTTCTTACAGGCTGCTAACGCGGAAATTTTCCCTTGCCTGGATACTTTCTATTCACTTGCCTATCCCGATCATCGTCATTCTTCGAACAACAGTGTTCGATTTGCCCCTGTGGGTTATTCCTATCACCTTAGGCTCGGCAATTGCCGGTCAGATAATCGGTTCCCGGTTTCCTCACTGCGGTGAGGGCCTCAGCGGCTATATTGGCAGACCCACTGTGTCCGGCAGCTAACAATATACTTTTTCAAAGAACTATGGAGAAGAATTTGGCCGTATCAGTCCGCAAGAAATTGCGGATTTTTTTGTATCAAGTTAGATACCGTTTTTTTGAGGAGGAATTGACGTGGCGAAAGAAGAGCTAATACCGGCAATTGTGCAAGATCATAAAACAGGCGAGGTCTTAATGTTGGCTTATATGAACCAGGAATCCCTTAAGCTAACAAAAGAAACTGGCTATACGTGGTTTTTTAGCCGGAGTCGACAGAAATTATGGAACAAAGGCGAGACCTCCGGAAACAAACAGGCCGTCAAGGAACTTCGATATGACTGTGATGAAGATACTTTTCTTGTCCTGGTCGAGCAAATAGGCGATGCTGCTTGCCACACCGGTAACCGCAGCTGTTTCTATCGTCAGATGGTACCCGATGAGGTCGACGTCGGAGACAAGCCGCCCATATTTGAGGATCAGAAAAAAAATACATTAGATGAGCTGTTCGACGTAATTGAGGAGAGAAAAACTTCCATGCCGGCCGGCTCATACAGTGCCGATTTGTTCCGCGCCGGGCGCGAAAAAATCTTAGCAAAAGTAGCCGAGGAATCCGGCGAAGTCGCCCAGGCGGCGCGAAAAGAATCCGATGCACGTTTGGTCGAGGAGTCAGCTGATCTAATTTATCACCTTATGGTCTTGCTGGCCGACAGAGGCGTGTCTTTCGATATGGTTGAAGATGAACTAAAAAGGCGAAGGCGCTAGTGAAAAATGTATTCTCTTTCTAAATCAGACTTCCTTGGGCTGGCAAAGGATTATAATCTCATCCCTCTCTACCGGGAGATCGTCGCTGATGTCGATACACCTGTATCCGCATTCTTAAAACTTAGCGGTCACAGCTCGTTTCTGCTGGAAAGCGTTGAGGGCGGAGAAACTCTGGGGCGCTACTCTTTTATCGGTATCGACCCGTTTTTAACAATTGAGGGAAAGAACGGCCAAGTAAATGTGACCGGCGAGATTTCGAAATCTTTCTCCGATGTAGCTGACCCTTTGAAATTGGTTGAAGATTTACTAAAGACCTATCGCCAAGCCCCGGTCCCCGACCTTCCTCCGTTCTCGGGTGGCGCGGTCGGTTACGTCGGCTACGACGCGGTCAGTTATTTTGAGAATATCCCCAGAACGGGCGAGGACGATCTCGGAATACCCGATCTTCTCTTTGTATTTACTGATGTGCTCGTCGTCTTTGACCACCTGAAACACAGCTTGAAGATTCTAATAAACACACGGGTGCAAGACAACCCCGAAAAAGCGTGGGAATCTGCCTGTCGGCGTATTGACTCCGTTGTCGCAAAATTAAAGAAGCCCATTTCTCCAAAACCGATTATCGCCGAGGCTGACGTATCTTTGACCGACATAAAAACTAACTTTACGAAGGAGCAGTATTTAAAAGTTGTTGAGAAAGCAAAAGAATATATTTTCGCCGGAGACATATTGCAGGTCGTCCCGTCCCAGCGCTTCTCGTTGCCGACTTCTTCTGACCCGTTTGATATCTACCGGGTCTTGCGGATAATTAATCCCTCTCCATATCTCGGATATCTAAAACTGGGTGACCTGACGCTAGTAGCTTCATCACCCGAACCCCTTGTTACGGTCTATGGCGACAAGGTGACCACAAGACCAATCGCCGGAACGAGGCCACGAGGCGAGAACGCGGAGCAGGACCGATTGCTTGAGGAAGAACTCCTTTCCGACAAAAAAGAGCGCGCGGAACACATAATGCTTGTCGACCTTGGCAGAAACGATCTCGGGCGAGTTTGTAAGACGGGCACGGTCAAAGTAGATGACTTAATGTTTGTCGAGCGCTATTCTCATGTTATGCATATAGTCTCACAGGTCAGCGGCGAGCTAGCTGAAGACAAGACGCCTTTTGACGTCTTACGGGCGGCTTTTCCGGCCGGCACTGTTTCCGGCGCACCGAAAATTCGGGCTATGGAGATAATTGATGAGTTGGAGCCAAGTCTTAGAGGTGCTTACGCTGGTATATTTGGTTATTTCAGCTTTACCGGCAACCTCGACACGGGAATCACGATTAGAACAATTGTCATCAAAGACGGTATGGCCCACGTCCAGGCGGGAGGCGGCATTGTCGCTGACTCTGACCCGGAATTTGAATATCAAGAGACGGTAAACAAAGCCATGGCCATGTTGAGAGCCATTAAGATAGCGGAGGTCGCCCATGATATTGATGATTGATAACTATGATTCATTCACATATAACTTAGTTCAATATTTTGGCGAGCTCGGAGCCGACCTTGAAGTTTACAGAAACAATAAAATTTCCATCGCCAAAATAGAGAAATTGGCGCCCGAAAAAATTGTGATTTCGCCAGGTCCGTGCTCCCCGACTGAAGCTGGTATCTCTATTCACGCCGTCAAGGAGTTCGCCGGCAAGATTCCTATCCTCGGCGTTTGCCTTGGTCATCAATCAGTAGCGGCTGCTTTTAACGCTAAGATCATCAGGGGCGACCCGGTTCATGGAAAAACCTCTTTTATCAAGCATGACGGGCGATCGATATTCAAGAACATCGATAACCCCTTTGAAGCCACGCGATACCATTCCCTCATCGTTGAGCGTGAAACTCTTCCAGATATATTAGAAGTATCAGCCGAAACCGAAGACGGAACAATCATGGGTTTGCGACACAAAGAATTGCCGATTGAAGGTGTCCAGTTTCATCCTGAGTCTATTCTGACAGGCGAAGGCAAGCGAATCCTCAAGAACTTCCTGGAAAGCTAAAGGAGATAGCGATGATAAAAGACGCGATTCGAAAAGTAGTTGAAGGCCAAAACCTCGCGCGAAGCGAAGCAGTTGCGGCCATGACCGAAATAATGAGCGGAGAAGCTACTGACGCGCAGATTTCAGCCTTAATCACGGGCCTGCGCATGAAAGGCGAAACCATCGACGAAATCTCCGGATTCGCGGAGGTGATGAGAGAGAAAGCGCTCCAAGTCAACCCTAAGGCGGAAAAACTGATAGACACTTGTGGAACAGGCGGCGACCTCTCTCACACTTTTAATATCTCCACAACCGCGGCTTTTGTAGTGTCGGGCGCTGGTCTAGCTGTTGCCAAACACGGCAACCGCTCTGTTTCAAGCTCCTGCGGAAGCGCCGACTTACTTGTTGCTCTCGGAGTAAAACTTGATATCGAGCCCGACGCTGTCGCCGACGCCATAGACAATGTCGGCATCGGTTTTTTGTTCGCGCCAGCGCTTCATAAAGCAATGAAGTACGCGATCGGCCCGCGCAAAGAAATCGCGATCCGGACTGTCTTTAATATTTTGGGGCCCCTGACTAATCCCGCTAAAGCCCGTTTCCAGATTTTGGGAGTTTATGATCCGGGCCTGACAAATACTATGGCTCAAGTTTTATCAACTCTTGGAACAGAGGGCGCGCTTGTTGTGCATGGCAGCGGTTTAGACGAAATAACCACCACCGGAGAGACCAAAATCAGTCAAATAAAAGATGGCAAGATTACATCCTATACTATTAATCCTAAAGACCTCGGACTAAAAACTGCCAGCGCCGAAAGCCTGGTCGGCGGCTCGAGTGAGACCAACGCTAAAATCACAAAAGATGTCCTCGCTGGCCTTAACGGGCCGGCGCGTGACATTGTTTTGCTTAACGCCTCCGGCGCTTTAGTCGCAGCCAACGAGGCTAAAAACTTCGAAGACGGCCTGGAGCAAGCCGCCCGGTCAATAGATTCCGGAAACGCGCTATCAAAATTAGAGGCCCTGGTCGATTTCACCAACTCGAGATGACTGAATCAGTATTAAATAAGATTGTCGCAAACCGGCGAGAATCAATTGCCCGGGAAAAACAGACCGCCGACATTGACGCGCTAGAGAATCAAGCCCGGCTCCATGATACTCAATCTTTGAGTGCCGCAATCCGAAAACAAAAGGAGATAAGTTTGATCGCCGAAATAAAAACGGCCTCGCCATCCAAGGGAATGATCCGCGACGATGCGTCCATCGCTAAGATCGCTGAAACCTACGCCAGCGCCGGAGCGTCAGCTTTTTCTGTCTTAACAGAGCCCGATTTCTTCAACGGGCAATGGGGCTACATGAAGATAGCCAGGGAGGATCGGGACCTTCCGGTAATGTGCAAAGACTTCATTATTGATGAGTTTCAATTGTTAGCCGCCCGGGCCAACGGGGCCGACGCCGTCCTTTTAATCGCTGCCGTTCTTAACGATGAAGAACTGAGCCTCATGATTTCAAGAGCGCGCGAACTGGGATTAGAAGTCCTGACAGAAGCCATAAACAAGGCTGAACTAGAGCGAGTCCTAGCCAGCGACACCGATCTTATTGGCATAAACAATCGTGATTTACATACTCTAAAGGTAGACCTGAATACTAGTTTTGATCTGCTTCAGGGATTCACCGATAGCCGGCCCGTTATTACGGAGAGCGGCATCTTCAAGCGTCACGATGTCTACCAGTTGGAAAAAGCAGGTGCTGATGGTATTCTTGTAGGCACCGCTTTAATGGAAAGTCAAGACATTGCCTCAAAGATAAAGGAGCTTTTGGGCAAAGAATAACCGGTTGACCCTTGAGAAAGGAATCACGATGACTGACACAAAAATACAGTTGAGCGAAAAAGATATCCCGACAAAATGGTATAACATCCTTGCCGACCTACCCAGACCCCTTGATCCTCCGCTTCATCCGGGTACAAAAGAACCAATCGGCCCCGATGACCTGGCGCCGCTTTTCCCGATGGGCTTGATAGAACAAGAAGTCAGCACAGAGCGCTGGATATCTATTCCAGAGGAAGTACTTGATATATACGCGCTTTTTCGGCCTTCCCCGCTTTTTCGAGCGCATAGATTAGAGGCCGCTCTAGGTACGCCGGCCAAGATCTATTATAAATATGAGGGTGTCAGCCCGGCTGGAAGTCACAAGCCAAACACGGCTATAGCCCAGGCTTATTACAATAAAGCCGAGGGTATTAAACGCCTCGCCTCCGAGACCGGAGCCGGCCAGTGGGGCAGTGCTTTGAGTCTCGCTTGTAACTATTTTGACCTCGAGTGCATGATCTATATGGTGAAGGTCAGCTACGAGCAAAAACCTTATAGACGCTCTCTTATGGAGGTTTGGGGAGCGACCGTAACCCCCAGCCCCAGCAATCTGACAGAATACGGCCGCAAGGTTTTAGAGGCTGACCCCGATTCGATGGGAAGCTTAGGAATGGCCATTAGTGAGGCTGTCGAAGACGCCGCCTCAAAATCAGACACAAATTACGCTTTGGGTAGCGTGTTAAACCATGTGCTTCTCCATCAAACAGTCATTGGATTAGAGACCAAGAAACAACTTGAAATAGCTGGTGACTACCCTGACGTTATCGTCGGCTGCTGTGGCGGAGGCAGTAATCTCGGCGGGTTGGCCTTTCCATTCCTAGCCGATAAATTTGCCGGTAAAGAGTTAAGAGTCGTGGCCGTGGAGCCGAAAGCATGCCCGACTTTGACGGAAGGCGAATGCCGATATGACTTTGGCGACAGTGCCGGAATGACACCGCTTGTTAATATGTACACGCTCGGACATGATTTTATCCCAGCCGGAATACACGCCGGCGGCCTTCGATACCACGGCGATTCAGCTATTATCTCCAACCTTTACAAAGACGGTCTCATTGAGGCCGTGGCCTGTCATCAGAATCCGGTTTTTGAAGCCGCGCTAACCTTCGCTCGCAGCGAGGGCACGGTCCCGGCGCCCGAATCAGCCCATGCTATAAAAGTGGCTATTGATGAAGCCTTAAAAGCAAAAGAGACAGGTGAGTCAAAGACTATTCTCTTCGGCTTGAGCGGTCACGGATACTTTGATCTCTCAGCTTATGATGCTTATCTTGCCGGTAAACTTGTTGACTATGATTACGCCAAGGAGCCGAAGTAATAAAGATTTGGAACTGAATGATCAAGATAAAGATTTGCGGCATAACTAATTTAGACGATGCACTGATGGCCATAGAATACGGGGCGGACGCGCTGGGCTTTATCTTCTATTCACAAAGCCCCCGCGGTATCGTCGCCGAAAAAGCCAAAGCGATTATTGACAAACTACCGACGCTCACTTTTAGGATCGGAGTTTTTGTTGATGAAAAACCGGAACCGGTCAGAGATATCATGAATATGTGTCGACTCGATGGTATCCAGCTACACGGAGACGAGTCGCCGGATTACTGCCGTCTCTTCAGGCGCCGGGTTATCAAAAGTTTTCGACCAAAAACCAATGATCAAATTGAGAAGATCAACGATTATGATGTCGACGCTTTTCTTCTTGACAGCTACCATCCCGAACTTGCCGGCGGCACAGGCACCACTTTCGACTGGGAGTTGGCCGTCGCCGCCAAAATGTTCGGGAAACCAGTGATCCTTTCCGGAGGGCTAAACGATAGGAATGTCTCTGAGGCAATCCGTCTAGTAAAACCATATGGAATCGATACCGCCAG
>JAUWRD010000181.1 GCA_030610765.1 Actinomycetes bacterium
GCTGCCCGTTGTCTTCTCCGCTCTGAGTGGCGTAAAATTCTTTTCTCGGTGAAACCGTACCTAGCCGCTTTTTACTTCTTTTATCATAAACGCCCTTCGTGGCCGTTACAGTTGTCTTTTTTTCCTGGGGATAAGTAATCATTCTCTCAAAAACTACTTTGTAGCTTCCGACGTTTACAGACGCCCCGGGTTTAAGTGTCTTTTCCACCTGTTGTTTGAAGGGGCCGCCCAAGAAAGCCATAAATATCATAGCTATCCCGATATGAATTACGTAACCGCCATAGCGCCGTTTATTCTTCCAGATCAAGTTAGTAAAGGCGTTCATGTACCCCTCGCCTGTCATGCGATGCCTGGCAAGTGTCCCGCGAAAAAACTCTATAAAGATAGTTGATAGAACAAAAATTATGAGAACGGCTAAAATCACAGCGCCGATCGGCTCTCGCATCCCTAAGGCTACAAGTATGCCGCCGCCAACGAAACTAACAGCCAATGGATAGAGAAAATTGCGCTGCAGATTTTCGATAGACGCCCGCCTCCAGGCTATTAGCGGACAGACTCCAACAAGGAAGAGTAGAGCCAACCCGAGCGGGGCCGCTACCTGATCATAAAAAGGAGTTCCGACAGTGACTTTCACGCCGCGTACCGCCTCTGAGATAAACGGAAAGATCGTGCCCCACAGAGCAGTAAAAGCAATGCCTAGAAGTAACAAGTTGTTGAAAAGAAAAGCGCTTTCCCGTGAAACAATCGAATCAATTTCATTTGCGCTTTTTAATTGTGGCAGCCTATATATTATGTAGCCAAAACCAAAAGCGATCGTCGATAAGAAGAGAACAAAAAGGAATGGACCCATGCCTGATTGAGAAAAAGTATGGACTGAGTTAACAATGCCTGATCTGGTTATCAACGTGCCCAGGATGGTCATCGCAAAAGTTAGAACAACCAAGGACATATTCCAAATCTTAAGCATGCCTTTCTTCTCTTGAATCATGACAGAATGCAGATACGCCGTTCCAACCAGCCAGGGCATAAATGATGCATTCTCAACCGGATCCCAAGCCCAGTACCCGCCCCAACCTAAAGTATAATAAGCCCACCAGGCACCAACCAAATTGCCAATCGTCAAAAAGAACCAGGCGAAAAGTGTCCATCTTCTAGTCGTGCGAATCCATATATCGCTTAGTCGTCCGCTGATTAGAGCCGCCATGGCGAAAGCAAACGGGATAGCGAACCCGACATATCCGAGATAGGTCGTCGGCGGATGCAAATACATGCCCGGATTCTCGAGCATAGGGTTTAGACCTCGGCCGTCAACGGGCAGATAGGCCATTTTCTGAAATGGGTTCGACATGAACAACAAAAGGCTTAAGAAAAGAAAGGTGTAGACAGAGAGAATCGCGGTTACCCATGGCATGATGTCACGATTTTTATGCTGATTTTGCCAAATAACTATGGCTGTGAAGATTCCCATGAAGAAGGCCCACATAAGTAGCGAACCCGCGTTACCAGCCCAAAAACCAGAGATAAGATAGATTAAAGATAGGGTGCGGTCTGAATAACTGTAGACATATTCAAGCGAAAAATCATGCGATATAAAGGCGTTCATAAGGGCCGCTGAAGCAATAAGCAGAAGACCCCCGACAGCAATTGCCGCTCGCTCTGCGCTAGCGATAATCGCTTTTTTGTTAGCTATCTTGCCATAGATCGACATAGCTGCCGCATATACTGACACCACCATTGCCGATATGAGTGAAAAATACCCTATTGTTGCCATTTAGATATAAAACCGCCCTTGCTAATTTTTTTCTTCGGCCGCACGTCCAGCTTTTTTGTCAGCCGCGCCTTTCTTGGCCATACCTTCGTCTTCTTGCTGCGCTTCCTCGTATTTAGACGGGCATTTCGCTAAAACCGTATCGGCTGTAAAAATGCCGTTTTTATCCAGCACACCATCAGCGATGGCGATAACGCCCTCCCCGAAAGTGTCCGGAACGATGCCCTTATATTCAACTACCACACGATTGTCGGCCGCTGTCTCTTTCATGGCTACAGGCTCTATTTTCTGCTCGTCACCATCGGTGATCATAAACTTCCATTTGTGAGTGGCCGCGCTTCCCTCAACAGTCTTGTTAATCACAACGCCGCCGACCCGAATGCGCTCGCCATAAACAGCGTCACCATCGCTAGCCGCTTTCGCAAGTATCTCGCTCGGTTTCATATAGTAAGTAACGGTGCTCTGCATAGATGAGTAAACCAGAGCCCCCATGCCTCCCACTACGACAACCAGCGCGATTATTAATTTGGCTTTTTTCTTACTCATTGTCTCCTCCAATGCAGACCAAGCGCCTAGCACTTGCTCGCTTTATTTTTATCTTATTGATATAGCTGACCTTCGATCTTCAAAGTTCTAAACAGACCAGTGACAGCTCTTTCCGCCGTGTAGTTCTCCGGACATCTAACGAGCATGTTTTGAGCATCAAAGCTCTTCCCATCCATCTTGCCCTCAACAATTACCTGG
>JAUWRD010000027.1 GCA_030610765.1 Actinomycetes bacterium
AAGATTGCCGTTTATGTAGTCATTGATAGTGTTTTGCGCCAGATCCGAGCCACGCCCTTCGGCGATATCCATAGCCCCGGCCAAGGCGGCGGCATCAACACTCGTTTGCAGTACTCGCCGGCCTTGGTAAGCAACCCCCACGTCAATTGCCAGTACTAGGGTCGACGCTAGAACGGTCGCCATAAGAGCCACCAAAACAGCAACTTGGCCTCTTTGATCCACCATTGTCCGTCTAATCATTTCTTATACCTCCAGCCTCATTTGAGCTTGACTGGCAAGCGGTATTTCCCTGGCTCCGAAAAATGGTATATTCAAGTGAAAAATATGCTCAATACGCACTTGAACGGGTTCACCGTGCGCGCTGCCGGAGGGGTAACTTACGACTATCGAGACTGGATCAACTGGATAGGCCCGGTTCCTGACTTCGGCTTCGTCAAATCGGCCAACCGCAGCCAGCCGAGCGCCCTCCCGGGCCGCGTGCGTGACCGTCAAGTAGGCACCAAACGCAAGTGCGAATTGAAATGTGGCTATGATCAACGTGATTAGAAGCGGTGCTATTAAGGCAAACTCGACGGTGCTCACTCCTGCTTCGCTGGTTACGCCTGTTCGCACGACGACTCGCCGCCCTTTTTCGATTCCACGAGATCAAGAAGGCCTGATTGAACATCCCAAAAAGCTGTTAACTCATGATCTTTAGTTTTTAAGATGCAAAGACGTGTTAAGCAGCAATCGCCCGTATTTGATCTGTGATCTCCGTTGCGTAAGTTAGATCTTGTTTGTTTTTGTGACACTTTTTTCTCCTCCTCATAAACTATGCCTCTTTTTCCTATACCGTCAGGCGCCGCTCTCCATATCTTAAAAGCGTGCGCCCAACGATACTTAGGAAATCAACCGCCAAGAGTTGTGACAATGCCTTGAAAAACCGTGTTCAGCTGTGCTCCGAGCAAACCGACTGTAGCTACAATCGCTGTGGCAATTAGCGCCACCATAACTCCGTATTCAACTGCTGATGCGCCTTTCTCGTCTTTTAAGTGATATCTCATTTTTAAAACCTCCTTCCTTAGGAAACTGACTTCTTGTCATGGACACTGCACTATATGTGCAGTTTGTAAGTAAAAAAACTCAGTGCTTTTGACTAGCTCCCGACGCAGCGCGTTTCGCACTAATATTTCTGGAATCAAGAAGCTGGTAATAGCTAGCCCATTCAGCTGGAACCAGCTCATTTTCTTCGTCGTGTTCTGCAAGAGTTTTGCGAATATATTTTTTCTTCATTGCGGCAATATTTGGTTTTGTTTTTACTGTGGTCAAATCGGGATTGGTCTCCATCACCTCCCCTAAACAACGAACAAGTCCAGCCTGGCTCAACTCAAAAAGCATTCTGCATACTTGAAATGGATTGAGCTTCAGTCTGGCAACATAATCCTCAACGGTTGTACACTTACGCGACTCGGCCACTAGGGCCCACTGCGCTTTCGTAAGTTCAATCTTGTCTTTTTCAGGATCAGATATGAGCTCGACCGTCGCCTTAAGAGACGGGATCTCAGACCTTATTCGCTTCCACTCTTCCGTAAATCTGTCCAGCTCTGAAATGACATGGTTGGTATCGAAAAGGAAGTTGCTTTCAGCCTTTGTTATCTCTTGAGCTTCAAAACTAAAAACGCTTTCCTCCCACTCTTGAATCTCTAAGAGCGCGAACTTTATTTCATCCGCGATTTCATCGCGGCTCTTTTTCCCATCTTGGCGACCCTTCACGACCAGCCCTTCAGCTGCGCTAATCTGACCCTCTTTCATCCAAATTCTACCTCTACCGAATTCAGATGATTCAACGGTCAAAACTCCTGTTTTCTCCTTCATGGCCACCATCTCGACTATCTCCTTCAGACTAAAACCCGTTAATTTCTTGCTCATCTAAAACTCCTCCCTTCCTTATAGTTTTCTAATTCCGACAATCGTACATTTTGCCCTTCAAAATCCCCAACTCTTGCAGTTTGCGCACCATCGCTGTCTCACTGACAGAAAAAGTCTTTGCCAGCCAACGAAAATCGTTATTCCATTTTTTTGCTTCTTCCCTTACGATCAATGTTGGCATGCATAACTCAGCCGCGAAGACATCGGCCTCTCGGTGAAAGTAATCTCTCTTGGAATTCTTCATATAGGCGAGTTCATCTCCATGTAGCTGGTGGTGAGCTATCTCGTGAGCAATTGTAAAGTTTTTCCTGTGTTCGGGCATCGCTTTATTTAGAGTGATATAGAAATCATCGTGTAAGTTAACCAGCACCCCAAAAAACCAACTGGGTAAAGTCATCTCAATGATCTCGATCTTTAACCCGTCGGCTACTTTTCGTACATCAATAGGGGGTTCATTTAAACCCAAACCTTTGATTAACTCCTCAGCCTGACGTCGATACTGAACGTAAGTGACAAGCGCCACCTCTTACACCCGCCTTCGTTAGAATTAGTCTTTTCCTTCAGCCTTACGTTTCGCTTTTATGATGCTGATAACGTGCAGTAGCACATCTTTTTCATCGTCCGAGTACTTGGGGTCAGACATAAGCATCGCTTCGACATCGTACTCCTGCGCGTTCACTTCCATGTTCGGGCTCTCTCCCATCAAAAATGCTGTCGAAATAGAGTAGAAGTCGGCCAGTTTCTTCAAGCGCGGGGTCGGGATTCTGCGTCGACCGTTTTCATACATCGACAGAATCGACTCTTTGAACTCGCCGCCGGTTTTATGCTCAACCTCTTTGCGGCTTAAGTTGCGACTTTCCCTAATGTTGCGAAGCCGGTGCCCGACTTCCGCCTCGTATCTCGATGCCGTCATCTTCTCTACCTCATCTTGACTCTTTGTGCATTTTGTTTTACCAATATGCCCCATTGTTATGTACTATCATCGGCCATTTCTTATAGGAACTTTAACAAATTTATACTATTTGTGCATTTTGCAAGGTCACAAGGGGGTTAGATATTGACAGATTGGGTAAAAAACTGTAAATTGTATGTTAAAGAACCAAGGGGTTATATCTTGAATAGTATTAAATACGATGGGAGCGCGCCTCCATTTTTTACGGCGTTTGTCCCATATATATTGCTTAATTTAGCTGATATCTCGTTGACTAAGGTCTCACTCGACGTCGCGGGGGCTATTGAGGCTAATCCAATTATGGCGGCCATGTTCGAGAGTAGCTTCCTGTCGGCTGTGGTGTTCAAGGCGGCGGCTGTCTTGCTCGTCGGCTTCATCGCCTATAAGTTGTGGAACTTAAGTTACATTAGAACGATCATCTCGACTGCCACGTGGGTGATGGCGTCAGTCATCGTCTATCAAATGATCGGAATTATCGTAACAACTTAAAGATCAAAGACTTTATCTTCTCTGTTACCCTTCAAGCTTCGCGCTTCTTAGTAAAGTATTTTTGATGGTAGTCTTCAGCGCGATAAAACTCGGGCGCAGGTGTGATTTCAGTGACGATCGGGTTCGCAAATTCCCCTGATTTTTCAAGGTCTTCTTTCGATTTTTCGGCCGCTGCCTTCTGGTCCGGAGAATGGTAGAAAATAACAGAACGGTATTGAGAGCCAAAGTCAGGTCCTTGACGATCTTTCGTCGTGGGATTGTGGGTTTTCCAAAAAACATTCAAGAGCTGATCAAAGGAGACAACTGAAGTGTCAAATTCCACCTGTACTGATTCCGCGTGGCCGGTACTTCCAGAGCAAACCTGCTTATAACCGACGTTTTCGACGTGGCCACCGGCATAACCGACTGAGGTTGAAATGACTCCCGGCACCTTGCCAAAGGTCTCCTCTACTCCCCAGAAACATCCCGCTGCAAATGTGGCAATTTCCTTCATAATAAGCAAAACCCCTGCTGATAACGGTCGCTGTCCCTAATTAGAAGATATACCCGTAAATACGTTTCGTTAGGGTTTATGCTGGTTATAACGGTCGCTGTCCCTATTTGATGCGGACGGCACAGACCTTAAACTCAGGAATCTTAGCGATGGGGTCGAGGGCCGGGTTGGTCAGCCTATTCGCGGGCGCCTCGTGAAAATGGAAAGGCATGAAAATGATGCCCGGTCGTGATTTATCTGTGACCAAGGCGTTGGCTTCTATCTCGCCTCGTCTTGTGACAAGCTTGACCTTATCCCCTGTTTTTAAGTTGTGTTTCTTAGCGTCCTTCGGACTTATCTCGGCTGAGGCGATTGGTCCTACTTCATCCATACCCTCTGTTTTACGCGTCATCGTGCCGGTATGGAATTGGTTGAGCAAGCGTCCGGTTGTGAGTATCATCGGGTATTCAGCATCGGGCTCTTCCGCTGGCGGCTTAAAGTTGACCGGGTGAAATTTGCCCAGGCCCCGCTTGAATTTGCCGACGTGTAGCACCGGCGTGCCGGGATGATCTTTATCGGGACACGGCCATTGGAGGCCGACTTTATCTATGCGCTCGAAACTCATACCGCCGTAGGACGGGGTAACGCTGGCTATCTCGTCCATAATCTCGGACGGTGAGTTATACGCCATGTCGTCGCCCATCGCATTAGCGACGTCGGTGATAATTTGCCAATCTGATCGGGCCTCGCCAGGCGGTTTAATCGCCTTTCTTATGCGCTGGACCCGTCGTTCGGTGGAAGTAAATGTGCCGTCTTTCTCAGCAAAGGTCTGGCCTGGTAGAACCAGATCAGCCAAGGCAGCGGTTTCGGTTAAGAAAATGTCCTGGACGACGAAAAAATCGAGATTCTCGAGAGCTTCCTCGACATGACCGACATCGGGGTCGGACAACATCGGGTTCTCGCCCATTATATATAACCCCTTGACGCTGCCGTCAGCGGCGGCGTTCATTATCTCAACCACGGTTAGTCCGGTTGAATCAGGCAGTGAACATCCCCAGGCTTTTCCCAGTTTATCCCTGGAAGCCTCCTCGGCCACTTTCTGATAACCGGGATAGACATTAGGCAACGCCCCCATGTCGCATGCGCCTTGGACATTGTTTTGTCCCCTAAGCGGATTGACACCGGTGCCACGCCGGCCCAAATTCCCGGTGAGCATCGCCAGGTTGGCGATTGATTTAACATTATCAACGCCGGTTGTGTGTTGAGTGATGCCCATTGAATAAATAACCGAGGCAGCGTCGGCCTCAGCGTACATCCGGGCGGCCAGACGAAGATCGTCCGCGGGCACACCGGAGATTTCCTCAACCTTTTCGGGTGTATATTCCGGCAGTAGTTTCTCGAGTGCTTCGAAATCCTCAGTGCGCTCTTTTATAAAGTCTTTGTCGGCTAGACCCTCTTCCATAATCACATGCATTAGACCGTTTAAGACCGCGACATCAGTGCCGGGTTTTTGCGGCAGCCAGACATCGGCAAACTTGGTTAATTTGATACCGCGTGGGTCGATAACTATCAGCTTGGCTCCCTTTTCCCTGGCGGCTTTGAGCACGCCCAAACCTATGATCGGATGGGCTTCGGTAGTGTTAGAGCCGATAACCAAAATGGCCCCCGCGTCTTCAATATCGTCTATCGAGTTTGTCATCGCGCCGCTACCAAAGGAGATTGCCAGACCGGCCACGGTCGATGCGTGGCAGAGTCGCGCGCAATGGTCGACATTATTAGTGCCAATCACCGAGCGCATCAATTTTTGAAAGAGATAATTCTCTTCGTTAGAGCATTTGGCGGAAGACAACCCGGCTATAGCATCCGGGCCATTTTCCGACTTGATCTTGGCAAATTTCTTCGCCATCAACCCTAGCGCCTCTTCCCACTCGATCTCGACGAAATCAGTGCCTTTTTTCAAAAGTGGTTTCTTCAGCCGCTCAGGACTATTTACAAAATCGTAACCGAACTTGCCCTTAACGCACAGGTTGCCGTGATTGAGGCTATCCGGACGAGATTTTACTTTTGTAATTTGGTTGTCTTTTACGTGTAGCTCCAGCTCGCAACCAGTACCGCAGTAAGGACAAGTCGTCAAAGTTTTCTTTGCTTCCCAAACCCGATGTTTGCCTTTTGACCGCGCCTCGGTCAACGCTCCGACCGGGCACGTAGACACGCAGAGACCGCAAAACTCGCAGGTTGTGTCTAAAAGTGACTCGCCGTAAGGGGTATTAACTTGAGTTTCGAAACCGCGATATGTCCAGTCAATCGCGAAAGCCGCTTCAACCTCATCGCAGATACGCACACATCGGCCACAGAGTATGCATTTCGACATGTCTCGGCCGATAAACGGGTCTGATTCTTGAGGTCGGACAGGATGTAACTCGCCGCCTTTAAAATCGGCCTCCCGCACTCCGTACTCATAGGCATATTCTTGAAGCCGGCAATCGCCGCAAGTATCACACGTTAAACAGTCGCTCGGATGATCAGATAGAAGTAAACCAATGATCGTCTTACGAATAGCGTGAATGCGCTCAGTGTCAGTTTTAATAACCATCTTCGGCCCGAGAATGGTCGCGCAGGCAGGTACTGGATTACGGGCCCCCTCCAGCTCAACCAAACAAAGGCGGCAAGCGCCAAAAGGTTTTAACCTCGGGTCGTGGCAGAGCGTCGGAATCTTGATGCCAAGATCGTCGGCTAGATCGAGAATGGTCGTTTTGGGTTCGACCTTGTGATCTTCCCCGTTAATATTAACTGTAAATTTATCAGTCGCTGTTTTTGACATTATTCGGTGGTCACCTCCGCTGATTCCTCGCTTTGTTCATCTTTGAATTCAGCTGATCTTGGCGAGACAACCGCTATCGCATCCCAAGGGCATGTCGCCACACACACCTGACATTGAGTACAGTCTCCCTGGCTTATCTCGGTTAACTCGTGCCGCGCTCCGGAAATAGCTGTTACCGGGCAATGACGGATACACACCGCGCATTGACGACAGAGTTTTTGACTGATCACGACTTTTGTCAAATCGGCACAGACACCCGCGCGACAATAGCCCTCATTTATATGTTCAAGATATTCGTTTTCAAAATAGCGGAGAGTCGACAGCACCGGATTGGGCGCGGTCTGACCTAAGCCGCATAGAGATGATGCTTTTATGTCGACAGCCAATACCTTGAGTGTCTCAAGGTCAGCTTCCTCGGCCTGACCGGCCGTGATTTTATCAAGTATTTCCAGTATGCGCTTAGTGCCTACCCGGCAAGGCACACACTTGCCGCAAGATTCGTTTTGAGCGAATGACATAAAGAAGCGGGCCAAATCAACCATGCACGTGGTTTGATCAAGTATGACCATGCCGCCTGAGCCCATTGTTGCTCCTGTTTGGGTAAGCGAGTCATAGTCTACTTCGGTTTCAATGATTTCAGCCGGGAGGCAACCGCCAGTCGGTCCACCGATTTGCACTCCTTTGAACTCGCCGCCCTCTTTCATGCCGCCGCCAACCTTAAAGACAACATCTTTAAGCGTCATCCCCATTGGCACTTCGGCAAGGCCGCTTCGGGCAATTTTTCCGGTTAAAGCAAAGACCTTTGTGCCCTTGCTCCCTTTAGTGCCGATGGCGGCGTATTCCTTGGCCCCGTGGTTAACTATCCAGGCAACGTTAGCGAAAGTTTCGACGTTATTGATACACGTAGGATTCTCCCAGAGGCCGGATGTGGCCGGAAAAGGCGGTCTTAGCCTGGGCATCCCTCGACGTCCTTCGATGGATGCCATAAGGGCCGTCTCCTCGCCGCACACAAAGGCGCCAGCCCCTTCTTTGATCTTTATATTGAAGCTAAAATCAGAGCCCAGGATAGAATCACCTAGAAGACCTTTACCTTTAGCTTCATCAATTGCTTTTCCCAGACGCTCTATAGCTAACGGATATTCAGCCCGGCAATATATATAACCCTCGCCCGCCCCGATCGCGTATCCGGCGATCAACATCCCCTCGATCACGCTATGGGGATCGCTCTCTAAAACGCTTCTATCCATAAAAGCGCCAGGGTCGCCTTCGTCGGCGTTACAAATAATATATTTTTTGTCTCCCGGAGCATTCCGGGTAAATTCCCACTTGAGGCCAGTTGTAAAGCCGGCGCCGCCTCGACCGCGCAGCCCGGACGCTTTGATTTCCTCAACTACTTTTTCCGGCGCCATTTTCTTAATCGCCTTTTCAATGGCTTTGTATCCATCGACCGCGAGATAGTCATCAATTTTTTCCGGGTCAAGCTGACCGCAATTTCTTAGGACAATTCTCTTTTGCTCGGCCAGAAAAGGAGCTTCCTCGCCCCCGTTATCATCGAGCGCGATCCACTCTGAAATTGGCTTGCCGTCGTTTACGTGTTCTTCAACTATTCTCGAAACCATTTTGGGGACGACCTCGCCGTATGTGACCTTGCCGTCCGGGGTGATTACATCAACTAAAACTTCTCGATAACATAGACCCACGCAGCCTGTCTGCCCTAATTCCGCCGTGACTTTGCTGCTAGCTAATTCTTTCTCGAAAGCGGAAAAAACATCTTTGGCGCCGGCGGCCAAACCACAACTTCCAAGACCGACAATAACTTTTGTTTTACTTGGCATATTTTGACACTACCTTCTTCGCTTTGTCTGGAGTCAATCGACCGTGCGTATCCTCGCCAACCGTTATCACTGGCGCCAAACTACAGCAACCCAAACAGGCTACGGATTCAAGAGTGAATTTCATATCATCGGTGGTTTCATCGTCTTCAACGTCTAAATCGCTTCTCAAGACAACGCTGATCCCCTCGGCGCCGGCAACATGACAGGCTGTGCCGTGACAGACCTTAATTAGATGTTCTCCTTGCGGAACAAGACGGAACTGCTTATAGAAAGTAGCCACTCCGTATATATTGCTGACAGATAAATTGAGCCCGCGGGCGACGATATCTAGCGCTTCGCGCGGCAAATAGCCGTATTCCTGTTGGACATCCTGAAGAACAGGGATTAAGGAAGCTGGTTTTTTTTCGTGCGCCGCGACCATTTGTTTGACCGTCGCGCAATCAATATCACTATTTTGACATTTGCTTTCTTGACATTCACATGTCTTTTGACTCATATAAAACTCCATTGTTTTCCAAAAAGAAATGAAAACAGAGTATACCAAAAACCGGTGCAAGAGGGCAAAGGCTACCAGGGGGCAAACGCAACCAACGTCCCCTTTTTGAGATTCTCTGGTTAAAAATATATTGATTTGACCGATAATATAGAAAGGTAAAATATTTCCTTTTTAGGTGTGTTAGTCTTGGGAACAATTAGCTTAAATGAACTAGGTTCGGGAATAATACCAATGCTTGTGGAGGAAAAGAATGCTGGTTTCTGTACCTTTAACTCAAAAGTCCATCGCAGATTATGAACTATTTGTTGACCCTGAAAGCATAAGAGACGTTCGTGAGCTGGCGGGAGACCTAGCCGGCTCGAGCATCCTTCATGTTAACGCCACCGCTTTCGGCGGCGGTGTATCTGAGCTTCTTTATACGCTGGTGCCGCTGATGCAAGATGTCGGTCTGATTGCCGATTGGAAAGTCATCCAGGGTTCGGAAGAATTCTTCAGCGTTACGAAAATCATGCACAACTGCCTTCAGGGAATGGACATGCCCATTACCGACCAGATGAAAAAGATTTATGAACATCATAATTTGGCGAACGCCAAGATGATGGCCGGACAATATGATTACGTTGTCGTGCACGATCCGCAACCGGCGGCACTCCCCTATTTTCTCGAGAACCACAGGGCAATTGGAAAGAAATGGATATGGAGATGCCATCTCGACCTGACTAAATTCAGCCAGGAACTCTGGGCCTATCTCCTACCTTTTATCCAGGTCTTCGATGCGGTTGTCTTCACATCGCCCAGCTATCTTGATGAACACGCGGCCAAGCTGCCGCCGTGCACTTTTATAACACCCACTATTGATCCGTTGAGCCCCAAAAACACTGCTCTAGACGAGCAGACCATACATAGAACTCTGCGCAAATATCATATCGATCCGGATCGACCCTTGATTACCCAGGTTTCCCGATATGATCCCTGGAAAGATCCTCTTGGAGTGATCGACGCATACCGACTAGTAAAAAAAGAAGTTCCGGAAGCCCAGCTGCTTTTGGCTGCTTCTATGGCTTCCGATGATCCCGAAAGCTGGCACTATTACGAAAAAACTGCCCGCCATGCCGGCGAGGACGACGATATTTTTCTTTTGTCAAACCTTCAAGGCGTCGGAAATATGGAGATTAACGCTTTTCAGCGTGGCTCCTCGGTAGTCGTTCAAAAATCTTTGCAGGAGGGCTTTGGCTTAACGGTAACTGAGGGCATGTGGAAAGAAAAGCCGGTTATCGGGGGAAACGTGGGTGGCATTGTCCTTCAGATCGACGATAACGTTAACGGCTTTCTCGTTGATTCTGTTGAGAGCTGCGCCGCGCGCATTGTGGAGCTTTTGAAGAATCCAGGAATTGGCGCTCGACTAGGTGTAGCCGCGCGCGAAAAAGTTAGAAACAAGTTCCTTTGCACATCCAATCTTGAGGCCTACCTGAATTTGATGAGGGGATTATCGGTGACCGAGCAACGTGAGGAAGAAAATACCGGATAGTAAAGTAATAGAGCAAACACTGGGCGAAAGAAAACTAGTGCTTGCTTCAAACCGCGGACCGATCCAATTTGAACGAGGAAAAGACGGAAAAAGAGAATGGCGACGTGGTGCCGGGGGTTTAATAACGGCGCTTGATTCAATTTTAAAGGCGACAAAGGCATATTGGATCGCCTCGGCCATGACCGAAGAAGATTCTCAGGTCGCAAAGAACCAAAAACTTCTCGGGCTCCCGGAAGACGATCCGTTTTACTGGATATACTTACTTGATATACCACCGGACAAATACGACCAGTATTATAATGAGATCAGCAATGACCTTCTCTGGTTTCTAAATCATCACCTCTTTGATGTAGCCAATGAGCCTACCTTTGGTTCCCAGTTCAGGAAGGCGTGGGATAATGGTTACGTAGCGGTTAACAAACAGTTTGCTCAAACGATCGCTGCGCTCACCAAAGGCGATGATGATCCCGTAATCATGATTCAGGATTATCACCTTTATCTAGTCGGTGGCTTTTTGCGCCAATTAAAGCGTGATGCCGTGCTCTTCCATTTTGTGCATGTTCCATGGTGCTCTCCTGATTATTTCCGCATCTTACCAACGGATGTCAGGCAGGCTATTTTAGAGTCGCTTTTAACCTTGGATATAGTAGGTTTTCATTCTCGTCGATACGTCAGAAATTTCATTCTCTGTTGCCAGGATTTATTGGGTTGTCGAATAGATTTGAGACACGGCAAGGTCTACTATCGTGACCGCGTTGTTCTGGTCAAAGCCTATCCTATCTCGATCGGTGTTGAGGAAACCCGGAAAATGCTGGAGATTCCAGAAGTATCCGAGGGGATAGAAAAGCTCTCTGAAATTACGGATAAATACAAACTGATATTGCGTGTGGATAGAGCGGAGCTGAGCAAAAATTTGATCCGCGGTTTCGAAGCGTTCGCGATGCTCCTTGACACCCACCCGGAGCTTTTGGGCACATTGAAATTCCTGGCCTACGCCTATCCCTCTCGTGAATATCTCAAAAAGTACTCTGACTACCGCCGTGCAATTGAGGAGAAGGTCGCAGAGATTAATTCAAAGTACGGCAATAGCCAATGGCAGCCAATCGATTTACAAATTGATGATAACTATTACCGCTCAATCGCGGCCCTTAGTCGTTTTGACGTTTTGCTGACAAATCCAGTTTTTGACGGGATGAATTTGGTCGCCAAGGAGGCATCTGTCTTGAATTCCAGAGATGGGGTGATCGTTCTTTCGGAAAATGCCGGCGCTTACGAAGAGCTTAGGGACGGCGTCTTGGGAATCAATCCTTTTGACCTTGAAGATACAGCCAAAAAACTATATCAAGCTCTAACGATGACGCCGTTAGAGCGCGGTTTAAGAGCGACCCGGTTGAAAGAGATTGTCAAAAGAAACGATGTGCTGAAGTGGCTACGCCACCAACTGCGTGATATTGAAAAAGTATCGAAGACTTAAACGCTTTCACGCCGTTCGCGCGCAAATTCAACCAGCCAAAGAAAAAAGCTCTTCACCTCTTCAATTGACTCGACTAAGTAATCCGCGTTTTCTTTGAGGGCAGCGGGTGATTCTTCATTGACAACGGCAACGCATATACAGGATATTTCACCTGTCTTTGAAGCGTGTTTGAGAGCCCTAAAAGCATCGACATCGGTCGTGTCATCGCCTATATAAATAGCTTGAGCTAGCCCGTTCTCCCTAATAACTTCGAGCACAGCCTGGCCTTTATCGACTCCCTTTGGCCGAATCTCCGTCACTTCGCGGCCATTCTGAAAGATCAAATCGTTTTCGCCGGCCAGCCGAGCGGCGAGCAACTTAACCTCCTCTTTCACTTGAGGGTTTCGAGCCTTTCGATAATGAGTGGCTAGAACCAGATCCTTGTCTTCTATGAATATCCCGGGATCAGCCGGCAGATGCTCCGCAAGCTCAGACTTAACGATGGCAATACGGCGGGCCGGTTCCTCAAGCCCCGGGCTTTTGGTTGTTCTATTATTTTTTCGCCTCTCAAAACCATGATTACCTAAATAGAGCAGCTCGTCTTCGCCCACCAGGTTTTGCACTTCCTGAGCTCGACGACCAGAAACGACGACAACCATTCCATAGACTTGATCTAATTTCGTGAGAGCTTGGGTCATCTCCGGCGCGACACTTGATAAATCTGGATGTTCTACTATCTCGCTCAGAGTGCCGTCGGCGTCTGTAAAGATACCAATATCATCGGCATCAACCAGCTTTTTACCTAATTCAGTGAAATTACGCGACAGCAATTGTCCTGCCAATTTGCGCCTCTCAATCTGTCCCCAATAAATAACTCTCTTGTCAGTTTGCACATGATAAGACAAGAAATCAATCGTGGCATAAACGCTACTTGCGTCGTGACGTATTTTTCTTTAGCATTGTAGTTCAGTTGAAGCAATAGATACGAGCAACCAGTTTTTCCCTGTATTAAAGCAATCTAAAACGTTATTTGACCGAAGACTAAGCAATCCTGAAGACATTGCCGATACTTAAAAGACATGAAAACAACATACATAGCCGCCATAAAAATTGTAATACTTATAGCCCTTCTGTCCTGCGCTCTAGGGGTCGAGCTAGTAGCTGCTGACCCTGATCCAATAGTGCGGGAGATTAACGAGCTTACCGAAGAGATAGATAATCATCAAATTGAACTTGACCGGGTTGAATTTCAATTAGAGTCAACTACGAAAGATATTATTAAAACTTACCAACAGCTAGACGCCCAAGAAGCTTCGCTTAAAGAACAAAAACAGGCTCTGAATGCTCGTCTCGGACAAGTTTACAAAAACTACGATACGATGCTGCTCAGTATCTTTCTTGATTTACACGACTTTACAGACATCTGGAAGAAGCTTAACTTTTTGTCCAAAATCAATGCGCACGATAGCCAAATGCTAAAGGCGAATCGGTTGCGGTTGACAAAGATCCGCAAACTTAAGGAGGATCTGGCTAGAAAAAAAGAAGAGCAGATCTCCTTAAAACGCGAAAAGCTAGCTGAGTATTCCCTTCTTCAAAACTCACTATTGCAAAAAAGGGCGTTGCTTGAGCAAAAGATCCGCGAAGATGCTAAAACGGCAGCTGCTGCAAACAGTGTCTCTGCGGCCATCGGTATATAAAGAAACTTAATTCCAGCTCATAAATAATTAAGGGGACAAATAATTAAGGTGACACAATACTTAATTCGAAGGACAGAATTAAGTATTGTGTCACCTTAATTATTTATGAGAGGTCGTCGTCGTACGGTTCAATATCTAGATCCGCAGACCCATTCTCGGGAACGGTTTCAGGCTCGGGTTTTTCTCGCTTAAAAACATGGACGTCGCGGTTGAGTATTTCCCCGACGTCTTTTGTTAGGATATCGACAAGATGCGGTTTCTTTGTTGTGATTTTAATACCAAAGAATTCGCACACGGTCTCTTTGTCTTTATTCTCGCGCTTCTTTTCGTTTTGTTCATCCATTCATCGCTCCATCGAAGCAAACTTTGTTTTATTATGATCGGCAGAACTCACTCTTTTCTTTAGCTTGACCTGTCTCTCCCCTGGCGCTAATTTAAAGGTGTCCCGGGAAGTCAAAAAGCAGTCGCTCCCCTTTGGGGCTTTTATTTTAAAAAAGGCTTTCTTGATCTGGTGTTTCAACCACTTTTTGAATTTGCGTTTCTCCGGCAAAGTACTTATCAATAGCTTCATTAGCAAGTTTGTCGGCATCGCCATTTTCGGTGCGCGGGATATGGCGGACTTGAATATCTTTATGCTGATTTAACATCGCGCGCGCAGCTAGAAACATGGGCCTTAGTGCAGCGTTCTTAACTTTATATTCGCCGTTTAACTGCTTAACCAACAGCTCACTATCAAGCTTAACTACAATTGATTTGTCGCGATGAGCAGCCAAACGTTTTAATCCGAGCAATAACCCACTATATTCAGCCACATTATTTGTCGCTTCACCAATATACTGTCCCGCTTCGTCAATTACCTCGCCCCGGGAATCATAAATAACGACTCCTACGCCCGCCGGCCCGGGATTTCCTCTGGCCGCGCCATCTGTCTTTACGGTTATCAATTTTTCTTCTTTATCAGAATGCGTCGACAATGCGGACATCGCCGGAATTGATCAGCGCCGATATCTTGCTCAAGCTCTGAAGCCGGGAGCTCCATGCGACACCCCGTACAGGTCGAGCCGTCAAGCTCAACGACTGCCAACCCCATGCTCTCTTTTCTCACCTTATCATAGAGCTTTAGTGAGTCTGGAGACACCGTTGCCAAGACTTCAATTCGTTGAGCTTCAAGATCTTTTAGCTGGCCGTTTATCTCCGTGCTTAACTCCTCGAGTCGCGAACGCAAACTGTCAACTTCAGCGCTGACTGTCTGTAATGTTTTCTTAATCTTTGATGAGTCCGCGGCAATTTTCTCAACCTTCTCGATCACTGTTAAAAGAATTGTCTCTTCTTCATCGCGCCGCTTTTTCAAAGAAATTATTTCATTTTCAATCCCCTTGAGTTCTTTGGGATTGGATATCTGGCCGCCATATAGCTTCTTTTCTTCCTTTTCTATTTTGGCGGTTAAAACGGCTATGCTGTCTTCAGCTCTTTTTTGATCTTGTTGGTCCTTAGCCAAAACATTATTGAATTTGCCTTCAAGTCCTTCCAGCTCACTCAAGCGCGTCACCAACTGATCGAGTGTCGCTTTTTCTTCCCAGGATTCAAGGTCATGATTAAGCCGGCTCATTTGGCTGTCTATGATTTGTAACTCATGAAGTCCGATTATTGTCATTTAAACTACCTTCCAGACTGATTTGGCAAACCTTGGCACGATGACTTCAATATCTAACTCGGCTTCTATGCGTTTGCTAAGTTTTGACATGCCGATAATCTCAGTCGAATCGTGCCCGGCGTCAACTACCACTAGCCCTAAGTCCAAAGCCCTGAGAACATCGTGGTATTTTACGTCGCCTGTAACCATAATATCCGCCCCGACTTTACCGGCCGCCTCGATTAGCGACGCTCCGCTGCCGCCGCAAACAGCAATTCGCTTAACTGTTTTCTTAGATCCGGCGAATCTAATGTTTTGGCTTATTTGAGCTTGGCAGACCTTAAGGAAATCATCAAGCCCAACTTCCTCTTTAAGGTCGCCCAGTCGCCCGAGCCCCGCCTCTTTATCATGGTGATCTTCGAGCGAATGCACATCGTGGGAAAGATCAGTGATGCCATGCGTCTGCAAAACAGAGACGTTTACAAGACCTAAATGATCGGCGAGAGCGTCACTGATACCGCCGGGCGCCTTGTCAAGGTTTGTATGAGCTCCGTAGATTGCCAAGCCGCCTTCAATTGCTCTTAAGGCCAGCCGTCCGACTAATGTACCGTCGGTCACCCCGCTAACGTTCCCAAAAAAAAGGGGATGATGCGCAACTATCATCTGGCATTTCTTTGACTCAGCTTCAGATATGATCTCATCGGTGATGTCGAGACAGA
>JAUWRD010000156.1 GCA_030610765.1 Actinomycetes bacterium
CCTGTCATGCTTACACAAACGATCAGCGCATTCTTGATCTCTGTCACAAGGATCCAAGACGCGCTCGGGCAGCGGGCGTGTCGATCATCCCGACGTCGACAGGAGCGGCCAAAGCCATTGGAGAAGTTATCCCGCAGCTTAAAGGAAAATTAGACGGTTTGGCGCTTAGGGTGCCGGTTCCTGATGGGTCGATCGTTGACTTGGTCGTGGAGACTGAAAGACCAGCGGATGTCGAGAGTGTAAACGCAGCCATGAAAGCGGCAGCGGACGGGCCGATGAAGGGGATTCTGCAGTATTGTGAGGATCCAATTGTCTCCATTGATGTTGTCGGCAATAGTCACTCTTCAATATTTGATAGTAAGACAACACTGGTCATGGGCAATATGGTGAAGATTCTGGCCTGGTACGACAATGAATGGGCTTATTCTAAGCGGTTGATTGATCTAGTTAAATTAGTGTGACAAGGGTAAGTTTGTTATTGTATTAGCTGTCCCTTTTAAACATGTCGTGATCGCGTTTAGAAACAATGTAGATAGGGGTGTTTTTATTTGGTTGACGGTTTTTCAGTCGGAGCCAGGGCTGAGGCGGTGTCAGAGATAGCGGCTTCACGTAGGTATTTTTCAAAAAAAACTATCGAGGATATTGATGTTAAGGGTAAGCGTGTTCTCGTCAGAGTAGACTTTAACGTCCCTCTCGACAATGGACGCGTAGCTGACGACAGCCGGATAAGGGCTGCTCTGCCCACAATTAATTACTTAAGGCACCAGCAGGCGCGTATTATTCTCTGCAGCCATCTCGGTCGACCCAAAGGCCAATTCGATCCGGCATTTAGCTTGAAGCCTGTCGGGGAGCGCTTGTCAGAGCTCTTGAATACGAAGGTCAAAGTTATGGACAAAACCATTAATGGTGATGTCAAAAAGGTCGCCGAAAATCTCAGGGCCGGCGAGATAATGCTCCTGGAGAATCTGCGATTCAATAAAGGTGAAGCGGAAAACGATCCGGAATTTGCCAGGAAATTGGCAGAGCTAGGTGATGTGTATGTGGATGACGCTTTCGGAGCCGCTCATCGGAGCCATGCCTCAACTGTCGGGGTCGCTAATTACCTGCCGGGAGCGTCCGGGTTATTGCTTGAAAAAGAAGTATCTGTCTTAAAGAAGTTAATTGAGGCGCCAAATCGTCCCTTCATGGCGTGTCTCGGTGGAAACAAAATATCCGATAAAATTGGGGTTATCAACCAGTTGCTGGATATCGTTGATGGTATTGTCGCCGGCGGAGGCATGTGTTTCACATTTCTAAAGGCCAAAGGTTATGAGATTGGCAACTCGATCGTTGAGGAAGATCAGGTAGGATTGGCTTCCGAAATAATCAAAAAAGCCGAAGAAAACGAGGTTGCTCTCTATCTACCAATTGATCTCGTGGCCGCGCCGGAGATATCCAAGTCGGCGAATTACAAGGTTGTTTCCGCCAAGAAGGTTCCCGAAGATTGGCTAGGGTTAGATATTGGCCCGGCGACAATTGAAATATATAACCAGGCATTAGAATCAGCTAAGACTATTTTTTGGAACGGGCCAATGGGGGTATTTGAGATACCGCAGTTTTCCCGCGGAACCAAAGCCGTAGCAAATGCAATCACTGAAGCGACCCGACATGGGTCGCTTTCAATTGTGGGCGGTGGCGATTCTCTGGCCGCTTTGAAAATGTTTGGTCTAGTTGATCGGGTTTCATTTGCCTCAACTGGCGGCGGGGCGAGTCTCAAGATCCTTGAGGGGACAGCTCTTCCGGGTGTGGAAGTCCTTGAGGATCGATAATAGGAGTCATTGATGGCGGACAGAAGACCCATGATAGCGGGTAACTGGAAGATGCATATGACAACAGGTGACGCAGTGACCTTTCTGGAAGGTGTTGCGGCAGGCGTCAACGAAGATACCGGAGGTGAGGTAGTTATTTGCACTCCTTATACCGCGCTTAGCACGGTGGCCGCCGACATAGAAAAGAAAAATTTAAAGATAGGCTTGGGTGCCCAGAACATGCACTGGGAAGAAACCGGGGCGTTTACTGGTGAAATCTCTCCTTTGATGTTGGTCGACCTTGGTCTTGAATTTGTGATAGTAGGGCACTCGGAAAGACGTCAATTGTTTGGTGAAACAAACGAAACTGTCAACAAAAAACTAAAAGCAGCGCTGGACCACGGGTTAAAACCAATATTTTGCGTCGGGGAGACCCTCAGCCAGCGTGAAGCAGGTCAAACCACCGAAGTGATCGCGGCGCAGATAAAGGAAGGGTTGGAAGGGATCGGCGGCGATTTATCTGAGCGTCTGGTTATAGCTTATGAGCCAATATGGGCTATCGGCACGGGCAAGGTCGCGGAACCGGAAGACGCCAATGACGTTATTAGACACATAAGGGCGCTCGTTGGTTCGCTTTTCGGAGTCGACACAGCCCAGAAGTTAAGGATTATTTACGGGGGCAGCGTAAAACCAGATAATGTCGCTAAGATTATGGCCGAACCTGAAATTGACGGCGCCTTAGTTGGCGGGGCTTGCCTCAAACCCGATAGCTTTCTAAAACTTGTCAATTACTAGCAACAAACTTTCCCACTCATGGCAGTCAAAAGGATATCCTCATGTCGGCACCAGTACGCTTAACTGAAATGGTCACCTCCGGAGGGTGCGCCGCAAAGATCGGACCGGGGACTCTAAGTCGGATACTGGCCGGACTATCCCTAAAGACAAACCCGAATTTACTGATCGGCATAGAAACCGGAGACGATGCCGCTGTTTATCGGTTGAATGACACCACCACTATTATTCACACGCTTGATTTTTTTACGCCAATCGTCGACGATCCGTATCTTTTCGGACAAATTGCAGCCGCTAATGCTTTAAGTGATGTCTACGCCATGGGCGGTCAGCCACTGATGGCCTTAAATATCTTTGCGTTTCCATGCAGCTTGGGTGAGGAAATACTTCAAGCGGTCCTGAGGGGCGGCGCCGATAAGGTGGAAGAGGCCGGCGCTGTTATCGCCGGCGGTCATAGTCTGGAAGACAAGGAACCAAAATATG
>JAUWRD010000053.1 GCA_030610765.1 Actinomycetes bacterium
CACCCATCCTAAAGATCACCCCGGCTACCATAACCGAGCTAAATGAGTAGACCGTAAAAGGGGAGCGCCCACCATAGGCAACCAAAAGCCAAAAACTAAAAGCGACATCAAGCAAGATTAAATATCGATGTTTTGTTAGAAAGCTAGCGATTTGGTTAGACCAGAGAGTCATTGCGCTGTTATAGAAAAAGACGCTGGAAAAAACCGCAACCGTGATGGCTGTGGGCACTTTCGGGGTAGCCTGAAAGTAAAGAAGGACGAAAGCCAGGGTTAAGTTGAGCCATCGGAAAAGATTTGAAAAAGCAAAGAAATACCCGATATCCGCAACCATGAGCTCACTTTGGCCTATAACTCGTTCAATTGTTTTCACGGAAACCCCCAATAATCGCTAGTTGGTTTACGGCTAACCTTTCACAACCCCGAGAGGTCTTAGTTTTGCGACTTTTTTCGATAATCCTACCGCCTCGCAAATATCAACGACTCGACTAACATCCTTATAAGCATAAGGGCCTTCCTCAGATAATGCGCGTCTATTTCCGGCTTCAACAATAATACCTTGTTCGGCCAATTCGCGCATGAGCGAGGCTCCTGACATTTTCTTCGCGGCAGCTTTTCTACTCATGACCCGGCCGGCTCCGTGACAAGTCGAGCCGAACGCTCGCTTCATCGACTTTTCTGTGCCAACCAACAAATACGAGGCCGTGCCCATGTCTCCTGGAGTAATTACTGGCTGGCCGATATGCCGGTATGCCTTGGGAATTTCCGGTTGCCCGGGCCCGAAGGCTCTAGTGGCTCCTTTTCTGTGGACACAGAGTTCGGTCGGAACTCCATCAACTTCATGTTTCTCAAACTGAGCAACATTATGTGAAACATCATACACCAAGTTCAGCCCCAATTTCTTCTGGCTTGCCCCAAGAACTGTGGTAAATGCTTGCTTGACCCCATGGGCGATGGCTTGGCGATTCGCTAGGCCAAAGTTGGCCGCAGCTGCCATCGCCGCCAAATAATCACGGCCCGTCTGAGACTCAATCGGTGTACACGCTAGCTGCCGGTCGTGCGACATAAGATCCGATCTCGCATTCCCCTCGCTTATCACCTTAAGATAATCTTTGCAGACTTGATGTCCGAGACCGCGAGACCCTGAGTGTATCATGACTGTCAGCCAGCCGACCTTGATCCCGAATGCATCAGCCGCGCTCTGGTCGTATATTTCGACTACCTCCTGGATTTCCACAAAATGGTTTCCGGATCCAAGTGTGCCGAGCTGCTTTTGACCTCTTTTTTTTGCATGGTCACTAACCCGATCGGGATCGGCTGTTTCATAAGCACCGTGATGTTCAATAAACTCGAGGTCTTCGACCTCACCATATCCCTGGTTGATGCACCAGCCCGCCCCTTGTTTTAAGACCTCATCAATTTGCTTATCGTCAAGAGCGATTCTGCCCTTTGTGCCGAGCCCGCTTGGTATATTCATGGCCAGCTCGTTAACTAAAGGCCCCATTTGTTCTTTGGCTTCGGCCGAGGGGATGTTTGTTCGTATAAGTCGAACGCCGCAGGAGATATCAAAACCCACACCCCCGGGCGACACAACGCCACCTTCTACTCGTGTGGCCGCAACCCCGCCGATTGGAAATCCGTACCCTAAGTGTATGTCCGGCATAGCGAAAGACGCCTCGACGATACCCGGTAAGGAGGCGACGCTAGCGACTTGTTCGATGGCTTTATCGTTAAAAGCTGCGGTGATCAGGTCTTCGTCCGCGAAGATTCTTCCGGGCACGTTCATTCGCGGTCGATAGGTCTGGGGAATTTCGTAGACAAAGGGTTCAATTAATCTTAGGCCCGGTGGATTTATGTTTTTTTGTCTTTCTCGGTTTCCACTACCGCTTCGGTCGACACAACTCTAGCTATTGCTCTAACCATATCGGTTTTCTTTAGTTTCATTACTCTAACACCTTGAGTGCTTCTCCCGGTGGAGGGGATGCTCTTAACAGGAACCCTAATTATGACGCCTTCGCTCGAGATAATCATTAACTCGTGATCAAGTAAGACCATCCTCACGCCCGCGAGTCGGCCCTTCGCTGAAACCATCCTGATGGTCTGAACCCCTTTGCCCCCTCTTCTGTGCCTGGGATATCTTTTCATCATCGTCCGTTTTCCATAGCCTTTATCGGTGAGCACGAACAGACCGGCATCGTCTTGCGCTATCTCCATGCCAAGAATTTCGCCGCCTGCCTTGAGGTTCATGCCTTTGACGCCCATCGCGGTGCGCCCCATAGGCCGGACGTCTTTTTCGCTAAAGCGGATAGCTTGGCCTGTTGTTGCCACCAGCATTATATCTTCTTCACCATTTGTCAGCTTGACACCGCTGAGCTCGTCTTTCGGCCTCATGCCGATTGCCAATAATCCGTCACGCCTAGAGCTGTTATATGATATAAGTAATGTTTTCTTAACTGACCCATTTTTTGTGGCCATTACTAAATATTTTCCTTCGTCGTACTTTCTTGTTGATATGACGGCCGCAATCCGTTCTTCGGGAGTAAACGGAAGCAAGTTTACAATCGACTGACCCTTAGATTGACGACTTCCCACTGGTAACTCATGCACTTTTAATCGATAAACCTTGCCCTTGTTGCTGAATATTAAGAGATAGTTGTGAGTGGATGCGATAAATAGGTGCTCAACAAAGTCGCCCTCTTTTAGATTCAGCCCCACAACACCGCGTCCGCCTCTTCTTTGTCCGCGGTACGTTGTTACCGGAAGTCGTTTTATATATCCTGATTGAGTAATCGTGATGACCATATCTTCTTCGTCAATTAGATCCTCGAGGTCAATTTCGGAAGGCGCCGCGCATAATTCGGTTCTTCTCTCGTCCCCGTGTTTTTTCTTCACCTCTAATAGCTCGTCCTTGACGATCCCCAAAACTCGGGTTTCGCTTGCTAGAATTTCTTTAAGGTGCGCTACTACCTTGATCAATTCAGCGTATTCTTTTTCAACCTTCTCTCTTTCAAGACCGGTTAAGCGTTGTAGCCGCATATCTAAGATCGCTTGGGCTTGGGCTTCTGTCAGCGAAAACCCGCTCATCAATTTCCCGCGGGCTTCATCAGGCGTTTGAGATTGCCTAATGGTCTTAATAACCGCGTCAAGGTTATTAAGGGCTATGACTAGGCCCTCTAAAACGTGGGCTCTGGTTTCGGCCTGATCAAGCTCATATTGTGTGCGCCTGGTTATAACCCTTTTCTGGTGATTAATATAGTGCTTGATGACCTCAAGAAGCGTTAGCCGCCGAGGCACCCCGTCTACCAGGGCAAGCATGATTACTCCGAAACCCGTTTCTAGCTGAGTGTGTTTATATAATTGATTCAAAACTATTTGTGGTGTTGCGTCTCTTTTAAGCTCGACAATCAAACTCATGCCGCGACGATCAGACTCGTCTCGCAGGTCTGAAATCGTTGTTAGTTTCTTTTCTCTAACAAGCTCTGCGATTTTTTCAGTGAGTCGAGCCTTAACCACTTGGTATGGTAGCTCGGAAATGACGATTCGATTTCTGCCTTGTTTGGTCTGCTCTATGGTGGCTTTGCCCCGTATTCTCAAAGAGCCTCGGCCTGTTGTGTAGGCCTCTCGTATGCCGGTCTTGCCCATAATGGCTCCCGCGGTCGGGAAATCGGGCCCTTTGATAATTTCCATAATCGCTTCAATGTCTGTATCGGGGTTATCAATTGTATGAATAACCCCGTCTATAACCTCGACTAGGTTGTGCGGTGGAATGTTTGTTGCCATTCCGACAGCGATCCCGGACGAACCATTTACGAGAAGATTAGGATATCTCGCCGGGAGAACTACTGGTTCTTCTGTCGTTTCGGAAAAATTTGGTGAAAAGTCGACGGTATTTTTTTGGATATCACGCAATAGCTCCATCGCGATATGAGAAAGTCTTGCCTCTGTGTACCTATAGGCTGCGGCTCTATCGCCATCAACTGACCCAAAGTTTCCTTGGCCGTCTATTAGGGGGTAACGCATAGCAAAATCTTGAGCCATACGAACAAGCGTGTCGTATACCGCCGAGTCGCCATGGGGATGATATTTTTTTAGAACTTCTCCAACGGTGGCAGCACACTTTTCGTATCTTTTGTTTGGCAACATGCTCTGATCATACATAGCATAGAGAATACGTCGGTGTACTGGTTTTAGGCCGTCGGCCACATCGGGGAGAGCACGTCCAACGATTACGCTCATCGCGTAATCAATATAGGAGTCCCTCATCTCGTCTTCGATATCAACGATGTTGACTTTTCCGATCAATGGTTCAAGCAAGGCCTAGTCCCCCTCCGAACTTACTATTAATTAATCTTGTCCTTATTTTAAGATCGTCCTTTTTTAGATCCATTCCGACCTATAAAAATCAACCACATTGCCCAGGCAAACAAACCCACGCTGGCCGCAATCACAAAGAGTGAATAAACCAAAAACAGCCGCACCAATTCTGTTGAGAGAACCCAAAGAAAAACACTCGCCAGCAGTATGCTGAGGGCGGCCAGCAGCATGCCCCCTGTTTTCTCTGTCTGCCGTCGACCCTTTATCGCTTCTGCTTTCAGAATCTTGAACTTTTTCTCGACCGGATCTTCCACTGCCGACACCGCTAGATATCCAGGAACCTAACATCTTTGGCGTGCTTAATTATGAAATCTCGTCGGGGCTCGACCTTGTCCCCCATTAAAGTTGTAAATATTTCATCTGCAAGAACGGCGTCGTCAAGATTGACCTTGAGCAATGTTCGCTGCTCGGGATCCATGGTCGTGTCCCAAAGCTGTATTGGGTTCATCTCGCCCAAGCCCTTGTAGCGCTGGACGTTTATATTGTTCCTGCCGATTCTTTTTAGCGTTTCTTCAAGCTCACCATCGCTGTAGGAGTAAAGATCTTGTTTTTTATGAGTCACCTTATACAGCGGTGGTTGCGCAATATACACGTATCCGGCTAGCAATAATTCTTGCATATACCGATATAAGAAAGTTAAAATGAGCGTCCGGATGTGTGCGCCATCAACGTCGGCATCGGTCATGATTATTATCTTATGATATCTAGCAGAGTTGAGATCAAAATCCTCATCAATGCCCGTCCCGAGCGCGGTAATCAGAGCTTGTATTTCTTCGCTTGCCAGTACCTTGTTTATCCTGGCTTTTTCGACGTTTAAAATCTTTCCTTTAAGTGGAAGAATGGCTTGATAGCCACGGTCTCGCGCTTGTTTCGCTGACCCGCCGGCGGAATCACCCTCTACGATGTATATCTCGCTAGTTTTCGGGTCTCTGGACGAACAATCCGCAAGTTTTCCTGGAAGCGAAGAGCTTTCCAGCATTGATTTTCGCCGTGTTAATTCTCTGGCTTTGCGCGCAGCGGCTCTGGCAAGAGAGGCGTCAACGGCTTTGTGTACTATAGCTCGGGCCTCACTCGGATTCTCGTCCAAAAACTCGCTAAACTTTTCACCGACAGCGTTCTCGACCAATCCGCGGATTTCAGTATTTCCGAGCTTTGTTTTTGTCTGTCCTTCAAATTGCGGATCTTTTAGCTTAACGCTCACAATGGCGGCTAGACCCTCTCTTATGTCTTCGCCGCCGAGATTGTTGTCTTTCTCTTTTAATAATCCCTTGTTTCGCGCGTAATCGTTTACTGTTCTTGTTAGGGCGTTCTTAAAGCCGACCAGATGCGTGCCGCCTTCTTGGGTGTTGATGTTGTTGGCAAACGTGAAGATCGATTCCGTGTAACCGAGATTGTATTGCATGGCAATTTCTACTTCGGCATCATCTTTCTTGGCCTCCAGATAAACAATTTTCTGATGTGATGCCTGTTTGTTGGCATTAAGGTGACGAACAAAGTCGAGAATTCCTCCTTCGTAGCAAAAAACCGCCTCTTCTGCCGGGCTAATCTTTTCGCTCTTTAAGGAGATCTTTAGACCCTTCATAAGAAAGGCCGTTTCTCGCATGTGCTGAGCAATTGTCTCGAAAGAATAGTCGACGCTCTCGAAAGTTTTATCATCGGCCATAAATGTTATGGTCGTTCCCGTAACGTCACTTTCTCCGATTTTTTTCAGAGGAGCCTTTGGTTTACCAAAAGCATAGCTTTGTTCATAAACAAAGCCATCTCGATGCACCTCGACGCGAAGTAGCTTGGAGAGTGCATTTACGACGGACAAGCCCACTCCGTGCAATCCACCGGACACACGGTAGCCTTTGTCGCCAAATTTTCCGCCAGCGTGAAGTAGCGTTAAGACTATCTCTACTGCTGGTTTTCCATATTTTTTTACATTATCAACAGGTATTCCGCGCCCATTGTCTTTTACTGTGACGGAATTGTCTTCATGGATAGTGATGTCGATTTCTGTACAAAAGCCCGCTAGCGCTTCATCTATGCTATTGTCTGCAACCTCATATACAAGGTGATGAAGACCCTTGGCGCCCGTGCTGCCAATATACATGCTGGGTCTTTTTCTAACCGCTTCCAGGCCTTCTAGTACGGTTATGTCTTTTGCGCTATACGCCGGTTCTTTCAAAAATCCTCCAGTTGCTTTCTTCCCGACCGAATTTTATCATATTTAGCTGCCGTTATATTTACTTTTGTTCTACGATCGGCTTTCTTTTGCTCAAAGGGTTGCTCGACACCGAATATCCTCGACTTTTGCTTCAAACACACTTGTTTTTTTAATAATTTCATTTTTCATCATTGTGAGACGATGAGACCAAGATGGATTAGTCGTTGCGATAATTAATATTTTGTTTCTAATCATTACTGGTTTTGAGTTGAGAGACGCTTTCTTGCCAACAATATCTTGCCATTGTGTTTGCAGCAAGCTGGCTCTAAGAGCGCTTGAGAGACCCATTATTTCAAGTGATTCAGCTAGCAACCTATCGAGCGACTCCAAGTGTTGTTTTACCTCACCTGCTAGCTTATCCTAATAGGCATTAACAAGTAAAGATAGTCTTTCTTTTTGATCGATTTTATGAGACCGGGATTGACTGGACCGGTAAACTCAAAAAGAGCTTTTTCCTCTGATATAGCCTGAAGTCCATCAATAAGAAACTGGGCATTAAAAGCTATTTCGCCCATTTTTTCTCCCGTTATTTTCGCCTTTACCCTCTCGCTTGCTTCTCCAACTCCTTGCGTTGTTGCGACAATATTAATACTCGAGCTGTCTGTTGACACTTTGATGCTCATATTTTTTTGCGCCATCAGCGCCACTCTCTTGACTGCGGCAATTAGTTCGTCTTTATTAACCTCAGCGCTTGTGGTCGTTTCTTTTGGTACAAGTTGTTTATATTTTGGGAACTGTCCCTCAATAAGCCTTGAAATCAATTCAATGTTCGCGGTTTTAATTGCCATTAGGTTTTCATCGCTCGTTATGTCTATTTTTCCGCTTTCATTAATAAGTAGTTTTTGAATTTCTTCGATGGCCCTTTGTGGTATCAACAAAGATGTGTTTTCTGTTTTTTTTGTTCTCATTGGCACAGTCTTAACGGCCAACCTGTAGCTGTCTGTCGCCACCATAAGCAAACTTTTATCTTCCTCTTGCAAAAGCGCTCCTGTTAAAACAGGCCGTGTCTCGTCTTTAGATATTGCCTTAGCTGTACCTTTGAGCATGTCTGTCAGTTGGCGCACGTCTACTGTTATTTTTTGTTTTGCCTCGACGTCTGGAAATGCTGGAAAATCTTCCGGTTGCATTCCTTTAATTTTAAATGAGGATTTTTCGGACTTTATCTCGATGTTGTTCGCTTTTTCCTCTGTCTTAATCTCTATCGCTCCCGGAGGCATGTGTTTCACGATATCGACGAGAAGTCTTCCCGGCAAAACGGTCGATCCAGGCTTTTCAACTCTTGCAGGGCATTTAGATTTCACAGATATTTCTAAATCCGTGCCATAGATCTCAAGATCCCCGTCTTTTTCAGCTTGTATTTTTATCCCCGACAAAATTGGAAGCGTGCTTTGAGTGGAAGAGGCTCTCTGAGCAGCCTGAAGAGCACTCAAAAAAGATCCTTGATCAAGAGTTATTAACATGTTAGACCTCCCTATTACAATTCTTTATTTATTAAAAATACTAGTAGTAGAACGGTTGAAACTGTTAGTCAAGAAAAGACTTGCAGTGTCAACGTGAGTGAGCGGTTGTTGAAAAAAGTGTGAACAATTAATAATAACGCTTTTTTCTAACCAAGTCACCGAGTGCGAATTCTACTTGTCAGTTCTTGTATTTGATTGTATAGCTCACGATTCTCATTTATAAGTCTCTCTATTTTATTTGTTGCGTGAAGAACGGTTGTATGATCCCGCCGACCAAATGCTGTGCCGATCTTTGGAAGAGACGCGTCTGTAAGTTCTCGCGCCAAATACATGGCGACTTGTCTTGGGACCACAATTGGCCGTGATCGCTTAGCACTAACAAGATCGGATTTTGATAAGCGATAGAAACGGCACACCTCGGTTTGTATTTGTGAGATAGAAACGACACGATCTTCCGTTGAGAGAAAAACGTCTTTCAAAACGTCCTCGGCCAAAGTAGCGGTAATCGGGCTAGACGTTAACGAAGAGAAAGCTGAGATTCGTATGAGAGCGCCCTCTAGTTCGCGAATGTTTGATTGAATTTTTGAAGCAACCATCTCCAACACACCGTCCGGCGCTTCGATATTATTTATTGCGGCTCTTTTTCGTAAAATAGCAATCCGTGTTTCAAGATCAGGCGGCTGGATGTCCACAATTAATCCTGATTCAAACCGTGTTCTGAGGCGCGCCTCGAGTGTTGCTATGTCTTTAGGTGGTCGATCACTGGATATTACGGTTTGTTTGTTTGCCTCGTGAAGTGTGTTGAATGTGTGAAAAAATTCTTCTTGTGTCGCCTCTTTGTTTTCCAAGAACTGGATATCGTCGATTAACAAAACGTCAATGTTTCGGTATTTCTTTTGGAATCCAACAATTTTTTCTTTATCGCGAATTGAATTTATAAAATCGTTTGTAAACTTTTCAGAGGATACATACTTGACTGTCTGGTTTTCGTGATTCTCCAGGACATAACGACCAATAGCTTGAAGAAGATGGGTTTTTCCTAGACCAACACCTCCATAAATAAAGAGAGGATTATATGCACGCGAAGGCTTTTCGGCGACAGCTAGAGCCGCGGCATGCGCGAATCGGTTGCTGCTTCCGATAACAAAGGAATCAAATGAATACTTGCTGTTGATGTTTGAGCGACCCAGCAAACTTGTTGCCGGGCCTTGTTCCGTCTTTTTCTCGGGAGCCGGGCTGCTAGGCTCAGGGGTAATTTGTTGTGTGACAAACTGTAGTTGAAACTTCTCACCGACAACCTCAAGAAGACAGTCGCATATTAATGGGGCATAGCGTGATTCAAGCCATTCACGAGCGAAGTCGTTCGGGGCCGAAATAGTTATTGTGTCATCTTCAAAGCCAACAGGTACGGTATTAGTAAACCAGGTTTTATATGTTGGTGAATTAAGTTGACACTTAATTAGGGAAAGGGTGTCTTCCCATATTCTTTCTATCTGTTCATCCATCTATGCCCCTCGTGAGTTGTTTCATGATTCCATTATCGAGTCCAGAGAATTAATGCCATGATTAGTAATTGATCGCTTTCCATTTTTATCGCATTTAACGAGGCCGGCTTCTTCGAGTACGCGCAGGTCTCTGTAGGCCGTACTAAGCCCCGCTGACAACTCGGTTGCCACTCTTGATGGGCCGATTGAGCCGACTTCGACCACGATAAAAAGCGCTTTCTTTTGTCTTTTCGAAAGCCTGGGCCGCGATCGGACACGGCTTTCGTTTGGTTTAGCGGAAACCGTTTTTTGTGACAGAGATAAGGTTATCACAGCGCCGGAATGTAAGTTGTCTTCTATCTTTAACGCTCCACCAACTGCAGCCATGGCCCGCGAGGCAATGGGTAGGCCTGAGCCAACCCCCCGTATGAATCCCTTAATTGTGGAGTCGGCCGTTGTGAAGCCGGGCTCGAGAGCGCGTTTTTTCTCGACAATACCCGGACCTCGATCAGACACCCTTAAGACGTTTCCTTTTTCTAAAACAGATATGACGACTTCTTGAAAATTAGCGTGGATCAAGTTTTCTATCACTTCTCTAATAGCCGCAAGCGGCAATAAGCTATCGTTTTTTTTCACCATGTCGGATACTTCGTCAACTAAAAGCTTCATAAGCTTTTCGGGACTATCGGCAGCGCACTCGGAGGTTTTTGGCTCAGCTCCCGCAGAGGCATATACGGCTATTCGCGGAGGGCTGGAAGTGTTTAAGCAGCCCGATTTCTCAGCCAAGCCCTTTTTAAACAGCTCATCGACGGCCTGCTTTACTGAAGGCAATTCGTTGGCATTTGTTTTCACAGCTTTATCAACACCCCTCGAGATCAAAAGCACTCCCCCTGATCTAGTAAAAACAAAACTGGTTCGTCAAGCAGTGACCAATTTTGAAAGCGTTCTACGTGGACAAATAGATAGTTCTCCACAAAACTTTCCACACCTGTGGAAAAAAGACGAAAGAAAAAACCTGGCTATTGCAAGGAGCTGGCATGAACTTCGAGAAAGCAAAATAAGACAGTAAGCTCGCAAGCCCCAGATAAATCATTGCAAGATTATCGGTACAAACCTAATTACGCAGAGCCTTGAGTTAGAGAAGGAAAAAACTGCGAAGAAACCTAAAACCCTTAGCTGGATTATAACAAAAGAACTTCCTTAAGCAACACTTTGTCTAGCAGACGGTTTGATGAAGACGGGCTCATTGACCGGCGTTCTTGACACCGGAAAAAGGGCAAATATATAATGAGTTCTATTTTAAAGGCAGGTAGTACATCATGAAAAGAACATTTCAACCAAGCAACAGGAAAAGAAAAAGAGTACATGGCTTCAGGGCGAGGATGAGCACCAAGGCTGGGCGGAGAGTTCTGTCAAACCGCAGGTCAAAGCAGAGAACGCGTCTATCAGCGTAGAAAATACGCTAGTGAAAAAAGATGTGTGGGTCAAAAAAACTGCCCTTTTTAAAGAAGTTTATGAGGGCGGAAAATCGATAGCCACGCGGTATCTTGTCCTTTATTATTTAAGTGTGGGCGGAGAGGCTCTGACTATGGTCGGATTTTCTATTGGGAAAAAAGTCGGCGGG
>JAUWRD010000087.1 GCA_030610765.1 Actinomycetes bacterium
TTATTTTTATATTTTGTAAGTTTTTCGTTTTCCATGGTGCTTATTAAATACCTACTTGCGTGCGCCGTATAGGTAAGCAGCTATCCCCATTACCATAAAAGCCAAGCCCTCATAAGACAGATCAAGGCTGATAAGCCAAGCGCCGCTGACAACACCCGACGCTCCGAATATCGCCGACCCCCAAGCGGCGCGACCGCGGCGCGACCGCTCCAGCGCTCTGGCAATGTCTTCAGAGTCTACTTTTACTTTGAGCTGTCCCCTGCGCGCCAAATCAAGCGTATCGCTTAGTTGTGTCGGCATGGCAAAAAGGAGTTTTCCGATTCTTTTGGCCTCATTCATCACTAATTCCCACTTATCTTCCGTGGCCTTACCCACTAGTTTTGCGACATATGGTTTGGTCGCCTCAACTAAATCCATGCTAGGATCAAGTCCAGTTGCCAAGCCGACCATCGTACCCAAAGTTTTTCCTAAGAAAGCGAATTGAGCCGGTATTGTTATCGGTTGTTCTCGAAGAATCTTCAAGATATCTTCGTGAATCTCCTCAATATCAGAAAAATTTAGAGCCCGCGACGCCAGACCAGAATAGTTTTCTAGCAACCAATCAAAAGCTCGTTTGACCGAGGTTACATCCGCTCCAGGGCGGATGAACCCTAATTCTCGAAAAGCTTCGATCAGGCGATTGGAATCTTTTTGGGCCACCCCTATGACAACTTCACGAAAGGCCGCTCTCATCGCCGGTGTAATTTCTCCAACCATCCCGAAATCGATGAAAGTTATCAGGGGACCGGGTGCCACAAACAAATTGCCCGGATGCGGATCGGCATGAAAAAAACCATCTTCAAGCACCTGCTTGAGGTACGATTCTATGACTTCTTGAGCAACGCGCTGCCTATCAATGCCAGCAGCTTCAATAGCTTCATAATCGGAAATTTTTATTCCGTCAATCGCTTCAAGGGTTAAAACCTTACGGGTTGTATACTCCCAATATACTTCCGGAACATAGATCAATTGATTGCTGCCAAAATACTTTTTAAACCGCTCAGCGTTAGTTCCCTCGCGCAAAAAATCCAGTTCGTCTCCGATCGTTCTGACGAACTCCGCTACAATCATAGGAATGTCCATTTGGCGACCGACGCGAGTGAACCTGTCGAGCCCTTCCATGAGGTAGCTAAAGGTAGCAAGATCGATATCGGCTAGCTTGTCTATGCCGGGACGCTGAATCTTGACAGCCACCGTGATTCCGCCAGGCAAAACAGCTTTGTGCACTTGAGCCAGGGAAGCCGCCGCCCAGGCCTCATGGTCAAATTCAGGAAAGACGTCCTCTAGCGGGCGGCCAAATTCACCTTCAACAATTTCACGCACGGCTTCAAAAGAAACAGAGGGGACGGTGTCTTGTAGTTTCGACAATTCTTCAATATATTCAGGCGGCATGACATCGACGCGAGTACTGAAGAACTGGCCAAGCTTTATCACCACACCGCCGAGTTTCAGCGCGGTCTCGCGAAATTGAATTGCCCGGCGCCGATGGCGCGCGGACATACGCTCTCTGGCTAACCTTAAGCCCCTTCGGCGAGCAATACGTGATTCTTTCCAGAAATCCCTGACTATCCCTAGAAATAGCCAGACAAACGCCCATATTCTGCGGGTCCTATCGACGGGAGCGGCCATGATTATTTCTTGGCCAGCTTGTCGACTTTCTTAGTTAAAGTTGAAATAAGAGTTTTAAGCTCGCCGATCTCATCCTTGCTGGCTACACCGACTTTACCGAGGGCTTCTTTTGCTTGCCTTCGAGCTTCCGCTCGGATCTCTTCAATCTTGATCTTAGCTTTATCCTCAGCCGCTCGGCGTTCGACGCGGAAGACGTCCATCCGCTTTTCACGTTCTTCCGAGAAAGATTCCGATCGTTCTTCCATCTTATCCGCGGCCTCGTAGCAATATAGAAAGAAATACTTCATTTTACTGAACACAGTGTGTCACCTCCACGGCTCAAAAGACCAGACTACCTGCGATTTTTATACCACAATTCTAGTCTTTTAATCGCTTGAAGGCTACCGCTAATAATTACTCACCGATCACCTGCGATTTATTATTAGCCGGCGGTCAGCTTGCGAAAATTAGTGACGTCGTAATAGACTAGGAAAAGTATGAAAACTATCTTAGCGCTTGCGCCCATAATTGTGCTCCAGTTGATATTGCTGGCCGCTGCCCTTCTTGACTTGTCGAAAAGAGATAAGGTAACAGGCGGAAACAAGCTCCCCTGGATTATCTTGATTCTGCTAGTTGGGACTATCGGGCCAATTATCTATTTCGTTTTTGGCCGTAAGGAATAATATTGAGCGCGATTGAAATTCAGGATCTAACGAAAACTTTTGGAACTAAGATTGCAGTGGACCAGCTCAGCCTGACGGTTCCACAAGGGTCGATTTTTGGTTTCCTCGGACCAAATGGAGCAGGAAAAACAACAACTCTCCGGATTTTGACAGGCTTAGCCCGACCAAGCTCAGGCCAAGCTTTGATCTTTGGCAATGATATCTCCAAGAACCTCCAGGAAATCAGCCGACGCATTGGCTACCTTCCGGAAAACCCGGCATTTTACGGGTGGATGCAAGCCCGGGACTACTTAAATTTCTGCGCGGACCTGTTTGGTCTCTCTAAGGCGGAACGAGATGAGCGAATTAATACACTCCTCGATTTTGTCAAACTAACCAGTGTCGATCAGCAAATACAGAACTATTCTCGCGGAATGAAACAACGACTTGGCTTAGCGCAGGCGCTAATCAATAACAGCGATATCTTGTTTCTGGACGAGCCGACATCGGCTCTAGACCCGATCGGACGCAAAGAGGTCTTGGATATGATAGCTGATTTAGGAAAGACCAAGACAATCTTTTTTTCCACCCATATTCTAAGCGATGTCGAACGCGTTTGTGACCGCGTCGCTATGTTGGACAAAGGCAGATTAGTAATAGAATCTGATCTGGAAACTTTGAAGAACAAATACATAGAACCAGTTTTTACGCTTGAATTCGACAGTTCGCCAGACCTTTTCACCAAGCTTTTGGCTGGTCTGATTTGGGTTGTCAATGTAGAAACGCATAAACAAACGGTTGTTGTCCGGACAAATGATTTAGCAACGGCGCAGAGAGAACTTCCGAAATTAGTCGCTCGCACATCATTGCCCCTCCGTCGCCTGGAAGTTGGAGAGCTCAGCCTGGAAGATATCTTTATGAAAGTCCTGTCGTGATCGCTTTTCTTAAAAAAGAGTTTAAGGAAATATTTAAGACTTACCGCCTTTGGGTGATCCCTTTAATCTTTTTAGCTATAGGCCTGTCTTCACCTGCCTCAGCCAAGTTTCTACCCGACCTCCTGGAAGGCCAGCTTAAAGCGGAGGGTGTGGTCTTGAAGCTTCCCGAACCAAGCAATTTTGAGGCCTTCGTTCAGTATTTCAAGAACCTAACTCAGCTAGGCCTTATAGCCACAATATTGTTATCCGCCGGTCTAATTAGCGATGAAAAAGCCAAAGGCATCCTCGCGCAAGTAGTAACGAAACCTGTGAGCCGACCGGCCATTGTTCTCGCCAAATGGCTTGCTCAGGGAAGCTGGTTAATTCTTTCCTTTATTGTCGGCGCGGTCAGCTGCTATTTATATACGCTCGCTCTTTTTGATCAAGCCTCCGCCAGCCGCTTCCTCTATGCAAACGTATTCTACTTGCCCTACTTATTGCTAATTTTTTCTCTATCTCTTGCTATCAGTGCCGCTATGCGCAGCCAGATAGCAACCACGCTCATCGCTTTTGTCGGTTTCTTTCTGATATCCATAACAGCAACTCTTGGTCAAAACTTTGCGCGCTACTCACCCGCTTATCTGGTCAATCTATCTCATAAGGCTCTTTCCAAATCAGTTTCTTTCTCCGAAGCTGCGTGGCCAATTACTACGACGACGTCATTAATTGCCATTTTTCTCATCGTCGGCATCTGGGTATTTAATAGACAGGAAATTTAAATAAAAGATTCTTACAAACCGTTTCGGTTGTTGAGGAACCCTCTTTTTTGGTAATATAACCACGTCTTTGGGGCCTATAGCTCAGTTGGTTAGAGCGCACGCCTGATAAGCGTGAGGTCCGTGGTTCGAATCCACGTAGGCCCACAAATTAACACAGGTTCTCTCTTGAGGATTTGTGTTAGTTTTTTGTGTTTGAGTGGGATGAGAAGTTTATCCCCGAAGGGGAAATCCACGTAGGCCCACTCGAAGATTTCTCAAGGGCATCTGCGGTGCTGCGCTTCTCATCGACTCACATGCTTACATGCATGCTCGCCTCCGCGAAACTTGCGCGCCTTGCATCTGCTCCTTGAGAAATCCTCTAGTCTTGGTTTATTCGTGTCGATTCGAACCGCGAGGGGTTGATGCTTCTCGTGGGGTTTATGTAACTTTCCCCACAGGTTTGCTTTTAGCAGGACAGGGATATCAACAGTGGAGACCGTAATTGCGAGGGAGGAAAAATAATGATTTATGATCTGCCATTGTGGAACTGGTTACTTTTCTTTTTTGTCTACATCCCAATTGTGATTCTCTGGATTTCCGCTGTGATCGATATTTTCTCACGACATGATCTGAGCGGGTGGGCAAAGGCAGGCTGGCTGGCATTCGCTCTTGTCTTGCCACTCATTGGCGCCTCGGTTTATCTGATTATCCGCGCTCCCGAAGTAGTGGAGACAGACCAAGCGAATGAGAAACGCGCCGCTTAAAAAACAATCAAGAATTGAGAAGCTGATGCCGGGCGATCCCACTTGAAACAGGATTTCCCGGCACCAGCGAGCTCTCTATCAAGCCACATTTCGAATCTCATCGATCGCAATGTCGTAAAGAACTGCCAACTTATTGGCGGCGGCCACGACACGAGCCATACCAACCGTCGGGGCGAGTGCAATCAATACGCCAACTATGTCGTCTACTGTAACACCGCTGGCTATAGCCACTTTCGCTTGCCAAGAATACGATGCCAAGGGTGCATCGATCGACACCAGTGCCGCCAAGCGACAAAGTGCATGGGTTTTGGGATCAAGACCCGAATTCTCGACATTATTCACCTGCATAGCGACAAGAGTTTCGATCGTGTCTTCGTCCTGGTTTGAGAGACTTTGCAGTCTCTGCTTTTGTTCATTGGTTATTTCTACCAAGTCAATCACCTCCTTCTGTCTTCCGACAATAATCGTTGTTCTTATTCCCAGCATTAATAAAGATAATCACTTCCGGTTCAATGATATGAGAAAAAAGAATTCATCATTATTTCCCTGGCCTTATCCTTGACAATGCCATATTGTTAGGGTAGCCTAACTTATTGCAAGAGGGTTTACTTATAACGTCTATTAGGTATATATTATTCGAAATGAAGAAACATAGCGAAAAATTGACTCAAAGAGGTGCATAAACATGATTTCAATCGGGCTCTTGTCGACAGGAGAAAAAGCGGAGGTGCTGGAGATCCGGCCAAAGAAAGCTCAGCTTCCCTCCAATAATGAGGCGGACAACTTATGTTTGAGAGTGGAAAGTATGGGTTTGCGTGTCGGACAGACGGTAGAGATGCTAAACAATACGGGCAATGGCCCCTTTCTCTTGAAAGTAAATGAGTCGCGGATCGCCCTTGACCGCGGCCTGGCAACAAAGATTATTGTGGCTCTTAATGAAGGAGCACGTTAGATGAACTTAGCGGCTCTCAAACCGGGAGACACGGCCAAAATAACAAAAATGAAGACAAAGGGGCTCCTGAAAAGACGCCTCATGGATATGGGAATGCTCGTCGGGGTGGAGATAAAGATGGAGAAAGTCGCGCCCCTCGGTGACCCAATTGAGATAACGATAAAAAACTACCATCTCACCCTCAGAAAAAAAGAAGCACAAGGAATATTTGTAGAAATGGCCAATGAATAGAACTTCTACGCCAAATGACTTATTGAACTCAGGCAAAGCCGACTCTGACAGTCGGGAAATAACAATCGCCATTGCCGGCAATCCTAACTCAGGAAAATCCACCCTTATTAATGCCGTTGCCGGGACGAAATTGCACGTCGGCAATTGGGCGGGTGTGACGGTAGAGAAAAAAGAAGCGACTTTCGACTATCGGGGCACTCGCATCAAGTTAGTAGATCTACCGGGCACATATAGCCTCAGTCCTTATTCTGAAGAAGAAGTTATCGCAAGAGATTATCTCGTTCACGAGAAACCCGACGTCATTGTGGACGTTGTTGATTCAACCAACCTTGAGCGCAATCTCTACCTCACGGTGCAACTTCTTGAACTCGACATACCGGTAGTTGTCGCCCTGAACATCTTCGATGAAGCCTCGAAAAAAGGTTACGAAATCGATACCAGAACGATTGAGGAGATGGTCGGGGTCAAAGTCATCCCCACATCCGCGACGAAAAAAACCGGACTTGATGAGCTTTTTAAGGTCGTTGTGGAAGTGGCTCAAAACCCTAAGGATCACCGTCCGCGTTTGAA
>JAUWRD010000135.1 GCA_030610765.1 Actinomycetes bacterium
CCGGCCATTCTTTAAAATTTTAAACTGTTGGTTCCAACTGCGTGTGGCCTTTCCCCAGATTTCCTCAAGCGAGCATTTTGAATCCAACGCGTCGTCGCACAAAGAGCTATCGCTAAGCAGCTCACCCTGGGCCAGCATAAAATAGCCGCCATGCGCCCACGAATCGGAATCTGCCCCCTTCATCATCCAAGCATAGGTAGCCAGCTGCAAGGCAAGGCCGTCTTTGATCTCGCCTTTCTTGTAGCTACTTGAGCCGGACCACTTCAAATCAAGGATAAAGGGATTGCCCTGGCTGTCGCGGAGCAACAAATCAGCCGGGCCAGTAAAACGGATCCCATCAAAATCACCTTCTAGCCATTCTTCAGATTTCTCAACCACCAAACCAAGCTCAACTATGCGCTTAACAAGTACTTTGACTGCATTCCCAATGGCCACTCTCGCGCGTTTGTTTTCCAGCTCAGCGCCATCAAGCAAAAGCTCCGATGCCATAGAAACAACCAATGAATCATAAAGCTCAAGAGCTCTAGCTTCGGCTTCATCGGGAGTCCATTGCTTCACCGGCTCAGTGTAAAGTTTTTCAATAATACGATGACATAGACTACCAATCATCTGATTGCCCGTCGGCACAGAAGATGTATCGCCCATCCGGAGACTCGCGTGATATTTAAGCGCCCACCTCATCGGACAATCGATAATCATGCTCATCTGGCTATACGACGAATGCTCGGGGATCTCTACAACATCGCGCGGAATTTCATATTCGGCCACCGGCACCCTTTGCCCAACTTGAACCGCTTTTATTAGCTGGGTCTCGCGCCCGGCTAAGTGCCACCTATCTTCATCGTGCAGCTCTTTTTCCTCCCGAACGAGAGACGCAATGACCTCATCTTCTTCGCGCTCGGGTTCCACTTGAATCGCCGCGTTATGAATTTCATCCCAAAAAGGATGGTGGTAGACAGCCTCGCCATTCACCTTGGCGGGAAAAAACATCAACAGGTGATCTCTGGCAAAACTTAGCCCATCGGCCCAACCCTTAGCCTCCCGGCGCCGATAAGAGGCTGCATCCTCCAGCTCAATGCTAGCCCTACCTAAAGACCGTCGCTCCTTTTCACTCCAAAAAACCGGTGGTTGAATCATCGGATCAACAAAGCCCCACCAGATCACAGTCTCCACCGGCTTCACTATCTGGCCGGGACTGCTAACCACCTTCCAAGGAGCTGCCTGCTCAACCCGATCCGGAGAGGAACTACCCGCCCCAATTACAGAATCTAGCATGCGCTCAACTGTAACGCGGGCGATGCTGCCCTTACCTTCAGCTAGCTTCTGCATCTCCCGGGCATGACTAACGGCATCTTTAATCAACGGGTCATCTTCAACCTTCGACTCTAACCAATCGATCACCCACTGGCACCGCTGCTTTAATTTGTCTTCCGGAATACCTGGATCCGGGGAATAACGATCGGTTGCTAGAAACGCGTGCAGCTTGCTGACAAACTGAGCTCCTGTTTCGCCCTTGCTGCCACGGTGTTTTTCCAATATGACACTGAGAGCCTCATTCCAGGCATCGCCGCCAACACCTGGCTCCTGCTTTAAAGCCCTAAGCAGATAGTGCGCGACAAATCTCGGCACTGGCGCCATCGAGAGCGACAGCAGCTCAACCAAACGATGGATATCAACCGGCTCCCAGGCATTAGCCAACACCAGGGGTAATATCTGTAAAGACGCTCTCCAGCGAGATGATTCTGAACAGCCCAGCTGGGGTAGACCATGACGCAGAAGCGCCTGATCCAGCACATCGGTATCAGTGCCGCAAACAATTGTGACATCGCTGTTCGCGTCGGTATCAGCCGCGAGCCAAAGGGCTAAATTCTCAGCCGCCTCCCACTCGTCCGCCGCTTTTACTAAGATCAGCGAATCATCGTTCTCTGAGATAGACGCGATATCGTTTTCGTTCTTCAATGCAGATTGAATAGACGCCAGATTAGTTGAACGCGGCTGGTGCTTAACGGGCTCAACCGACTCGATCGTGACACCCATCTTCCGCAATTGATTAAATATCTTGTGCCAAATCGGAGGTAACAATTGAAGAGGTTCCTGTAATCGAATATCTTCAATGGCAACCGCATTTGCCTGTTTCAACTCACGCAATATCTCCCGCAGGCGATCCTGTCTGCCCATGGCAAGTGGCAGATCAACTTGCTCTGCTTTCGCCAGAGCCTGCAGGCGGGCGGAACCAGGCTCAACCGTCTGACCTTCCCAGCCTGCCTCAATTAACTCATCGCGCCAGGCCAGCATCTGCTTCGCCGTCGACCACGCGTCTGCGCTAAATGAATCATGAAACCACATGCCAGCGCCATCGCAAGCTTTAAGCCGCTTCATATATTGATTAATTCGCTGAGCCGGATGAATAGTGGGCAGACTTAAACCTAGTTGCGTCGCAAGTAAGCCCAGCATCCCTGAAGGACCGAGCTGCAACTCACCCATCGAAGCTTGCTTTTCGCTCCAACGCGAGCCGTCCAGATTCATTCCAAATGTTAAATGCATAGCGCCTCTATTACGCTCCTATTAGCCTGCTTTGTGGAAAAGTCGCACATTTATCGATTTCTTGTTGCTTGCATTCCAAAGATCTAATTTCATTTGCATGCTTAGCCAACTTTCCGCGCTAGTCTTAGTTGCCTCCCCAATGCGAACAGCCATTTCAGGGCTTAAGCCCGCTTTCTGGTTCACCAATTCCGAAAGTGTCTTTCGCGTAACTCCTAAGTCCTTTGCCGCCTGAGTAATAGTCACTCCAAGGGGCTTTATCACATCTTCAAGCAGAACCTCGCCTGGATGGGTGGGCTTGCGTTTAGTCATTCTTCGCCCTTTCAGTGATAGTCAAGATAGTCAACATTTACCGTGTCTTCGCCTTCAAACTCAAAAGTAACGCGCCAATTGCCGCTTACCCAAAGAGCCCATTGGCCTTGCTTTTGCCAGTCAGCACATGCAGTTTATAACCTGGTAAGTGCATATCAGCCGGCGTTTTTGACGCGTCAAGCCTATCCAAGATACGAGTAAGCTTGGCCGTATGCGCGGGATTGATGCCCTTGTTGCTCCCGGTTTCATAGCATACTTTTAGCCCTTTGTGCTTAAAGGATTTGATCACTTTTGTTTACCCTAGCCTGTAACGTGTAACGTGTCAATACCCATAACAGATAGCGGTAGCTACATTACTTTGTGTCCCACAACTTGATCGAACTGATTTCTTGCCATTATGGAAATCGTAGCAAACAAGGACAATAAAAGCAAACGTGTGTTCGCTGCTTATTTCATGGTCGGCGCGACCCCGGTCTTTACGAGTCGACCCCAATCTTCCACGTGCCTTTCTCTCGAAAAGCCGGGATAGTTTGACGTTTGGCTTTGTTCAACAAGGCATGAACAGACTGTTTTTCGCTCTTTGCGTAATCAGAGATCTTAATAATAGTGTCGCCTTTTAAATATGCTGTTCGCTTATGTAATGATTCGAGCAGCGCAAGGTAGACTATTTTTACCATTGAATCCGTTTTGCGGTCGTCATTGTATTCCTTAAACGATGAAGAGTAGGCCGCCTTCTCTTTGTCTCGAACAATAATCGGAGGGAAACCAATCTGCATCAGATGGTAATTCATCAAAACCCGGCCAATTCTTCCGTTGCCGTCTATGAAGGGATGTACGCGCTCAAACTCCAAGTGGAATTTGGCAATTCTTTCCACAAAGTGAGAAGCATGATCACTTGAATAATCTATTAGAGCCGCCCCAACCATGGGCTCAACATGCTTCGGCGCCGGCGCGATGTGGCTGCCCACTCTGACATACTCGCCTTCCCCTCGAAACCTACCCGCGATACCGTCGTCAATATTTGATATCAGCATTTGATGGAGGAATAGCAGCAACTCTTTTTCTAAGTCACCCGCGGCTACTTTTTCTTTCATATATTCAAAGACTCGGGCCAGATTTTTAGCCTCAAAAACTTCCCGAACAGATACGTTTCGCGAGACCTCAAGCTCAAACAATATCTTCTCTGTTTCCTCAATTGTAAGTGTTGAGTTCTCAATGGCGTTTGAG
>JAUWRD010000092.1 GCA_030610765.1 Actinomycetes bacterium
GCCGCCCAATGGTTGCCATTTTGTTTGACGTACCCTAGGAAGGCTAATAATATAGACATGATTGGAGGTTGGTAATATGGCAAAAGGTACTGCGATAAAAGTGATAGGGGGCCTGGCATTATCGGCAATTGGCGTTGGCATAGCTATTTCAAAATGCCCACCGTGTCGGGATCGTTTCAAACAAATGATCATGGATAAGATGAAAACAAAGATGCCTCAGATGATGGAGAAATGCCTGACATCGTTCGGCCGTGAGCACGGGGAAGAGATGGTGGCACACTGCAAAAATACACTTGATGAGGTAGAAAAAAAGATTAAGGCCGAACCTGCTTCAGGTGAAGACGCTTCCTGATAAAGGACCGCATCTTCACAAATTCAGGATAATCAAAGAAGAAACGCCACTTATCCACGACCATGCCGTGGCCATTTGCCTTATCTTTTTAAGACAAAGTTTGCCCATGATTCAGAAATGTCTTCACCCGGTCCTTCAGCGGCTTCAAAAAAAGATAAATCTCTTTTTGTATTTCTCGTAGAATTCTTCAAGTCCGATTTCGTACTGTTTATCATTTTCAAACAAAAGCAGATCGTATTCATCATAGATGTCGTCCCAAAAGAGCAGGTAGAAGGTGTTCAAATAAGATAATTCTTTGGCGCAGCCATCTCCTGAGTCAAACCTGCGGCCGCAGTCCGGTTCTAATTCTTCAGTGTTGATAGCGATCTGGTCGGGCCCGAGAGTTAAGATGTGTCCGAGCATGTACGAGGCTAATGACAAGTTTTTTATTGTTAAGTTCACCATCTTTGCAGGCATCGACTATATCAACAGATAGCGTCCACTGGTCGGGATCATTGCTTTCTCTTTCCACTGAGGCTAATTCCTCGTCTGTTCCGTCGGTGGAGATGTCAAGCCGGGTTATCTAAATCGAGCAGCTCAGGTGGTGTTATGCGGCTAAAAAGATCCCAAATCTCCTGTTGGGCGGCGATATCGTTTTGGTATTTCTTGAGCTTATTTTCAACCTTGCGCGTCTTTGCCCGACCCAGTTCGCCATCGACTACCTCGTAGGAGACTATGCTTCTACTTTTTCTCTCACCGATCCGAAAACCATCGGCCGAATCTTCTAATTCTTCTTCAAATCCTTTTGAAAAATCAGAATTGAGGTCTGAAGCGATGTCATAGAAGGAGATGGCCGAAAGCAGAATACGTCTTCCATCAGGCCGGCTTTCCATCGTCAAATATGAAGCACCCTCGCACTTGAAGAAATAGTTTGGCGTCTTGGTATTCGCTTACGGGTTTAACTTACCCTTAATTGGCAAATAAATTGATATATGAGCTTGGCCAACCACGTTTAAGAAGTGGCAGAAAGCGCCTCCTTGACATTTAGGCATGCAGGCAGGTAAATTAGGAACAGTTTTATGGCATTTATGGAGCAAAGAAGCAAACGCCTTGTTTTCATAGCCGCCCTCGTTGTAGCCATTTTCATTTGTAGTTGGGGTGTAGTTTATGCATCCGCCGGAAAGATGATCGAGGTCTATCCTCCAGCCGAAGGAACTGTAGCTAATAAGATGCCGGCTATTTCAGTGAAATGGCTAAACCTTCCTGGTGTCAGCATTAAATCAATTGAACTTGAAATAGACGGACTAATTGAGCCTGTGAGCGTACCCGCGAAGGGCACGCGCTTTACTTTTGTGCCCACCGAACCACTCGAGGAGGGGCGGCATAAAGTGAGGGCCAAAATTGTTTTTGGTTTAGGCGTTCCGAGAGAGATCGAAACAGAGTGGACATTTGAAATTGATACAGAACCCCCGAAGATTGATCTGGCAGACGGAGCCTCGTACTTTGTGAGCAATGGGCCGAGCGCGAAAGTGCCAATTAAAAGCGAGGAAGACGCAGTAGTTGAGATATCGCTAAACGATAAGTCGTTAGGGTCAAGAACTGTTAAAAAAAGCGGGGAGCTTTCTATTGATATCCACGACTTAAAAGATAAAAACACATTGAATTTGTTGGCCACCGATAAAGCTGGAAACGCGAGAGCGGTTGTTTTACCTGTTATCAAAGACGAGACTGCCCCGGTAATCGTCACAATTAGCCCAGCCGAAGACGAGGTCGTCAGGGCGATGACCCCCATGATCGAGGTTGCTTTGGAAGAAAAAGAAACCGGTTTGAAGAGTATAAAGCTGGTCATTGACGATCAAGAGGCAGTGGTTAAAGGGGACGATGGCAGCAATCGCGTAACGTACTTAGGGGAGCTGCTTAAAGACGGCACTCACACGGTGATGGTCGAAGCCATCGACTACGCTGATCATGTCACTACCAAGGAATGGAACTTTACAATTGACTCCCGCCGAATAGTCGTAAATAGGGGAGAGCGCAGGCTCTATTATTATAAAGATGGCGGTCTTGTGAGAACTTATCGTGTTGCGGTCGGGCAGGCGGGCTATCCGACCCCCCCGGGAAACTGGTCTGTGGTGAATCGGCAGTATATGCCTCGTTGGATCAACCCGGGCAGCGATTGGGCGAAGGACATGCCAAAGGTTATTCCGCCCGGCTACAACAATCCGCTTGGGGTAAGAGCGCTGGCTCTTAACGCTACGGCTATCCTTATTCACGGAACTTCAGATTACGCGAGCATGGGCAGCGCGGCATCACATGGTTGTATTAGGATGAGAAACAGCGACATCGTCAATTTTTATCCACTTATCGGCGTCGGCGTGCCGGTTGATATTATTAATTAGGCAGAAGTAGAAAAGAGAGGTTTTCGTTGACAGGAATATTTATAGGCGGAGTAGTTGTACTGGGGATAATCGCCCTGATCGCGATATACAACAGGCTTGTTGTTCTAAGGAACAGAATTGACAACGCCTGGTCGCAAATTGATGTTCAATTGAAACGGCGATACGATTTGATACCGAACTTGATCGAAACGGTTAAGGGGTACGCTAAGCATGAAAAGGAGCTTTTTGAGAATGTCACAAAAGCTCGAACTCAAGCGATCAGCGCGGGGAGCGTCGAGGATCAAGCGCAAGCCGAAAATATGCTGACTGGTACTCTAAAGTCATTATTCGCGGTAGCGGAGAATTACCCGGAACTAAAGGCCAACCAGAATTTTATGATGCTTCAAGAGGAGTTAGCCGGAACAGAGGGCAAGATCGCGTTCGCCCGTCAGTTTTTTAATGACACAGTGATGTTATTTAACACAGCCATTCAGACTTTCCCCAACAATATGATTGCCGGTGTTTTCGGTTTTAACGAACGCGAATATTTTGAGATTGATGAAGGTTCACGTGAACCTATAAAAGTGGACTTCGGCACAGAATAATACTTAAAAAGCTAACTAATGTATGAGGAAATAGCCAGCAATAATCGACGGTCATGGGTTCTTATGCTTAGTTTTGTCTTGCTCGTCGGCGTGCTCGGCTGGGTCATTGGTGAGATCAGTGGTTTCGGGCTTGCCGGCCCGGCTATGGCGATTATCATTGCCATTGTTTTAGCAATCGTTAGTTATTATAAAAGCGATACACTTGTGCTAAAGATGAGCAGCGCTCACGTCGCCAAAAGAGAAACTTACCCCCACCTTTACAATGCCGTCGAAGGCCTGGCAATTGCAGCCGGGATACCCGCCCCAAAGCTCTACATCGTTGACGACACGGCCCCAAACGCTTTTGCTACGGGGCGAGATCCTGAACACGCGGCAATAGCTGTTACGTCCGGTCTTCTGGAAAAGATGGATAGGCTGGAACTTGAGGGTGTCATTGCTCACGAAATGAGCCACATAAAAAACTATGACATTAAGTTGATGACGCTTACGGTGGTAATGGTGGGCGTTATAGCTCTCCTAAGTGATTGGCTTCTTAGAAGCTTCTGGTGGGGAGGTAGGCGTCAAAGAAACGAGGGTCAAGGTGGAGGTTTCGGGGTATTTTTTATCGTCGGGATAGTATTGGCTATTGCGGCTCCGATTGTAGCGCGGCTCATCAGGTTGGCTGTCTCCCGGCAAAGAGAGTACCTGGCTGACGCAAGCGCCTCTCTACTCACACGCTACCCGGCGGGTTTAGCGAACGCTCTAAGAAAGATAGCAGGCGATCAAGAGCCTCTTGAAGCAGCCAACAAGGCGACAGCTCATTTGTATATTAGTCCACCGAAACAAAGGGGAACGTCGGGGAAGATTCGTGAGCTGGCAACTACGCATCCGCCAGTAGAGGAGCGGATAAAGAGACTGGAAGGAATGGCTTTGCCGCCTACTTAGATTGAATGCAAACTCGATCTCGGCCGTTTCTTTTGGCAGTATAAAGAGCTAGATCAGCTGCCTCAATTAGATCGCCGGCTTTCTCTGCGTTTTCCGGAAACTCCGCGATGCCGATGCTGACGCTAAGCTGATTTACTTCTTCATTAACTATAAATGGCTGTGTGCTTACGGCTTTTCTGATTCGCTCGGCGGTAGTTGAAGCTTTCTTGGCCGCTGTTCCCGTGAGTATAATGGCGAACTCCTCACCACCATACCTAGCCGCAACATCAATTTGTCTTACTTGTTCCTTCAAAATACCAGCAACGATCTTCAGGGCGCTATCACCCTGCTTGTGACCAAAGGTATCGTTATAGTTTTTGAAATTATCTATATCTAAAAAGAGCAAAGATACTGGTTTTTTCGTCCGCCTTGAGCGCTCAATTTCGTGACGCAGAAGGCGCTGAAACTCGCGGTGATTATAAAGCTCGGTCAGTCCATCTTGAATGGCTAGTTCGTGCAGAGCGTCACGGTTTTCTTTTAGGCGCATTGCCATAACGTTGAACTCACGGGCTAGCTGTTCAAATTCATCGCTGGACCGAAAAGCGAAATCGTGATTAAGGTCTCCACTTGCGATTTCCTTAGCGCCCCGTTGAAGCGAAGCGATCGGACTTAAGACAATTTTGATCAACCAAAGGGCAGCAATAACTAAAATAGTTGGTGTGAGTATCCATATAACGATGATAAATATATTGGCTAAACCGAGAAAGCGTTTGGCGCTTTGAAGCCGTTTCTCGACCTTTTCGGCCAACCTGGCCTCGGCTCTGTCGAGTTTGACGATCGATGATTCAATCAACCGTTCGAAGCGCTCCATTCGCATATTGCTTGAATTATCAACGCTAGAGTAACGGGCGCTCAAAATACTAACTCCTTGCACACGCGCTTTTATCCAAATTGTTTCAGCGTCAACGATAAAGCCCCGTGTTCTTTGGTTAGTTACATTTTTTTTGAGAAGCGTGAACTCGCGATCAATATCTGTTCTATCCTTATCAAATTGATCGATTTCATCGTAGTTCATCGTATTCAAAAAATCATTAACAGGCATAGCCGCTTTGAGTAAATCTGCTCTTAAGTGCGCGATGGGATGGGCTTGTTTTTTCATGAAAGCTTGGGCATCTCGGTAGTCCCCGATAACCCGACCGAGCGAAGTTGCTACAAGTACACCGAAGATAACCACTGCAATAAAAATAACAGCAAAACCAGCTATGATCTTAAATTTAAGGCTGTTTGTTTGTAAGTTCACCATAATTTAATCGATACTTGTGATAATAATAACAAAGTATCGCCTATTAGTAAATTCAAACAAGCGATAAGCTGGTATTTTGTAGTGACGGCAAATAATTTGGCTATATAAGCAGGCGTGTTAGAATGGTCGAGTAATCTTTTCTAAAGGATTGAATTTTGGCTGAAGAAGCAGATAAGAGCAACAGCCCAAGTCGAGCTAGATTTTTAGCATATGTGGGCGCTAATATTGCGGGTGCCGTATTAATATTGGTAGGGGTATCGCTCTTATTTTGGGTTGCCCGACCTTATGTCACTTTGTATTTTTCTTCTTCATCGATTCAAGCGCTTGAGGTCAAAGCTAAAGCTGAACCAATCAGGACGGAAAACCGGATAATTATTCCCGATGTCTTAGTTGATATGCCGATCAATGAGGGCTTTACTAAGGAAGCGAGTGAGACAGGCGCAGGTCACGTGATAGATAGCGCCAAACCTGGAGAAAATGGCAACGTGATCTTGGCGGGACACAACTACGCTTACTTTGTTCAGGGAGA
>JAUWRD010000058.1 GCA_030610765.1 Actinomycetes bacterium
TTCAAAATCAATTAGACACGTTGCCGTCTCCGCTTAACTGGGTTCGATGAACGCAAGTTAGACCACAGACTCTTGTTTGACGTCCCAAACTTGATCTCTCTTCATCCTTGACAACTCACTATTCCTTGGGTAATGTCTAACACTAACAGTTTAGCGCAGTAAAGGAGTAAAGTAACAAAGTGAAACCACAGACATCATTAACAGCCACGCCACTGGGCTTACGAGATCTCTTACCGGCCGAAGTCCGAAAGCGACGGCAGCTGGAGGCATCTATTAGAGGCGCTTTCGAGAAGAGAGGTTTTGGAGAAGTCATATGCCCGACATTTGAATTCTACGATCTGCTTTCTGTTGAAGCGAGCACGGCAGTTAAGCAAGACATGGTTCGCTTCATTGGCAGCGATGGGCGTATTTTGGCTTTGAGGCCGGAGATGACAACCGCAATTGCCAGGCTGGCAGTAAAAAAACTTGATCTGGACCAAGGTCCTTATCCTTTCTACTATATTGCCAATGTCTTCCGTGAAGAGTTTTCCCGGGAAGGGCTCGTTCGTGAGATTCGCCAAGCGGGCGTCGAGTTAATAGGTCGAGGAGGGGTTGAAGAAGATACCGATATTATCGCTCTGTTCATTGAGACTCTGGAAGCAACTGGTCTTAGTGACATCCAAGTAGGTTTAGGTCAAATAGGTTTCCTGGAGTCGGTCCTGCGGGCTTTGCCGGTTTCTGAGGCGGAAAGAAGTGAATTGCGAGCGGCCATGGCTGCGCGCAGCTTAGTCAAATATGAAAAAGCGCTTTCAAGGATAGATCTAAAAAATGGATTGACCGAGAAATTGTTGAAGCTTCCAACGGCTCGAGGAGACAAGGAGGCGCTTGAAAACGCTGAAGCGCTAGTGGTCAATTCGACCGTTGAGACAGAACTCAAGCGCTTAATAGACGTTTATAGCGGTCTATGTGAAAGAGGTCTAGATGGCTGCGTATCAATTGATTTTGGTATATGGCACGACTTTAATTACTACACTGGATTGGTATTTGAAGCCTATGCGCCTGGTATCGGCAGACCGTTGGGCGGGGGTGGCCGCTATGATAATTTACTGGCTGAACTTGGCAAACCGGCACCGGCTGCGGGCTTCGCAATTGACCTGAAAGACCTGCAAGTTCTCACAGCAAAATCCGATCGAAACGAAAACGGGGGCTCTGATGAGTAAACTGAGAATTGCCTTATCTAAAGGATCGCTCCTTGAGCCGACTATTGCGAGCCTCACTAAGGCCGGCTTTGACGTCGCGCCCTTGAGAAGAGAATCACGCCAACTCAGACTTGTGGCGGAAGGGGGCATTGAGTACCTCATAGCGAGGGCGGCTGATGTTCCCACTTATGTTGAAAGAGGCGCGGTTGATATTGGCTTTGTCGGTAGCGACATTCTTATGGAAAACAAATACGAAGTAGTGGAATTAAAAGATTTGGCCTTCGGATGCTGCAAATTTATTCTAGCAGGCCAAAAAAAATCTACCGGTCCCGCGTCCGACCCGGACTCCATCCTGACAATCGCCACAAAATATCCGAATATAGCAGCCGAATACCTGGCACGAATTGGGCGACAAGCCGAGATTATTAAACTTTATGGTTCTCTTGAGTTGGCTCCTCTCGCGGGGTTGGCGGATCAAATAATTGATCTTATGTCTACGGGGCGCACTTTGGCTGAAAATGGGCTTGAAGTTGTTGATGAGATAGCCGATGTTAGTTGTCATTTAATTGCCAACTATGTGAGCTATAAACTAAAATCAAGCCGAATAGATGAGCTAGCGCAAAAAGTGGGGTCTTAGTTAACTAGATGGTTGTTCAAATAAAGTCTTTAGACGCCAAAAATATTGCCACCGAACTTGCTCGTCCGGCCAATGGGGCGAGCGAGGAAATTTTAGACACCGTTAAAACAATTGTCGATAATGTTCAAGCTCGAGGCGACGAGGCCTTAATTGAATATACTCAAAAATTTGACGGCGTCCAGTTTAGTCCAGCTCAACTTGCGGTCACCGTTGCTGAGCGCGACGAAGCGCTTGCGCGGGTCTCGGCGAAAGTAGTAGCTGCTCTTGAGTTGGCTGCGGCCAGGATCAAAAAGTTTCACCTGCGACAACTCCCGGAATCCTGGATGGATACAGTTGACGGGGGTGAGGCGGGCCAAATCATCACACCGATAGGCCGGGCCGGTCTTTATGTGCCGGGCGGATCAGCAAATTACCCGTCGTCAGTGCTAATGAACGCTATTCCAGCTCAAATTGCCGGCGTCACAGACATTGCGCTATGTGTTCCCCCGAATAAAGATGGCAAGGTAAGCGACTATACTTTAGCTGCCGCTGCGATTATCGGGGTCAAAGAAATATATCGGGTAGGTGGCGCTCAGGCGATCGCGGCCATGGCCTTTGGAACAGAGACGATCAAGCCCGTCGATAAGATAGCCCGGCCTGGCAATATCTATGTAGCGACCGCTAAGAAATTGGTAATTGGCGCGGTTGATATCGATATGATCGCCGGGCCGACAGAAATAGTTATTGTCGCCGACAAGGGGGCCAAGCCGGATTTTATCGCCGCCGACATGATTGCTCAAGCAGAGCACGATTCGCTCGCGACATCGATTTTGATTACTGATAACGCGGCTCTGGGCCAGAGTGTAAAAGAGGCTCTTTTTGACCAACTGAAATCCGCGGCCAGAGCTGATATTGCCAGACATTCTTTGAGTGAACAAGGGCGGATATATATAGTAGACAATCTCGATATTGCTTTTGAGTTTGTTAATAAGTTTGCGCCCGAGCACTTGGAGATAATGACCGCTAATCCACGTGAAGCTCTACCTGAGGTTAAGAATGCCGGAGCGATATTTCTGGGCGATTATACGCCCGAAGCTTTGGGCGATTATATAGCCGGATCAAATCATGTTTTGCCGACTGGATCAACGGCCAGATTTTACTCACCCTTGGGTGTATATGACTTTGTTAAATGGTCGACAGTCTTGTCATTTTCAAAGTCCGCGCTCTCCAAGATAGGTGAGGAAGCAATGATCATAGCTGACATTGAGGGCCTTAGCGGTCACGGGAATTCAGTAAAAATAAGGCTTGATGAAGCGGAGGACTAGTTGGTAAAAAAAGTTTTGTCTCCGCGAAAAACGGTCGCGAAATTAAAAGCGTATGATCCGGGCAAACACGCGGTCGACATCAACTTGTCGGCCAATGAAAACCCATATGATTTACCGGAAGAGCTGAGGGCGCAAGTTGTTAAGGTCTCGGCTGATCTGGCGTTTAATAGATATCCCGACCCGGACGCGCGCGACCTACGGGCTGTGATCGCCAAGCGGTACGGCCTTGAACCGGGCAATGTGGTTGTGGGAAATGGGGGCGATGAGCTGCTGCTTTCTCTCTTATTGGCTTTTGGCGGAGAATCACGTTCTGCCGTTACTTTTGAGCCAACTTTTAGCATGTATAAAATCTTGTGTGATGTGACATCAACTCCTTGCGTCACCCTTAGGCGACGAGATGATTTCGCTTTGCCGGAAGCGGTCGCGGACAAGGTAAATCAGGCCAAAGGCGATATCGTTTTCGTCTGCAGCCCAAACAATCCTAGCGGCAACCTGGCGACTGAAGATGAGATAGTTTCATTACTTGAGGAAACAGACTCGTTGGTGGTAGTTGACGAAGCTTATGAGGAGTTTAGTCGGGCATCTATATATAAACTGCTTGACACTTATCCCAACTTGGCAATTTTGAGAACTTTCTCCAAGGCGTTTTCATTGGCGGGGCTGAGAGTCGGCTATCTATTGGGCAGCCCGGAGGTTATCTTAAACATCAAGAAAGTAAAATTACCCTATAACCTTAATGCCTTTTCACAGGCGGCGGCTAAGATTTTGCTTGCAAACGAAGATTATTTTGAGAAAGTGATCAGTGAAATATTGGCAGAGCGCGAGCGTGTTTTTAACGCCGTCCAAGCCTTGCCCGGCCTGGAGGCGTATCCGTCTTTCGCCAATTTTATCTTAATAAAATCAGAGCGGTCCGGCCCGGAACTCTGGCGAAAACTGCTCTCAAAGAGTATTCTGGTGAGAGATTTTGACGGGGCGGCGGGTTTAGAGAATTGTCTGCGTGTCACTATCGGGTCACCCGAGCAGAACAGTGCACTTATAGATGTACTAGCTAACGGAGGTTAAGATGTCGAGAAACGGCGCGGTAAATCGAAAAACTAAAGAAACCGCGATTGACCTAAAGCTTGAAATAGACGGCACCGGTCAATCAAAAATTATCACTGGGATTCCCTTCTTCGATCACATGCTTGAGTTGTTTACTCGCCACGGGCTATTTGATCTAACCCTTGAGGCCGTTGGTGATTTGGCGGTCGACGCCCACCACACAGTCGAGGACATTGGCATTTGTCTGGGGTCAGCGCTATCTGAAGCTTTGGGCAGCAAAAAAGGCATAAATCGTTACGGTGATTGTTTGATGCCGATGGATGAGACTTTGGTTGAGACAGCCATTGATATTTCCGGGCGCCCGGGGCTCTTCTATGAGATTGATTTGCCGTCTGAGATGATAGGTAACTACGATACTAGTTTGACCAGTGAATTCTTGCAGGCTTTCGTTAACAACGCTGGATTGACCCTACACTCTCGGCTTATCCGGGGCGGTAGCGGGCATCATATAGTTGAAGCTGTTTTTAAAGGTTTTGCCAGAGCTCTCAAGGAAGCTACACGTTTGGATTCCCGAGTGACAGATGTGCCTTCAACAAAGGGCATGATCTAATAGTTATGATTGCTATCTTAGATTACGGCATGGGGAATTTGAGGAGTGTCCAAAAAGCCTTCGAGAAAGTTGGAGTCGAAGCCGCGATCACAGCCGATCCTGATGAAGCGCTGGAAGCCACGGCTCTGGTTTTACCGGGAGTAGGTGGTTTTTCCGACGCCATGGCTCATCTAAAGTCGACTGGTCTTCATGAAGTCATTATTGAGTCCATCAATAAAGGTCGGATGTTCCTGGGTATTTGTCTGGGTCTTCAATTGCTCTTTGAGCGTTCCTTTGAAGACGGGGATCACCTTGGCTTAGGTGTTTTTGAGGGTACGGTTGAGCGTTTGCCTGAAGGAGTTAAGATTCCCCATATGGGTTGGAACCAAATTGAAAAGACGCGCGATCTACCGTTGCTCGAGGGCATTGATGACGGGACAAATTTCTATTTTGTCCATTCATATGTTGTCCGTCCCAAAAACCTTGAGATCGTCGCGACTGTTACTGATTATGGCAAAGAATTTGTCTCCGGTGTCTCTCGCGACAACGTTTTTGCTTTTCAATTTCATCCTGAAAAGAGTGGATCAGTTGGTCTCTCAATTCTAAAGAATTTTGGCGACCTATGTCAGCAATGAAAACAATAGTAGGTAAAGGAGCATGCAATGATAGTTTTTCCAGCGATTGATATTCTTGACGGCGCTTGCGTTCGGCTCATGCAAGGGCAGTATGACGAAGTGACGGAGTATGCTAAAGATCCGAGCGAGATGGTTTCAAGATGGGAAGAAGAGGGCGCGTCCTGGATCCATGTTGTCGATCTTGACGGGGCTCGTGATGGTCATCCGGTAAACCTGTCGACTGTGGAGAAAATGGTTAAAAAAGCGAATGTCTCCATACAGTATGGTGGCGGAGTAAGAAACGAGACTGATCTCAAAACTCTGCTCGATATTGGCGTAAACCGCGTTGTTGTCGGCACGGCCATGATTAAAGATGAAGAGTTCGCGCAAACGGCTATCAAGAAATACGGTCCGCAATTGGTGGCCGGAATTGACGCTAAAGGTGGTCGGGTCTCAATAGAAGGTTGGATCGAAGACACCAATATAAGAGCAGTCGACTTAGCAAACAAGCTCAAAGATATGGGCGTTGCGAGAATTGTATACACAGATATTTCCGTTGACGGCACAAGCCAAGGTCCCAGTATAGCCACGACGAAAGATCTGGCAGAGGCGCTCGGCATTCCTGTTATTGCCTCCGGCGGAGTATCTTCGCTCTGGGATATTGAGGCTTTAGAGATGGTAAGCGAGGTTGGCATCGAGGGGGTCATTGTAGGGCGAGCCCTTTATGAAAATACATTTGGCTTAGCCGAAGCAATCAAGGCCGCTAAGCAATAGTGCTGACGCGCAGAGTAATCCCTTGTTTGGATGTAAATAAGGGCCGCGTGGTCAAGGGTGTCAATTTTGTTAATTTAAGGGATGCCGGCGACCCCGTAGAATTAGCAGCTATCTACGATCTTGAAGACGCCGATGAACTTGTCTTTCTTGATATAACCGCGTCTCACGAAGATAGAGATACAATTTTAGAAGTAGCTAGGGGCACTGCCGAAAAAGTCTTTATTCCCTATACGGTCGGCGGCGGGATAAGAACAGTCGAGGATATCCGACAACTACTCTTTGCCGGGGCCGACAAAGTCTCGATAAACTCAGCCGCTGTGAAAGATCCGCAGATTGTGCGTGCCGCCAGTCGGCGTTTCGGGAGCCAATGTATTGTAGTGGCCATTGACGCCAAGCGACGCGGTCGTACAGATAAGTGGGACGTCTACGTTAATGGAGGTCGGCTGTCGACAGGAATAGACGTGATTGAGTGGGGCAGTAAAATGGCCGAACTTGGCGCTGGCGAGATTCTTTTGACCAGTATGGATAAAGACGGCACGAAAGATGGATATGATGTTGCCTTGACCCGCGCAATCACGAGGGCCGTCAATATTCCAGTCATAGCGTCCGGCGGCGCAGGCGAATTCGATCATTTTCTTGAGGTGATCGTTGACGCCGACGCCGACGCCGTTTTAGCGGCGTCTCTCTTTCATTTTAAAGAGCTCTCTATCCAATCAGTCAAAGACTATTTAGCCAAAAATGGTGTCGCTGTTAGAAGGTAGTTGCGAAGCTTAAGTGCCTCGCTTGATATTTTTTTTCGCAAGCCTAATCGTGTCATGCAATGTTGGTCTAATGGTAATAACTCCATTTTCATCGCCGACACAAACTTGCGCCCCTCCTTTGATGCGGTACTTCTTTCTGATCCTGGTTGGTATTGTGATTTCGCCCCTCTTGCTTATTTTGACGACTGCCATGAATCAACCTCCTCTTACATACGACTACTTAGTACCCAGAAGCAAGCGTTATTAAACCTATTCTTGGTTAACCTGACACTTTAGTAGTAAAGCATTGGCGCAGGTGGGCCGATAAACTAAGTAAATAATGAAACATATTATGTCAAACAATTTGGTAATAAATTGGTTTCGCGAGGCAAAACGCAACCTAAGCTTAAGGCTGAGGTTGTTTTTGGCTTTCGCGATTCTTGGTCTCGCTGGAACGATAATTGTTGTTCTATTAGTTCAGCAATCTCTTGAGGTCGCCTCGTTTAGTGACCAAGCGATAAAATACTCTCAATCTCAAGGCCAAGAGTTTGACCAGGCTTCAGTAAACCTCGCTCTTGCTCGGCAATTGTTTCGCGTTAAGGCAGTGTCGGCAGTAGCTATACTATTGTTGCTGTCCGCCTTTCTAGCGTGGTCCTTCCAGAAACATATGATTGTGCCCCTCGGTAGGCTTGAGGCTGGAGTAAAAGAAATTGCCGGTGGGCGCTTGGACTATCGGATAGATGTAATAAGGCCAGACGAAATTGGCATCATAGCGGCGGAATTCAATAATGTGACGGAGAGCCTTAGCAAGTCATATTTTGATCTGGAGCGCAGGTTTTCTCAACTAACTAATCTCTATCAAATTAGTAAGGCTGTGAGTGTTACTAATGATATTGATGATCTCTTGAATCAGGCCCTAAGACAATCGCTAGATTTAATGGGGGCGGAATCTGGTTCGATAATGTTGCTGGCGCCGGAAACAGATGAACTTAAGATACACGCGGCCGTTGGGCTGGATCAAAAAACAATCGATTCCACCAGGGTTAAGCTAGGCGAAGGTATTTCCGGCCGTGTGGCCGCTGAAGGAAAAGCGTTGATGGTTCAGGACGATGTTAGGAAGGCACGTAGGCCTGGCGCCAGTGATGTGACAGACGCGCTTTCCGTCCCGCTGATCGTAAAAGATCAGGTTATCGGGGTTATAAACGCGAACAACAAAGCCGGGAGTCGTTTTGACGAAGATGATCTAAGGTTCTTTACGACTTTGGCTGGTCAGATAGCTGCCTCTGCTGCGAACGCTACTCTGGTCGATGATATTCAAGAAGCTTATTTCAATACGATCAAGGTTCTGGCGGCAGCCATTGACGCCAAGGATAAATATACTCACGGACATTCCGAGCGAGTCGCGAAATACTCGGTAACAATCGCGCGGCAGATGGGCTTGTCTCCCGAAGACTTAACGCGAATAGAGGCAGCGGCCTACCTCCATGATATTGGAAAAATCGGTGTGCCCGATCAAGTTCTTAACAAGAACGGACGGCTAACTGACGAAGAAATGGACAAAATAAAGAGGCATCCAGTTGAAGCAGCCGAAATACTTGGTTTAATAGACTTTCCCTGGGGTGATGTTGTTCCGGGCGTGCGCGGCCATCATGAGCGTTGCGACGGCAAGGGGTATCCTGATGGTTTAGCGGGCGACGATATTCCACCAGACGCGCGCATAATTGCCGTTGCTGATTCTTATGACGCCATGACAAGTGATCGGCCGTATAGAAAAGGGCTCGAAAAGACAAAAGCGGTAACAGAACTTGTCAATGGTCGCGGCAGCCAGTTTGACGGTCAAGCGGTAGACGCGTTTATTCCCGCGCTTCTTTCTGAATGGATGTCCTCCGTTCCCGGTCTTCTTGTTGACAATCTCGAGCTTTTGGCAACCGGCTCTAGCGGATCAGATTAAACAAAAATCAGGGACGTTCCTCAAAAACTACAAATACTTTTTGCAAATAGAAACCACGAGGGGTCAAGTCTTGCATTAACGCATGCTTGCTTATTTAATGCCATGTTCGTAGAGGAAATCGATAGCAAGCATGCGTTAATGCAAGACCTGACCCCAATAGGTTATGACCAGCGCTAACAACCAACAAAACCCATGCTAAGAGATCATTTCAGCGATTTTCGGGCTTGTTCTTGACACCCAAAATATAGGGTGTTAAGCTGACAAAAAGCTCAGCCCTGGAGGCCGTTTTTGTCTATCAAAAAGAAGACCAGTCGACACCTAATTAGAGGTGGCGGGCTGGGTTTTTTTTATACCTAAAAACAGGATTTGGCCCCGGAAAACCACAAGACAATAGGGAGGGACTATGGAGATAGAGATAGGAAAAGGAAAGCGCGGTCGCCGCGCGTATGGTTTTGATGATATTGCCATTGTCCCGAGTCGGCGGACAAGAGATCCGGAAGATATCGACATTTCCTGGCAAATAGCGAATTTTAAGTTTGGTTTACCGATGTTGGCGTCAGCCATGGATGGGGTTGTCGATCCAAAGATGGCTAAGTCTCTGAGCGATCTGGGCGCGGCCGGAGTCATTAATCTAGAAGGTATTCAAACCCGATATAAAGATCCGAGCGCGGCTTTGGAAAAAATCGCTGCATTGCCGAAAGAAAAAGCTACCGTGGGGTTGCAAGAGATCTATCGTGAGCCCATCAAGCCGGAACTTATTGGCGAGCGCGTAAAGGCCATAAAGAGCACTGGCGCCATTGCTGTGGCTTCTCTAACTCCACAAAGGGTAGAGCAGTATTATCAAGAAGCCTTAAACGCGGGGCTTGATATCCTGGTTATCCAGGGCACTGTTGTCAGCGCGGAGCATGTGAGCAATCAGGTAAAACCACTTGATCTAAATCACTTTGTTAAATCACTGGAGATTCCAGTTATTCTTGGCGGTTGTTGTTCTTACGCTACCTCTTTGCACTTGATGCGGGCAGGCGCCATCGCCGTTTTAGTCGGTGTCGGTCCGGGAGCAGCCTGCACTACACGCCAGGTATTGGGTCTCGGGGTGCCGCAAGCTACAGCAATAGCTGACGCAGCTGCCGCGCGCACCAGACATCTGGATGAAACCGGGGAATATATTCAGGTTATTGCCGATGGAGGCATGCGTACCGGTGGCGACATAGCCAAGGCCTTCGCCTGCGGAGCCGATGCGGTTATGATTGGTTCACCCATTGCCAGAGCGGAAGAAGCGCCCGGCCTCGGATACCACTGGGGCATGGCCACATTCCACCCGGAGCTGCCGCGCGGCACTCGCGTTAAAACCGAGAAACGCGCTCCCCTAAAGAGCATTCTTCTCGGTCCCGCCCACGAAAACGATGGCACATTTAATCTATTTGGGGCCCTTCGCACATCTATGGCTACTTGCGGATATGAGAATATCAAAGCATTTCAAAAAGCGGAGCTTATGGTGGCGCCATCCTTAAAAACCGAGGGCAAGGTTTTACAGCAGTCCCAAGGCGTTGGGATGTGTTGAAAGAGGGGACACAAACTGTTCTCGTCCTCGATTTTGGTGCCCAGTACAGCAGACTTATCGCTCGCCGAGTCAGGGAATGCAAGGTCTATTCGGAGATAATTCCTTACGATACCCCGGTCGATCAAATACGAGCGCAAAATCCTCAAGGATTAA
>JAUWRD010000120.1 GCA_030610765.1 Actinomycetes bacterium
GCGGCCATTACCCCAAGAACCAAGGCGATCATACCTGTTCACTTTGCTGGTCATCCATGCGACTTAGACGCCATTATCAAGATCGCCGAAAAACATGATCTTTGGGTTCTCAGCGACGCGGCCCACGCTGTTGAAGGAAGATATAAAGGCAAACATGTAGGGTCAATCAAGCACCTGGCTGTTTTTAGTTTCTATGTAACCAAGAATTTGGTTACCGGTGAAGGCGGCATGATCACAACCAATATTGATTTCTGGACTGAGAAAATAAAGATATTGGCTTTACATGGTCTAAATCAAGGAGCCTGGGCCCGCTATTCTGATGAGGGTTTTAAGCACTACCAGGTAATTCTACCCGGTTTTAAATACAATATGATGGATATGCAAGCCGCACTTGGCTTGCATCAGCTAAAGAAAATTGAAACCAGATTGAAGCGCCGCGAAGCCATATGGGCTCGATATGATGAGGCTTTCGCGAAAATGCCGTGTACTTTACCGCCCCGGCCTGGTCCGAATGTCAAGCATGCCAGACATCTTTACACTCTGTTGATAGACAAAGAGGATGCTGGTATCAATAGGCATGATTTTCAAAACGAACTGCATAAAAGAGGCATCGGTACCGGTATACATTTCATATCCCTACATCTTCATCCATATTACCGGAACAGATTTAATTTCAAATCCGACCAATTTCCTGCGTCCAAGTTTATTAGCGACAGGACGATATCATTGCCGCTCTCAGCTAAACTGACTGATTCAGAAGTTGAGAGGGTCATCCAAGCCGTTGGAAGTATCTTGAGTGCGGCAGGGGTCTCCAGATTTCCCGATGCCGCAAATGTGGCCTAATGAGTAGACCCGACGTTTCTGTTATTATAGCCTGCTATAACGAGGAGCCACATCTGAGACAGAGTGTCGCCGAAGTTATAGCGACTATGAAATCTTCCGGCTACACTTACGAATTGATCTTTGTCGAAGACGTCAGTCAGGATAGAACAGCCGAGCTGATTCGCGAAATCTGCGATAGTGAGGCTAACTGCCGCTTTCTGCAGCACACACAAAATGTCGGTCGAGGAGGTACCGTGGCTGACGGTCTCCGGGTGGCGAGAGGTAGAATGGCCGGCTTTCTCGATATCGACCTGGAAATCCACCCTAGGTACATTCCATCACTGGTATCGTCAATCGAAAGCGGTCAGTACGCGGTCGCAACCATTGCCAGAACTTATCATCTTAGCTGGCATCCTTACGCTCTTCTTAGAACCATTTTAAGCGTTGGTTACCGAAGGATTGTCAATCTGGCCCTGGCACTGCCATTTACTGACACAGAAACAGGCTATAAGTTTTTCAACCGTGAAAAGATTATGCCGGTCATTGAGAACTGTCGGAACAAAGGCTGGTTCTGGGACACAGAGGTCATGGCGCTTTCTCACGAAAACGGCCTCGACGTGCTGGAGCTTTCTGGTTTATTTGAAAGACGGCCCGATAAAAAGTCTACTGTCAGGATTTTTCGAGATATGTTTATATGCGCAAGAAACCTGATGGAATTCCGAAAAAGAATGAGAGCAAGAGAAGCTTATTGTCAAGACAGCTTCTTGGCGAGATCAATATCCAGAGTCCGAGGTAAGGTGGCGCAGCTGGTCAAGGCAGAACCAAAAGCCCGTCTTCGGACTCTTGTTTCTTCGATTGTCGAAAAGTTCCCGACGAGTATCCTGTTCGAAAAAATCCGTGAGCAGTTGAGTTCTTTGGGGGCTAAAGTGGCACAGAGTTTCGAAAGACATTTCATGGCTCTGGCGGTTCTGTCTATTTTATCAGTGACCATCTTCATAATCTATCACGTGCTGATTATCTCGTTTTACAAATATTCGCAAGTAGAGAAAGTAATGGCCCTTGGGCTTCTTGGGTGCGAGATTTTCTTTGCCGTCAACGGTATCGGTTATGCTTTTTGGATCAATAACGCTAGAAATTATCGATCCGGCTACGATCAGTATTTGGCTAAGGAATCTGCTTCTTCGGTAGCGTGTCTTATGCCTGTCTGCGATGAACCGGCGGATGTAATCAGAGAGACTTTAGCGTCTGTCTGTGCCATGAGATACAAAAACAAAAAAGTCTATGTTTTGGACGATTCGACTAAAAAAGAAAACAAAAGAAAAGTGGCTGATCTTGCCGATGCTTACGGGGCGACTCTGATCAAAAGAAAAGACCGCAAACATTATAAGGCCGGTAACATCAACAACGCTCTCAAGAAAATAAGGGCGGACTACATTGCGGTGTTCGACGCGGACCAAAGACCATCCTTGGATTTTCTAAGGGACCTTGTGCCGCTATTGGATAAGAATCCCAAGTTGGCTTTGGTGCAAACACCGCAAGATTATGAAAATTCACATTCACTGATCGCGCACGCGGCCGCGCTTCAAAATGCCTTGTTCTACGAGTATATTTCAGAAAGCAAGGATGCGAACGCATCTATGTTTTGCTGCGGGACGAACTTTGTTATGAGGTGTGCCGCTCTTGCTGAAGTCGGCGGCTTTGACACATCCACTTTGACCGAAGACTTCGCGACCACTCTTAAACTACATGCCCGCGGCTGGCATACCAGATTCCATGATAAGTTATATGTCATGGGTGTGGGCCCTGAAACGTTGGGTGAGTACCTAAAGCAGTACAGTCGGTGGGCTACTGGGACGCTTCAAGTTTTAAAAATGGCGGTTAAAATACTGGTTACCAATCCGAGGGCCTTGACGGTTAAGCAATGGTTTGAGTACTGGTTGTCATGCAGTTACTATCTGTCGGGAGTGGTCAATTTCTATCTTCTGCTACTGCCCGCCGCTTATATGTTTTTTGGAGTAAACCTAATCAGAGGGCATCCCTTCGTCTATTTGGCGCTTTTCTTTGTGGTCTTTATGTCCTTTTGGAGTTTTTTCTTATACACGTCGATCAAGAGAGGTTATTCGGCCGGTCAACTGATAGTCGTCTGCGCGCGTCTGGAAACATGTAAGTTTTACATTTACTCAAAAGCTCTAGTATCTGCCCTGCTGGGTTGGAAACCAGCCTTTAAAGTCACTGATAAAGGAGGCAGCCGTCAGTTGCCCTGGTCTTATTTGGCGGTCCCGCTGGTAGTCTTTTCACTTAACGTCGCCTCGGCTTTGATCGGGCTGTATCGCCTAGGTGTTGTGTTCCACCCATATTTAGCCATCAATACGCTCTGGTCTATATATAATGTCTGGCAGCTTTCAGCGATAATTCAATACAACACCGGCAGCAAATCGCTTGTCGTTAAACACTTCAACCTCTTTGAGGTCGGTCAAACGGAAGCTCCAGCCACTGTCTCAACCGATGAGTCGGGAGCGGCATAGTGTGGAAACGGCTGATTCTGCCTTTTATCGTGGCTGTTATTCTGGCCTTGGCGCTATTTTCTGGGCTCGTTTTTAATCTAAGTTTTCTGCCGGGCTCAACTGGATCCAAAGGCGGCCTAAGCGTCAAGGAACTGGAAAGGCCGGCTACAAAACCTGCTCGCCGGGCTGGGAAAATCTTGCCCGTGGAAAATAAAACAATTGTGGGCGTCTTTGAGCAAAACATTATTAACGGTCGAACAGAATTCGAACAGCAGATAGATAAGAAGGTCGCTGTGGTCTCACTATATCAAGCCTGGGCCGATCAGAACAAATTTCCTAAAGATTGGGTCGAGGACGCCGTTGAACAGGGCAAAATTCCAATGATAACCTGGGAGCCCTGGGAATTTTCTAAAACCGATTTCGACCAGCCAGAATATCGTCTAAGCAATATCACGGCCGGCCAATATGATGAATACATACGGGAATGGCTAACTGATGTCCGAGATTGGAGAGGGCCGATTTTTGTTCGCTTTGCTCACGAGATGAACGGCGATTGGTATCCTTGGGGACGTCATGTCAACACTCCGAAGGAATATGTGGCAGCCTGGCGGCATGTCGTCGATTTGAGCCGCGAATTGGGGGCTGACAACATAACTTGGGTGTGGAGCCCGAACGAGGTAGACAAAAACCACCGACTGCTGGACGAGTTCTACCCCGGAAAAAAATATGTTGATTGGATAGGGGTGTCCGGTTTTAACTGGTCTTGGTCACAATGGCGTAGCTTCAGCCAGATTTTTGATCCGGCTTTCAATTACCTAAAGAAATATGATAAGCCACTCATGATTGCCGAGGTTGGCGTTGCCTTTAATCCTCGAGTTGGCAAACAGACAAAAGCGGCCTGGATCACCGAAACCATGGCCCAGATAAAAAACAATGACCCACCGATTGCCATGGTTGTCTGGTTTAATGATGGATATGTGTCCGAAGACCAGCTATACAATTGGCGAATAGACGACTCACCGGACAGCATCAAGGCCATGAAGACTGGCTTGGACGACCCGGCTTTCATAAAATCTCTGCGCTAGATCTTCGTCTAACCTTATAAGACACAGCTTTTTATTCAGACACATTCATCTAAAAATTGGCGATCGCTGTCTCCAAAACAATTTTCCCTTTCCCTGCCTGGACTAAAGTACGCTGAAAATCCGCTTATTCACATGTCGTGCGCTGCCGATAAACCCAGTAAATAAATAAATCACTAACAAAGTAGGTTTGCGTTTAGGCGTTCAATAACCTCAACCTCAGTTGAATGGAAAGGCGTATTGTTTTTAAGGAAGACTCTTGTCATTATTGTTATGGCGCTCACAATCGGGCTGGTCATGATCGGCACCGCTGAGGCTCGTCAACCCCTTAGGGTCGGAGTATTCTTGCCTGAGAGAAGTCGTGCGGCCATCTCGGACC
>JAUWRD010000003.1 GCA_030610765.1 Actinomycetes bacterium
GTTCATATGCCCTCCACCGCCAAAATCGCGCGCTAGCTTCCCGACATCCACAGGTTTTCGGGATCTTAAGCTCGCCTTTATCTCACCAGGCTTAGTTTCCTTGGTCACCATGGCCACATTCACGCTCCCCACAGAGCGCAGTAGATCGACCAAGCTCTCTGTTTCTTCCATTTTCGCGCCAGTTTCAGCTAAATCCTTCAGCTCGATATATGTATAAACAAGGCCGGTATTCTTATCGAAAACCGCCTTCTTCATACCGACTGCCAACAACTTAAACCACTCAAATGAGTAGTTTTCGTAAACCTTATTAAAAACATCAACCGGACTAACGCCTAAATCAACAAGTTCTGCTGCAACCCTCAAGGCCTTGGGCGTAGTATTTGAATATTGCCAGCGCCCCGTATCAGTTAACATGCCAACATAAATACAGGTTGCCGCCGCTTTGGTTAGTGGCACAGACATTGACTTCCAAAGATCAAAAACTTGTTCGGATGCCGAAGACGTAGACGAATCAATCCAGTTTTGAACCGCAAACTCAGTGTTGTCCGGATGATGATCTATGTTTATTGAGTTTGGACACTGATCGAGCACCGAGACCATATCTCCTAATCTATTTTTATTCGCGGCATCCAGTGCCACAAAAACCTTGTGCGCCTCTTTTTTGGGTTCCTCGGGCAAATCAGCCACTCCCGGCAAAAAATGATATTGAGGAGGTATCACGTTTCGCCCGACCGCTATAGTGAAGGTCTTCTTAAGCGCCGACAATAGCTGGCTAAACGCTAGGGTTGCCCCTACTCCATCTCCATCTGGTTGGATGTGAGTGGCTATTATGAAATCATCCTCGTGATCTATCAGGTCAGTGATCTTTTTATTGATTATTTTCTTCTTCCTCGTGAATATCGTGTAGCAACTTCGATATGCGGGCGCTCGACCGGACGGTATCGTCAAAAATAAACTCAATCTCCGGCATATACTTAATTCTAATCTTCTGCGCTAGCGCTGACCTAATATAGCCCTTGGCGCTATTTAAGCCATCAGTGGTATCTTTTATTTTCTTGTCATCCCCCATAGTGCTGAAATAGATTTTCGCGTGTCTTAAATCCCGTGAGAGATCAACTTCGGTGAATGTTACAAAATCAACGCGAGGATCTTTAATTTCGCCTCGCTCCGCCATATCGGCCAATTCCTCTAAAATGCGTTCCGCCACTCTTTTTGTTCGCCCAGTCATAGTTACACATCATTCCCAATTGTTTATGTTTTTTATTCAAGAAGTTAGATTTAGATCAATTCGAGGTTTAATCAGCGTAAAGCTCACATGTGTGCAAAATAAAACATTGGACCGATCAGTAGTTCGGTCACCATACCTAGCCTCGAGGAATTTCGATCAACTCATAGCTTTCGATGATATCGTCTTCTTTGATGTCAGTATAATCAGCTAAGGCAACACCGCATTCGAACCCTTCCTTAACACTTTTCACATCATCTTTAAACCTACGTAAAGAAACGGCTTTTCCCTCATATACCACCGTGCCGTCTCGCACCAATCGCACCAGGTCATTTCTGGTGATTTCCCCTTCGACCACGTAAGAGCCGGCAATAACGCCAATTTTCGGTGCCTTAAAGACTTTTCTGACCTCCACACGCGCCTTATCCACTTCTTTATATTCGGGCTTAAGCATTCCAATGCACGCAGCTGTGATGTCTTCCACAAGTTTGTAGATAATCCTGTAAGTTCTTAAGTCTACTTCCTCTTTCTCAGCCATTTCTTTTGCTTTGGGCTCTGGACGCACATTAAACCCGATAACAATCGCGTTTGAAGCTTCCGCTAACATGACATCGCTCTCAGAAATTGCGCCCGCACCTTTGTGGATTACATGTATTTTTACTTCTGTTTGCTCTATTTTGTCCAGGGATTCCCGAATCGCCTCGATCGAGCCTTGAGTGTCTCCCTTGAGGACAATCTTTAATTCTTGCACTGCCCCTTCTTTGTATTTTTCAAAGAGATCGTCAAGGCTGACATGTCGCTTTAAGTGCGCAAGCTGGCGTTTCTTTAACGCTCTTTCTTCAGCTATGCGCCTAGCTTTCTTTTCGTCTTCGGCAACTTTAAATTTATCTCCTGCACTCGGGACAGCTGAAAGTCCTATTATCTCTACCGGATAACCGGGTTTCGCTTCTTTTATTTTTCGACCATGATCATCGATTAGCGCTCGGGTTCGGCCGAAAACTGTCCCGATCACGACGGGCTGTCCGACTCTTATCGTGCCCCTTTGAACCAGAACAGTCGCCACAGGTCCCCTGCCTTTATCTAGATTTGCTTCTATCGTTACACCGCTCGCGGGCGCGTCAGGGTTAGCTTTTAGCTCGCGCATCTCGGCTACAAGCAATAGCATATCGAGAAGTTCCTCGATGTTTGTCTTTTGCTTCGCGGAAACCTCAACATACACGGTGTCGCCGCCCCAAGCTTCAGGCACTAGCTCATATTCAGTTAGCGCTTGCCTGACCTTGTCAGGGTTGGCGTCAGGTTTATCGATCTTATTTATTGCCACAACAATGGGGACATTAGCGGCCTTCGCGTGATCAATGGCTTCAACGGTTTGCGGCATCACGCCATCGTCTGCTGCCACAACCAATACGGCAATATCAGTTACGCTTGCTCCGCGAGCCCTCATGGCCGTAAAAGCTTCGTGCCCCGGAGTATCAATAAACGTTATTCTTTTTTCGTTATGAAAAACCTGATAAGCCCCAATGTGTTGCGTTATGCCCCCGGCCTCGCTGGCAATTACATCGGTTTTCCTTATTGCGTCAAGCAAAAGTGTTTTGCCGTGGTCGACGTGTCCCATAACCGTGATAACCGGGGGTTTGGGCTGAAGCGAGGCTTCATCATCAAAAACTTCTTCTTCTTCCTCAGCTTCTTCTTCGTTAATATTGAATTTAATTCCAAGGTCCTCGCCTAAAACCCCCATTGCTTCGGCGCTTATATTTTGGTTTATCGTGACCATCTCACCTAGCTTGATCAGGGTTTTTATCAGATCGTTTGGATTCTTGCCCAGAGCCTCGCCGACCTCTTTGATGGTCGCGCCCTCTGGAATCTCAACAACTGGTTTATCTTCTTCGGCGCTTGCGTCAACCTCTTCCACAGCAACTTCAGGCGACGCCTCCACTTTGTCTTTCTTTTCTTCCTCGACTGGTGGGGCTTCTTTCGCTTTCTCGCCGGGCTTAACGTTTTTTGCCTGAATCCGTGCCTCAGCTTTTTCCGCTTCTCGGCGCACGATCTTCCGCACGTGTTCAGCTGTCTCCTCATCAAGAGCCTCAAACGAGCTCTTTACGGGAACGCCTTTTTTGGTCAAGTGCTCGATAACTTTTTCGTTGGTCATATCTAGCTCTTTGGCTAGCTGGTGAACTCTAATTTTAGGCATTTAATTCATAACCTGACATGTTTTGTTCCTCAAAAGGTAGACAATCTCCACTTCTTTTACGCCTTGGTGATTAACCGTCTTCACCTTGTTTTTGGTGCGCCGCCAAACCACAATATGAACTTCCCGGCTTGGCCTTCCTGGTACACCTGGACTTATCGGTCTTAATGGCCTCGCAACGTCCCGCAGCCTCTTCTTTTTCGACTTTCTTGGCTTTCTTAGCCACACCTGAAAGAAGTTCTTCCGCCACCTTAGTTTCGCTCTTTATGTCTATGCGCCAGCCACTTAGTTTGGCTGCTAACCTGGCGTTCTGACCTTCCTTGCCTATAGCCAAAGACAGTTGGCTGTCCGGCACAATAACTACAGCCGTATTTTCATCTTCATCGATTTGTACTTCTTTTACTTTCGCGGGCGACAGCGCGTTAGAGACGTAGGTTTCGGGGTCTTCGTTATATTGAACAACATCAATTTTCTCCCCGCGAAGTTCGGACACGACCATTCTAACCCGACTACCTTTTGGACCGACGCAAGCGCCTACTGGATCGACCCCTTCTTCGCTTGAGCTCACCGCAAGCTTCGATCGATAACCAGGCTCGCGTGCTACTGATTTAATCTCAACAAAACCATCGTATATTTCAGGCACTTCTAACTCGAACAGTCGCCTTAGCAACCCTGGATGCGAGCGAGAAACAATAATCTGCGGGTCTTTCGTTGTCCTTCGCACCTCGACAATATACGCTTTTAATCTCATGCCGTGATCGTATCGCTCCGATGGTACTTGCTCGGTAATCGGCAGCAGAGCTTCAACTCTTCCAAGATTCACCAGCGTATATCGCTGGTCTGATTGCTGAACTATTCCGGTTACGATGTCTCCCTCGCGACCTTCATACTCGGCAAACATCATCTCGCGTTCTGCTTCACGAATGCGCTGAAGGATGACCTGTTTGGCCGTTTGAGCAGCTATCCGACCGAAATCATTGGCATTAGTTTGCTTTTCGACAGCAACTTTTTCTCCGTCATCATCCTCAACGATTTCATAGACTTTCGGCTCGCCAGTCTCAGGGTTTATCTTTACTTGAATATCACTGTCTTCGTCATAATTCTTCCTGTATACAGCAGCTAAAGCAATTTCAAGTGTCTCCAGGATCGCCGCTGGTTCGATCTTTTTCTCTCGCTCAAGCTGCTTAAGCGCCATAATTAGTTCTTTATTCATCTTCTGTATCCTTCTCACCGGTGAATACTAAGTTGGCTTTCAACACTTGACAGTAGCTAAGATCTACCTTGTCTCCTTCAAATTCAATCGAAAAACCTGAATCATTTACCTTAATCAATTTTCCCTTATACTTCCGGCGCCCGTCAATCGAGCGCTTGGTTTTCACTAAAATCTTCTGACCCTTAAAACGTTCGTAATGACTCACTTTCGTCAACCGACGCTCAATACCTGGTGAAGAAACTTCCAGACTATACGATGCCTCGATTATATCACCTTCATCAAGCAGACTGCTTATCAGGCTGCTTGCCTTAGCACAATCTTCGAGCCTTACGCCTGACGGCTGATCAATATAAACCCGTAGCACCATCCCTACCGGCTCTCGTCTGTACTCAATATCTACTACCTCATACCCCATGGACTCAAGCTGGGGCTCAATCGAGGCTCTTACACTTTCCTTAATTTCCAGCGCTCTCAAGGTTATTACCCAATAAAAAAGTGGGCTAATACCCACTTAAAGTTCAAACTACTAATATGTCGTGACTATATCACAATTTTTCCAGGCGGCGCAATACGCGCACCCGTTACGCTTTCTTCTCTGGTTTTATGCTCCGATACATCTCTTGATACATACGCAGTCTAGCGGATAATCCACGCATCATTCCAAGCTTCTCCTCTTTCATAACATGCGTTAAGTCGTTCAATACCACCTCAAGAATATTAGCGTCTACCTTCTTCGCGTGCCTGGTAATGATGATTTCAGCCCCGAATTTTGTTAAGGACAGGTTTGGCAAATCTTCTACCAAGCCGAAACGAAGGGCCCTTTGCCCTGATATCGCTGGCATGAGATTATGAGAAAGATCTGTTCGAAACCTTCCGCCCGAAAATTTACCCACAGTCATATCTAAATGATCGTCGTCTAGCAAAGGCCTGATCAATTGCTCAAAGTGGTACTTTCTTATCCCTAGAATATCCGCGTCACTGAAGACCAGAATATCGGGTCTAACCGCATCAATCCCCTCTTGCATAGCATGGCCCTTGCCGCTGTTAACGTGAACATCGATGACCTGTACCCCAAGTTTCCGGGCGACGAAACTAGTCTGATCCGTGGAACCATCATTGACAACAACGACCTCATTGATCAGCCCGGTTGATTGTGCCGCGGCAATGACATCGCCTATTCTCCCCTCCTCGTTATAGGCAGGTATTACTAAGGATATCCACTTGTTTTTGTTGCTTTTATGATCAGTTTTCATCAAGAGCTGTTAACCAATCCGATAGCTTGTCTACTTCTACATCATATCTCTTTTGTGTTTCGCGTATCTTAATTTCGACCATTTTCTTTTCCGCAAACTTCTTTCCGACAATTATTTGTACAGGTAAACCCAGCAAATCCGCGTCCGTAAACTTGATTCCCGGACTCAGCAATCGATCGTCGTACAAGACTTCGTTTTTATCCAAAAGCTGGTTATAGATTTCATCTGCCGCTTTTAGACCTGCTTCATCTTTAGTGAGATTCATCAAATGAATGTCAAATGGCGCGATCGCTTTCGGCCAGATTATTCCTCTTTCATCGTTCCTTTGTTCAATCGCCGCCGCCACCATCCGGCTAACACCAATTCCATAACATCCCATAATAAATAGTTGCTCCCGGCCAGCGTCATCAACATATTTGGCGTCCATTTTTGAGCTGTACTTCGTACCTAGCTGAAATATATGACCGACCTCAATGCCTCTGACCCCTTCGAGCTGACCATGATCGCAATCGATACAGGCTTCTCCTTCTTCCGCAAAGACAAGATCGGCCCAGACGTCCGCGGAAAAATCTGATTCAGTATTAACGTTTACAAAATGATGATCGACTTCATTGGCCCCGACCACAAAATTACTTAGTGAGCGCAAAGAATTATCCGCGACTATTTTCGCGTTCATAAGACCAATTGGACCAACAAAACCCTGGATAATATCAGGCCTTTTTTCAAAATCCTCTTTCGAAAATAGAGAAACTTCACCAACGCCCAGAGCCGAGGCCAATTTGTGGGGATTAATCTCTTTTGAGCCCGGGACCAAAGCTGCGACCGTCGAGTCGCCCGTCTTATAAATCAATGTCTTGACCACTGATGTTTTCGGAATATCCAGGAACTGCGCGAGATCATTTATGGATGATTTGTTTGGTGTGTGAACTTTTTTGCGCGCCTCGCGCGCCTCGTTTTCTCCAGACGCGTGCCACTTTGACGAAGCCGTTTCCAAATTGGCCGCGTAACCACAATTCTCGCAATGGACAACAACATCTTCACCAGCATCGGCCAGAACCATAAACTCTTCTGACACCGCGCCACCGATAAGCCCGCCTGCGGCTTTTACGACTCGATATGACAGACCGCACCGCTCGACAATTCTAGCGTATGCTTTCTGCATGAGCTGATATGTCTCATCAAGGGATTCCTGCGTAGCGTGAAAGCTATACGCGTCCTTCATGATAAACTCCCGGCTCCTCATCACACCAAAACGTGGTCTTATCTCGTCTCGATATTTCGCTTGAATCTGATAGAAACACTTAGGCAGATCTTTATATGAGTGGATCTCTTTAGCAATCGATGTGATCAGCTCTTCGTGGGTCGGTCCCAAGCAAAATTCTCTTTGATGGCGGTCGACCAGCCGCATCATTTCTTCACCATACGCAAACCAGCGATCGCTTTGTTTCCACAGCTCCGCCGGTTGTAGTGCCGGCATAAGTAGTTCTAAGCAGCCCGCGTTATCCATTTCTTCACGGACAATATTCTCTACTTTTCTGAGCACCCTGAGACCAATAGGCATCCATGTATAAACACCGCTGGCCGCTTTTCTGAGTAGACCTGCCCTGACCATAAGTTTATGGCTAGTTATCTCGGCATCCGCCGGATCGTCTCTTAGCGTTGGAATAAAAGTCTTTGAATACCTCAATTTGCTCTCCTAATAAGTTCTTGCTTCAATCAAGTCCCTTGATCGCCAAGACTAGTTCATCAAAAAAGTCCTTCTCTTTAACTGTCTTAATCGACTGACCCTGAACAAAAATCACGCCTTTGCCCTTGCCGGCCGCCAAACCAATATCAGCGTCCGCTGCTTCACCGGGCCCGTTTACAACACAGCCCATAACCGCGACTTTTATGGTTTTTTTGGAAAACTTTAAATAATCTTCTATCTTTTCAGCTATCGAGAACAGATCGACTTCACATCGGGCGCAAGTCGGGCATGCAATCACTTCCGGATGAAACGCCCGCATACCCAGCGCCTGCAATATCTCTTTTGCCACATGAACCTCATGAACCGGATCCGCGGCCAAGGAAACACGCAAAGTGTCGCCAATGCCTTCCTCTAAGAGCACCCCGATACCGAGAGCGGATCTAATGGCTCCATTTAATAATGTTCCGCTTTCGGTCACACCTAAATGTAGAGGATGCCTTGTCGCTTTTGCAAGCCCCCTGTAAGCGTCAATGGTATCAGGGACGCTTGACGATTTAACAGACAGTGCCATATCAAAGAAATCCATCGATTCCAGCAAATCAACATATTCAAGAGCGCTCAGAACTAACTTTTCGGACATGGGGAGATCTTTTGACCGGAGTTCTTTACCGATGGAGCCGGAGTTAACACCTATCCGTATCGGGATTTTCGCTTCTTTCGCTGCCTCGATGATGCTTCTAACTCCAGCCTCATCGCCAATATTCCCCGGATTAATCCGCACCTTGTCGGCACCTGAATTAATGGCCTGCACGGCGAGCTCGGCTCTAAAGTGAATATCCGCGACTATCGGAATATTTATTTTTGACTTGATATTCGCCAGCGCCAACGCGGACTCTTGATCAGGAATTGAAACTCTGATGATCTCACAACCAGCTGATTCAAGTTCTAGAACCTGTTCAACGGTCACATCAACTTCGCTTGTCTTGGTATTTGTCATGGATTGGATGGCAACCGGATTGGCGCCCCCAAGCTTTACCGACCCGACTGTGATTTCTTTTGACTCACCTAAAACTCTGTTTCTGGTCTTCATCGCAGTTTAGGTTACCTTTTAAGGCCGTCTTAAGGCAAGGAGTTGTAAGCTAACCGCTTCCAGGTGTGACTATTCTGAAAATATCCGCCGCGATCACGTAAGTCATCAACATCAACAGCAAGCTAACTCCGACAACATTAATGAATATCAAGGCTTCCTTAGGCATGGGCCGCCTTATCAATGACTCAATACCCGAAATCAAGATCCGCCCGCCATCTAACGGCGGCATTGGGAGTAAGTTGAAGATTCCAATGGCTATACTAATTCCAGCTAATGTAATTATATATTCCATGATGTCCCGTTGAACTATTGGAGCTGTTTCAGTTACCGCCCCGATCGGGCTCCGGAGCTGTCCAAGAACACTCTTTGGAGCGGTGATTAGTTTGCCGATTAAGTCCAAGATTATTCCGGTAGCCCTGTATGTAAATGAGAATCCCTCTTTCGTCGCGGCAATTAGGCCGCGAGGTCGCCGCTCTAGCTTGGTGGCAACGCCCAAAATACCGTCTTTGTTCTTTTCTCTTAATTTCGCGTCAAAAGTTATTCGTTTATCCGCGCGCTTAACAACCACTCTTGTGTCTGACCCGGCGTTATCGTGAGTTTCGGTAACAACTTTTTGCCAGGAAGGCGTTGCTTTTCCACCAATCGCGACGATCGTATCGCCCGACTTAATACCTACTTTTTCCGCTGGTCCTCCTTTGAGCACCTTGCCAATAGTTGTCGTTGGCTCAGCAAACCCGACGAGCAGCACACCGATTATCAAAACCAGGGCCAGGAGAACATTCATCATCGGACCGGCCACCATGACCAAACCCTTCTTGATAAATCCCTGGCCAGTCAGGGTGTCAGGTAGATCGTCGATAGTTATGTCGTCACTTGCAGACGGACCGGCACCCAACCAACCCACTCCATCCCTTGCCCCAATGTCAACACTTAAGACTTCTTCCGCGTCGTTTCTTTTAATTTTGAATTCAGCGCTTTTGCCGCCTGACTTTTTTATGATTTCAAAAATCTGCAACCAGTTCTTGACCGGTTTTCCGTCAATTTCCAATATCTTGTCTTCCGAGACTAGTCCCGCCTCTTGAGCCGGGCTCGTTGGGGAAACTTTGTCTATCTCCGTGTTGTGCAATTCCATGAACTCTGGAAACTTGACATACCCTCCAAAAAGGACAGGCTTGATTCCGTATGTGGTCTCACCTCTCTTAAACTTCAGAAGCGACCTGCCGATGGGCAGACCAAGAAAAAATTCAGTAATTTTAAGCCCGATCAGCTTGCCAGCCACAAAATGTCCCAATTCATGAACAAAAATCAAAAGACCAAGACCCAAAATTGCTACTACAAAAGTTCCAGTGACCACTTATTGACCTCCCGATAGTTTTTAAGTTCTTAAAACGACGCTCTCGGCTCTATCTCTTGCCCAGGCGTCAACGACTTCAAAATCCCCTATTGAACCGATCGTGATAGGGTCATGCTTTTCCAACACGGTATTAATAATATTGCCAATTTCAGCAAAGCCAATCTTTCCCGACAAGAAAGCGTCTACCGCTACTTCATCAGCAGCGTTAAGCACGGTTGGATATGAAAGTCCTTTTTCGGCCGCAGTCAAAGCAAGCGCCAAACAAGGAGAGTCGCTCGTGCGAACGTTAAAGAAATCAAGCCGCTGAACTTTTGCCAGGTCAAGCCGCTCAAGTGTTGACTGCAGCCTTTTTGGCCACGAAAAACTATACAAAATTGGCAACCTCATATCGGTTGGCCCTAGGTGCGCCTTTAATGAACCGTCTACAAACTCAACCAGTGAATGAATGATTGATTGCGGATGAACAAGCACCTCTATCTTTTCATACGGAATACCAAAGAGATGATGCGCTTCTATTACTTCAAAACCCTTATTCATTAATGTTGCTGAATCAATCGTGACCCTTCTTCCCATGCGCCACCTTGGGTGATCAAGGGCCTGCTCCGGGGTGACTTTTTCTGAAGCCTCCTTGGGCTTTCCCCAAAAAGGTCCGCCCGAGGCCGTTAGAATCATTTTAGATATTTCTGAAATATCTTCGCCGACCATGCACTGCCAAAGCGCGTTGTGCTCGGAATCCACCGGGATCAGCCGCATATTTTGCTTTTTCAGTCTTTCGTTTACGAGATCACCAGCGGCTACCAGAGATTCTTTGTTGGCCAGCGCCAATTGTTTTTTTGCGTTTATTGCGGAAAGGGTTGCGGCTAGCCCGGAGCTTCCAACAATTGCGTTCAAGATCAGATCAGCCTCAGGGAGAGTGGATATCTCTTCGAGCCCCTCCTTGCCAGCCAGAACTTTTGCCGGACCTGAATAACGGGCCTTTAAATCGCGAGCCGCTTCTTCGTTCACAAGGCACACGAAGATTGGATTCAACTCCTCGAGTTGCCGCAATAGCGTATCAACATTTTTGTGAGCAGCGAGTCCTATGATCCTAAAATCATCTGGATGAGAGAGAGTGACGTCAATTGCTTGACGGCCAATCGACCCTGACGAGCCCAATATCACGATATTTTTGATCCTATCCCCCTCAACCAGTCATAAGCTTAAGCAACAAGAAACTCGCAACACCACCGAAGAGCAGTGAATCCACTCTATCAAGAAACCCGCCGTGCCCCGGTAGAATTGATCCACTATCCTTAACGCCCGCTTGTCGCTTAAGGCTTGACTCAAAAAGATCACCCAAACCTGCGGCTAAAGCAATGCTCAATCCAAAGATAACTCGCTCAATAGTCGTAAGTCCCGGCATAATGCTCAGCAAGCCAAAAACGGCCGCTGTCACAACTAAGGCACCGATAGCGCCTTCTACGGTCTTATTTGGGCTGAGACGCGGAGCCAGCTTGTTTCGCCCCAGAAACCTACCTATAAAGAAGGCAGACGTATCAGCTACCCAGACAGCCGCAAACGTATAGAGGACGAAGTCACTACCATCTTTCAAACTAAAGATCATAGTTAAAACGGTAAATAGACCACCAATATATATAACCCCGACAAAGCTCTTGCGAACACAGTCCCAGTTAATGCGCTTACGGCTTAGTGTTTCGACACTAAGGGCGAGCGTGAACCACAATAACAGCCAAGCCATGTCCGCGCTCAAGCCACCATAGAGATTGACTAAAGGCAGACCCAGCGCCCCTACGATCGTTACAAAAACCGTCGGTCTTCCATCAATCGCTTGTACCATATTAATATATTCCAGAATGCTAATGAAGATAGCGATTTCGATTAATACAAAGAACGAGATTCTGCCTGCTAAAATCAGTGCTATCAATATCGGTATACCAACAATAGCTGTTAGTATTCTTTTTCCAAGGTCCATCTTTTAGATGCCCAGCCCGCCAAAGCGCCGATTTCTATTTTGATACTCATAGAGTGCTTGAATAAAATCATCTTTTCTAAAATCCGGCCACAATTTGTTTGTTACCCAAAACTCCGAATAGGCGCTCTCCCAGATTAAGAAATTACTTAATCTGAGTTCGCCGCTTGTGCGAATAATAAGTTCAGGATCAGGAACTTCTGCGGTTGCTAACTTCATGGCAAATTGTTCTTGAGTAAAACTCTGAGAATCAACAGCCTTGTCCTTTTGCTCTTCGGCCAACTGACGTGCGGCCCGCAAAATATCTTCGCGACCGCTATAATTCAGCGCAATCAAAAGGGTCAGCCCACTATTGTTCCGGGTTTTCTTTAGTGCCCGTTCAAACGTTTCCTTTGTGGCGGCCTCAATGCCTTCAAGATCGCCAATCGCTCGTATTCGAACATTATTCTCATGTAAGTTATCAAGCTCCGCCTCGACCATTTCCCGAAATAGGCTCATGAGCCCCAGGACTTCAGTCTTTGGCCGCTGCCAGTTCTCAACTGAAAACGTATATAGGGTGATGAATTTAATACCTAAGTTCGGCGCAATCTCGACCACTTCGCGAATGGCTTGAGCGCCTGCTCGATGTCCGGCCAAACGTGGAAGTCCGCGTTTCTTTGCCCAGCGCCCGTTTCCATCCATTATGATAGCAACGTGCTGCGGGAGGCGCTCGAGATCAAGTTTATTCTCAGATTTATCCTGGGGTTTGAACCAGCGTTGAAACATTGAGGAAATAGAGGTCACACCTCCATTATCTCCGCTTCTTTTACCTGCAGTAAGCTTTCAATATCGTTTGTATGCTTATTTGTGATCTTTTGAGTCTCTTCTAAGGCTGATTGTTGTTCATCTTGGGATATCTCATGGTTCTTTTCTTTAGTTTTTATTTTGTCATTGACGTCTCGCCTGACATTTCTAACCGCGACCTTACCTTCTTCGCCAAGCTTTTTAACTATTTTTACCAGCTCAAGCCTTCTCTCCTCTGTCAAAGGCGGAAAAGGCACCCGGATAATATTGCCATCGTTTGATGGCGATAAGCCGAGGTCCGATTGTTGAATTGCTTTCTCGATAATCGCTAAATTCGATTTGTCGTAGGGTTGAATAACAATCATTTGAGGTTCGGGCACATTGATTGTCGCCGCCTGATTAAGCGGTGTTAGTGTGCCATAGTAGTCGAAGCTGATTCTTTCAAGCAAGCTTGCGGACGCGCGTCCGGTGCGAACAGACGCAAACTCATGCGCAGTCGCTTTAACGGCTTTATCCATTCTCTTGCTGGCGTCATCTAGTGCTTCTCTCATTAACCGCGACTCCTCTCCATAATCGTACCGACTTCCTCTCCTGAAACCACTCTCTTTATGCTTCCCGGCTTATTAATATTGAAGACTATTATCGGTATATCATTTTCCATCGCCAATGAGACTGCCGTAGAATCCATCACCCTCAATTCTTGTTTTAACGCATCCATATAATTGACTCTTTTATACATCTTCGCGTCCGGGTTTAAGACTGGATCCGAATCGTAGATTCCGTCAACTTTCGTGGCTTTCAATATGGCTTCCGCGTCAATCTCAAGTGCCCGGAGTGTCGCGGCTGTATCGGTACTAAAGTAGGGATTTCCGGTCCCGCCAGCCAGGATGACAACACGGCCTTTTTCGAGGTGCCGCACGGCGCGGCGCCTAATATAGGGCTCGGCTACTTCGTGCATACTGATTGCTGATTGAACTCTTGTATTTACTTCTAACTTTTCTAAGGAATCTTGCAGTGCCAAAGAATTCATGATAGTTGCCAACATACCAATATGGTCGGCTGTCGACCTATCCATACCTAGCGAGCTGGCAGACAACCCTCTGAAGATATTGCCGCCGCCTATCACAACGGCGACTTCCACACCAGCAGCATTTAAATCTTTTATTTGGTTTGCTATTCCATTCGCGATATCTGGATCGATACTATGACCAGCGCTTCTTGAAAGCGCTTCGCCGCTTAGTTTTAACAATACCCGCTTATACTTGTATTTCTCCAAAAATCCCTCAATAGCAGTTTGAAACCTTTTGGCTTAGTATACGGCTTAGTCTGACGACTCGCCAAGTTGAAAGCGAGTAAATCTCCTAATCGCAATGTTTTCTTTAATCTTGCTCCCCAAGGCGGCAAGGCGATCCTGTACAGTTTGATCTGTGTCTTTAACAAAATCTTGCTCTAAAAGACAGACCGCTTGAAAAAACTTTTCCAGCCGTCCCTCAACTATTTTGTCAATAATTTTTTCAGGCTTGCCCTCTTTGAGAGATTGCGCCCGATAGATATCTTTTTCGCTTTCTATTAAATCCTCGGGTACTTCATCTCTGGACACAAACATGGGGCTTGCCGCTGCGACCTGCATCGCAACATCATGAGCAAATGCTTTAAACTCATCATTCCTAGCGACAAAATCAGTTTCGCAATTCACTTCAACAAGCACGGCTATCCTGCCGCCGCCATGTACATAGGCTTCGACCAACCCTTGGTTTGCTGTCCGACCCGCTCGCTCGGCGAGATCAGCTAAACCCTTCTTCCTGAGAAGCTCGACCGCTTTTTTTAGATCACTTTTTGCTTCTTCAAGCGCTCGCTTACAATCCATCATGCCGCTGCCGGTCTTTTCCCGCAACTCTTTAACTAGCGCAGGCGATATCGCCATTTCAAGACCTCCTAATAGAACAACTAAAATTATCTAACTTAAATTAACGCCTTACTTTATGCTTGAGCCTTCTCTGCCTCTGCTTCTTTGGCTTTCTCACGACTTTCCAATCCGGCCAAAGCCCCGTCCGCTATCACCTTGGTGATCAGCTTTATAGCCCGAATCGCATCGTCGTTGCCTGGGATCACATAATCTACCTCGTCTGGATCACAATTTGTATCGACAATTGCGATGATCGGAATTTCAAGACGCATTGCCTCAGCAATCGCTATTCTTTCCTTCCGTGGATCAACAATAAAAACCGCGCTCGGCAGACCCCTAAGCTCTTTTACACCGCCAAAATTGCGGCGCAGCTTTTCGCGTTCTGCCATAATTTTTAAAATTTCTTTCTTGTTTAGATGCTCTAGCTTATTATCTTCTTCTATATCATCTAGTTCCCGAAGCCTCTTGATTCTCTTCTCAATTGTTGAAAAGTTTGTTAAAGTTCCCCCCAGCCAGCGATGACTCACGTACGGCATCTGTGCTCTGGTCGCTTCCTCAACTACGCTCTCCTGGGCTTGTTTCTTTGTTCCCACAAAAATAATTGTGCCACCTTTTGCCACGGTGTCCCTGACAAATTCATAAGCGTCTTCAATCAACCCGAGGGTCTGCTGAAGATCAAGAATGTAAATGCCATTCCTTTCGGTGAAGATATATGGCTTCATCTTTGGATTCCAACGTCTCGTTTGATGACCAAAATGAACTCCGGCCTCAAGCAGACTTTTCATTGAAACTATTGCCATTTCTTCCTCCTTTCATACATGATGGTTTTTTCCTCCGCTCATTTCTTCCCCACCTTTAACCAAAAGGCACCACAAAGGCCGGTCCATGAGCGTGTGTATTCGACGAGGTATTGTATCATAGAGTTTTTTACTGAAGCAAACGCTGAATGGCAGATTTATTGAGAATCAATAAAAGTTTTTGCTTGTCTTAGCTTCGCCTTTAGCCTGATTACGGCTTTTGTATGCATTTGAGATACACGTGACTCAGTGACCCCTAGAACCTCTCCGATCTCTCTGAGCGTGAGATTCTCATAATAATATAGCGCCACTACCATCTTTTCGCGCTCCGGTAATCTTTCTATTGCCTCAGCCAGAATTTCTTTAGTTTCAGCAAGCTCAAAGAGCTTCGAAGGGTTGTTGCTATTATTATCTTTAACCGTATCAATAATGCTGACTTTCTCATCTTTATCCGTTCCAACCGCCCATGCCTCATCTAAGGCAATAACAGAGGTATAGCTAAGCTGAGATATCAGGTCATGCAGGTCTTTTATTGTTATATTAAGGGTTTCGGCGACTTCTTCATCCGTCGGTACACGCTTAAATTTATTCTCAAGTTCGATATAGGCTCTTTCCAACTCTTTAGAGCGGCTTCTCACAGAACGCGGCACCCAATCAAGTGACCTTAGCTCGTCAATTATTGAACCCCGTATCCTCGACATGGCATAGGTTTCAAACTTGATTTCTCTGTGAATATCAAATTTTTCTATCGCGTCTATCAGGCCAAAAATCCCATAACTAACTAAGTCCGCGGAATCAACATTTTGAGGAAGGTTTGCCGACACTCTTCCGGCAACATATTTAACTAGTGGACTATAGTGCAGAATCAGCTTATCTCGAGCATCAGCGCTCTGATCGTTCTTGAATTCAAGCCACACAGGCATGATTTCAACTTGTTTTAGATCTTTCACCAACTGGCTCCGAATGTTAAGCGCCTTAAAATGCCGCCAAATGGCTCACAGCAAAGAAAAAACATCACTATGCTTGCCCCTAAACTCATGCTCTCGGGTGTGCCTGTTTATAAATCCGCCGGAGCTTATTCTTTCCTAAATGAGTATATATCTGGGTCGACGATAAATCAACGTGACCAAGTAGTTCCTGTACTGCCCTTAAACCTGCGCCTCGCTCGAGGAGATGCGTGGCAAACGTATGTCTCAAAGTGTGCGGTGTAACCCCTTTGACCTTGGCATACTTACCAGTATATGCCTTTACGAGACGCCTAACAGACCCGGTACTCAGCCGCCCGCCGCTCCTGTTTAAGAAAACGGCAGGGGTCTTGCTTTCGGCTTTCTTGCTCAGCTGTACTCTGCCATTGCTTATATACGTATTTACTCTTGAAATCGCCTGATCGTTAAGGGGAATTATCCTCTCCTTGGACCCCTTGCCGAGGACTTTTATCTCATTTTCATGCCAATTTAGATCGTCTAGATCAAGACCAACTAGCTCCTGCACCCTGATTCCGGCGCCATAGAGGACCTCTAAAATAGCTCGATCTCTTTCTCCTTTTGTTTCTCCTGTATCCGGCAAGCGCAAAAATTCGTCCATTTCGAGCGTCCCGATAATTTTCGGGAGTGGCCTTTCGTTTTTGACAGATGAGATCAAGGTCGCTGGATTTGAATCAATAACCCCAAGATGTTTATGGAGATACTTGAAGAAGCTCCGAAGAGCAGCCATTTTTCGCGCTAAAGTTGTCTTGCTTAATGAAAAATTATATAGAAACGCCAGGTATCTGCGGATGACCTTATGATCAATGTCAATAAAATCCAACTCAAGTTTATCAATATACTCAATGAAACTTGTAATGTCGGTTCGGTAGGCACGCAATGTGTTTACGGATAGATTTCTTTCCGCCTTCAAATACAAAAGAAACGACTCTTTTGCTTGACTCCCGCTTCTTAAGCCAGCGTCCATCTAAACCCTCACTTGTAGTTTTATAAAGATTAGCTGAACAGTGCTTACTTATGCAATAGCTTGAAAGCAATTACCTGACCCTCAAATACCAACCGCCGACTTGCTTCTTTATCAAACCTTGCGCCTGAAGCATTGAAAGGTCGGTTAAGACCTTTTGATCTGATCTTCCGTCGTTCCTAATTATCGTGTCCACATGGGTTTTATAGTAATCCACAAAGGCCAACACCTTGGTCTCGCCTTCGGAAAGCACTTCCTGGGCCTCTTTCTTTTCTGCCTTTTCGTAACCAAGCAATTCCAAAACGTCATCGGCCGATTCAATAACGCCGGCCCCGTCTTTAAGCAAGCCGTGGCATCCCGCGCTAACAGCGCTTTTAATGCTTCCCGGCACGACCAGAATATCTTTTCCTTGCTCAAGCGCGAAATCAGCTGTTATTAACGCGCCACTTCGTTTCGATGCTTCGATAATTAAAACAACTTTTGCTAGTCCGGCTATTATTCGGTTCCTACCCGGAAAATTCATAGCTCGAGGAGGCGTGCCGGGTGGATATTCTGAAACAATTGCGCCTGATTTCTCTATTTCTTTAGCGAGATGGCGATTTTCAGGGGGGTAGATATTGTCTATTCCGGCCCCAAATACCGCAACGGTTCTCCCTCTTTCAAGCGCGCCCCTATGAGCGGCGCTATCGATACCCCGAGCCATTCCGCTTACGATCGTTATTCCAGCCTCTGCAAGTGAGCTCGCTATCTCTCTCGCGATCGTACGACCGTATTCCGTCGATTTTCGTGAACCGACCATTGCCACGACGTCATGGCTCTCATTTAGATCGCCCTTAAAAAACAAAACCGCTGGTTTGTCGTACAGATTTCTTAAACTTTCCGGGTATGATTTATCAGCTCGAGTAACAAAATTGATACGCAATCGATTGATCTTTTCGGCTTCCGCTTCAAGGTCAATTGAAGATAATTGCTTCATAGTGGCACTTGCGACTTCTTTGTTAACACCTAAAAGACGCATCGTCGTCTTCACAGACCCTTTGTAAGCTTCCTCAATTTCATCATCTTGAAGATGTCGAAAATATCGCCACAGATGTTGATTTAAGCTAACACCAAGCCAAGCTAGTCGCTTATCCATTATCCTTACCTTCTAGGAGTCCTATAATATCTCTCCGCCAGCAGACCGGTATTGTATGGCTTCGGCCAGATCCTCTAGTTCAATTTTTTCATTACCTGATAAATCAGCGATCGTTCTAGACGTTTTTAGCAGACGATCATACCCTCTTGCTGTCGGAAGCAACTTATCAAGAGCACGATCAAGCCAGGTTTTTGATTCGTTTGAAATCTGACAAAAGGTTCGCACTTGGGACGCGGACATTTGGCTATTTAGCACATTATCGCCAGAAAATCTCTGCCGTTGGATTTCTCGCGCACGATCTACGCGCCCTCGTATGTCTTCTGATTTTTCTCCAGGCTTGCATTGCATCAAGTCGGATTTTGTCAGTCGCGCAACCTCGACTTGCATGTCTATTCTATCCAGCAATGGTCCGGAGACCCGATTGCGGTATCTTTGTATTTTGCCGAGCGAGCAAGTACACTCTTTTTTCGCGTCACCAAGATATCCGCAAGGACAAGGATTCATCGCGCAAACTAGCATAAAGCTAGCCGGGTATGTAAGATTACCGCTGGCTCTGGCAATTGTGATCTCTTTTGCCTCAATGGGTTGCCTTAGCGTTTGCAATATGCTCGGTCCAAACTGCGGCAGCTCATCGAGGAATAGCACCCCGTGATGACTCAAGGTTATCTCGCCCGGCCGCAGCTTTTGCCCGCCGCCAACCAAGCCCGTAAATGAAATTGTGTGGTGAGGTGAGCGAAATGGTCGTTTCCAGATCAGACCACGCTTCTCCCTGTCGTTACCGTAGATACTGTAGATCTTTGTGACATCAATCGCTTCTTCGGGTGATAGCGCCGGCAGTATCGTTGGCAAGCCGGACGCCAACATAGTTTTTCCTGAACCCGGCGGACCTACCATTAGCATGTTGTGGCCACCAGCCGCCGCGATCTCTATGGCGCGACGTGCTTGAAATTGACCCTTAATATCGGAATAGTCATTTTCGTTAACCCGTTGGACGACGCTTACTTCATCTTTTTGTTGAAACTCAATACGTTTCTCACCTGATAAAAACTGAGCCGCTTCGCTAAGATTTTTTACAGGAACGACATTGAGATTATCAATGATCGCGGCCTCACGGGCATTTTCAGGTGACGCTATAAGCCCTTTTATTCCGCGCTCGGCGGCGCCAATAGCAATGGACAGAGCCCCCTTAATCGGTTTAACGTCCCCCGTAAGAGACAGCTCGCCCACCAGCCAATATTGATCAAGGCCGGAATCCAGCTTAAGTTGACCGGCCGAAACCAGAAGCCCGATGGCGATTGGTAGGTCAAAAGAGGGGCCTTCCTTGCGCATATCTGCCGGCGCCAGATTGACGGTCACCCTGTTGGCCTTGAATTCAAACTCGCTATTTTTTATTGCGGCCCTGACTCGCTCGCGCGACTCTTGAACAGCGGCATCGGGCAAACCGACAATTGTAAAACCCGGTAGGCCTTTCGATATATCGACCTCAATCTCGACTTGATAAGCTTCTAATCCGACGATAGCCGCGCTCTTAACTACACAAAGCATGTCTGCCTCTTAGACTAAAGGGTTGCTGGCAAAAACCAGATGAAAAATACTAGGATAGCGTACTATGATGGTAGGATTTTTGCAATATCTTAGAAAGCGTTTTCTATGTGCTCCAGTTGAGCGACTCCGTCATCTTTGAAGATCGTTATCACATCAAAACGGAGTGAACACTCTGTCTTAGTTAGACTTTGGCAATATAATTCTCCGAGCTTTCGTAGCCTCGTCTGTTTCTTTGGCGTTATCGCCTCAAGCGGATGGCCGAAGGAATCGTTTGATCTGGTTTTTACTTCGCACACAACGATCGTATCAGCGTCTTTTGCGATTAAATCTATTTCTCCCAGGTGACAACGCCAGTTTTTCTCAATAATCCGATAACCTTGCTTCCCTAAGTATTTGGCCGCCAACTCTTCGCCTTCCGCTCCAATTTTCTGGCGCCACTTGCTCAACTTTTCGAAACCACAATATTTATCAACTTATCGGGAACAAATATCATCTTTTTTATTTCGCGACCATCGAGATGCCGCTGGACATTCTCTGATTTCATGGCCATTTCGCTTAAGGCGTCTTCCGAAAGCCCTCGCCCGGTTGTAATTTTGTCTCTGACCTTTCCGTTTATCTGAACGATCAGTGTCACTTCTTCGGCAGTCGCCAAATCTTTACTGTGTTTCGGCCAAGCCTGACGATGGACGCTATACTTCTGGCCCATCTTAGCCCAGACCTCCTCCGCAAAGTGCGGTGCGAACGGAGCTGTCAATAAGCCCAGGTGCCTGCCAACATCATCTAGAAGGTCTTTATCCCACTTAGCCTCGCTAACCGTCTCTTTGTATTTATACGCGGCGTTAACCAACTCCATAATGGCGCTGATGGCTGTGTTGAAATTGAACCTACCAATATCGGTAGTCACTTTATCGATCGTGTAATGGAGTGAGCGCCTGAGCGTTTTCTCTTCTTTTTCAGGTTCTCGCTTGCCGGCGCCTTTTTCGGGAAGTGAGTCGATGAATCGCCATACTCGATTTAAGAATCGGAATATTCCCTCGACGCCCTCGTTGCTCCACTCAAGATCTCTTTCAGGCGGGGCCGCGAATAAAATGAACATTCTAGCAGTATCCGCGCCGTATTTTTTGATTATCTCATCGGGAGAGACCACGTTCCCCCTTGATTTAGACATCGCAGAGCCGCCTAGTTTTACCATTCCCTGAGTAAGAAGATTAGAGAAGGGCTCACTGCAACTGAGGAGCCCGATGTCTTTCATAACTTTAGTAAAAAACCTCGCATACAGAAGATGCATGATAGCGTGCTCAATACCGCCAATATATTGGTCGACGGGCATCCAGTAATCGGCCGCTCCAAAGTTAACAGGCGCGTTAGTATCGTGAGGACTACAGTAACGCGCGTAATACCACGATGAGCAGGTAAAGGTATCCATCGTATCTGTTTCGCGCCTCGCCGGCCCGTCACACTTGGGGCATTTGGTGTCAACGAACTCCTTGTGGCTCGGAAGTGGGCCGCCTTCAGCGAGCAAATCTACATCATCGGGTAGCCTTACGGGAAGATCAGCTTCATTTACCGGCACCTGACCACATTTTTCACAATAAACTATAGGTATCGGATTCCCCCAATAACGCTGCCGCGATATCAACCAATCCTTAAGTCTGTAATTAACGGCCCGCTTGCCCTTGCCTTGGACTTCAAGCCAATCCATTACTTTGGCCGGGCCATCAATGCTCGGCACGCCGGTGAACTCAGCTGAATTGGTCATCAGGCCTTCGCCAGTATACGCTTCAGTCAGTTCCCTGCCCGCGATCTTCTCTGCCTCCGGTTGAATAACCACACGGATTGGTATGTCATATTTTCTGGCAAATTCAAAGTCTCGCTGATCATGGGCGGGGACGGCCATAACGGCACCTGTCCCGTATTCCATCAGCACATAGTCGGCCACCCAGATAGGGATCGACTCACCATTAACCGGATTGACGGCAAAAGCCCCGGTAAACGCGCCTTCCTTTTCCATCTCTCCCGACGCTCTTTCCACAATCGTTCTAGAGGCAACCTTTTGTTGTACGGCTGCGACATCTTTTTCGTAATCTGTCCCGGCAACTAGCTTGTCCACCAACGGATGCTCCGGCGCTAAAAGAAAAAACGTGGCTCCAAAAAGCGTGTCCGGTCTTGTCGTGAAGACGGTAATGGGCTCCCCGCCCGGCTCCAAATGAAATGTAACTTCAGCGCCGTGGCTCTTCCCTATCCAATTGCGCTGCATCACCTTCACTCGTTCCGGCCATCCATCCAACGTCTCCAGATCATCCAAAAGCCTGTCGGCATAATCAGTTATCTTAAAAAACCATTGCGCGAGCTGGCGTTGTTCAACAACTGTGTCACAACGCCAACAGTTTCCTTCACCGTGAACTTGTTCATTGGCGAGAACTGTTTGACAAGAGGGACACCAGTTTACATTTGATTTGGATTTATAGACCAGACCCTTCTCGTAGAATTTCAAGAAGAGCCATTGACCCCAGTGATAGTAATCAGGGTCACAGGTAACAACGGTTCTGTCCCAATCGTAGCTTAGCCCCAGTTGACGCATCTGCTCTTCCTGGCGCTTAATATTTTTGTATGTCCATTCTTTCGGGTGAACATTATTCCTTATGGCCGCGTTCTCAGCCGGCAGGCCGAAAGCGTCCCAGCCAATCGGATGTAGAACATTGAAGCCATTCATGCTGTAGTGGCGGGCGACTACATCCCCTATCGCATAGTTGCGAACATGGCCCATGTGAAGATCGCCGGAAGGATATGGAAACATCTCCAGCACATACTTTTTTTCCATCGAAGAATTTTCCGAGACGCTGTATAGCTTGTCGGCGTCCCATTTCTTCTGCCATTTCTTTTCAATTGCTTGCGGTTTGTATGAAGACATCTTGCGCCTTTGCTCGTCAACGTCTAGCGATGAGTTTAACTAATAAACGCGAGCGCGTAAATTTCAATTTTGCGAGGATCGATTCATTACACCAAGGTTTCTGTAAAATGAGACATCTTTTCGTTGCCGTTAGCCCGAATGCTGATTAAGCTTTTTTCGCTTTAGTAGCACAAGCGCAATGATGAAAGCTATTAGCAGGACCCCGCTTGCAACGACCGGGTTAAAAGTACTCTTGGGCGATTTGCCATGCGTCATCTTGCCAGCGCCTTTCACTTTCTTGATAAAAGCCGCCTTAGCGCCTGCGCTCAAACTTAAGTCTTGATGCGCCGAGACAACAACAAAGAGACGGTTATTTTCCTCACATGTGACCACGAAAGCCTGAACCAGATCAGGGTCAAGCGATCCGCCAATCATCCGTTGCACCAGTTTGAGCTCAGACTGCTCATCAGGCTCGTCTGGCCAAGGCCTAAACGCAATTTTTGGTTGAAATGGTTTAGTTTGTCCAAATAGATCATCGCGAATTGCGGTCACTTGCTCCGTAGTCATCCGTAAGCGAGTCACGTCAAAAAGAGTACGAAGGTCGCCGCTCGCGATCGAGTAAAGGTACTCATCAGCAGCAATCTCAGAAGTCGGGACCCCTACATCAGCTAGAGGCCTTTCTGAGACGACCGACAAACGGTAAACGATTGGATTGTCGCTCAAGCTCATTATCTTGAAATAGAGAGTCTTATCTTTGCGTCCCTTCATGCCGTAATGAGGCAATATGTGGACATCTTCTACAAGAGTAGCTCCAGGTCCGGGCGGGTCAGATTCCGACAACATAGCAGGTTCGCCTTGATCAAAATCTTCAAAACGAATTGGCCCCGTCGCTCCGATCCTTATATAACCAGCGCCATCTGAGTATTTAACTTGATACCAGTCTTCGTCACTACGTGTGCCAAGAGTATGATCCTGAGGTATCGAATCCATCTGTATTAAAAGAGCTTCGGAACGATTGTTGTCGGGCTCATAGGCATCTTCGCCTGCAGCTGCTAGATTGGCCGGCGTGACGCTAGTATCCGATTCGCGGATATCACCTTCGCCGTTGTACATAATTGGTGCCGCCAAGGCTTGCTTAGTGTTTATGTGACCAAGTAACCCAATCAATAAAATATAAAGTAGACCGAGCATCGCGATAGATGGCTTGTGGCAGATCGTCGAGCTTGAGTGTCGCAAATGATGATTATTGGACATATTTAGATTTTAACGGTTTTCTTCTTAGGCGCCAATATCCGTGGTTCGACTGTCTTTGTCGTGAACATCACGCCAGATTGTAATTTGAAACAGCGGTTGCAATTTCATAGTTCGTACTTCAGCTCATTTGATAAAAGAGTTCCCGGGTCGCGAGAGCTGCAGATTGACGCAGCATGCTGGGTTCCTGCCTTCGCAGGAATGACATACTTTTTCTGCGCTATTTCGCTTCATCCCCTATGGCGGCCCACTTTTTGCGCTTGGAATCATAGAGAAAGGTTTTATCTTTCAGCAGTGGGTATTCTGTGCCAAAGTAATGGTTAAAAACCAACCTGAACGAATTAACCGGTGAAACAGATTTATACAACTTCGACTTGTCAAAACCAGGCAAATAATATGCGTTCAATATGCTCAGGTGCAATTTAAGGTCATCGCCGCTCCTTTCGGACCAGAGCGATCGGTTTTTCTTGTTCCCTTCTTTCTGGAACCGCCGCGTCGGCGTATAGCCTTCATCAGCTTGAACAATGATGACCGGCGGTCTTTCCGAATTGGCGATTATCTCTTCAATAAGCTTCCGGATTTTCTTATTGGCAAACTTTATGTAATTTACATAGTTCTCTTCTTCTCTGATTTTTCCGCCTTCCGAGGGGCTAAGCGGTTCGCCAAACTCATTAAAAAGATATGGTTCATGAGGAATGAGCATATGGGCAAAGACAAATTTAGGCTTCCCATCTTGCGGAATTTTTCCAAGCTCATCGAACTTTTCTAAAAGCGCAGTCCTCAGTCCAGAATATTTATCTGCTTTAGGTTTTGGTTTGTTTTCAGCTACTTTAGGTTTTCGTTGATATTTATCTGCCTTAGCCTCTGGCTCGTAGTCCGATGCTGCAGCAAAGACCGTGGTCTTCAGCAGCAACAAAGTAAATGAAGTCTGCGGAGTACCCACCAAAAGATTGTCCGCTAAATACCTGCTTGCCGGACGAGATCGCGACAAAGCAGTATCGTAGGGGAAATTATAGTCAGCGAACCGATTCTCCTTTATTCTCGCCCACCATGAACCAAAATGATAGAAAGAATAGCCCCGAGACTTTAAGAAGCGCCAGACTCGATAGTCAGACAACATCTCATAGAAAACGGTATTAGAATTCTTGCCTTTGTGATACAGAAAAGATAAAGACGACGAAATCGATTGCTGTGATGTTGTGTAGTTGGATCGACTATCCGAAGCTACATAAAAACCTGTATTTTCCAGGTAGTTCATGAACTCGCTGTTATCAAAATCCATGAAATCCGCCAACGCGGGTGTGCCTGAATAGCGGTCAAAAATCAAGTAGTAGATATCTGGCTTGCGACCCGGTTGACCCGAATCGCTGCTAGTATCCAAATCGCCCGTCTCAGGTGAAACCATATTGCTGACCTGAGATTTTACCAGGTGTTGATTCAAGTCAGCATATCCTATCTGCACAAGTACTAGCACTAGCCAGCTTGCGGCAAACGCATTTATTGCTCTGCTGAAATCACTGAGTTTTCTGTCCGTCTTCTTCAGCCACCTCAAGCTTAGCAGCAGAATCGCAGCAAAAAATAGTAGGTATCCATTTCTCCCGACAATGACTCCCAAAAGCTTGGCTTCTGAGATCTGTGTGTAAGCACGCCCATAAGAAAAGAATAGAAGAACGATCAGCGATGCCATCAAGCCTGCCTTGATCTGGCTTTTTAGAACAAGCTTGAGCCCAAAATAGATAATGATCGTTGCGGCAACGGAGACTATCGACGGAACTATCGTCTCCCTGAAAGAGATTTCTTCGATGTTCGCGTACAAAAGTGAGAATATTGGAGCTAGCGCGAGCAAAAAAGGATGGAAGATAATATGCTTTTTCATGCGCCCGCCCTGCCACTCGGGTTTTGTATGCAAGGAGCGTGAGTGTTTGATCGCAAAGACCAGAGGACATCTGAGCTAGTAGATGCAAGGAGCGTGAGAGAACTCGAGGGGAGTGTGCATTTCGGTACACGACCCGATGAGTTCACGACCAGCGACACAGCAGATGCCGCATCAGATGTCCTCTGTGGAGCTACGGGGGGTCGAACCCCGGACCTCTTGAATGCCATTCAAGCGCTCTCCCAACTGAGCTATAGCCCCTCAAAAAAAGACCACACTAGATTTTACCTGGTCATAATGGTCGCTGTCCCTAATATGGAAAACATAATTATATGCAGGCCTTATGTGACCGTCAATCTACTACTTCTAAAAATATTAAATATTTCTGTTCAATCGCCAGCTGACGTCTCTTCTTTTTGATTGTCGTACTTTACTACTGGCGTGTCTTTCCAGAGTCTTTCCAGATCATAGTATTCACGCATTTCCTGAGTAAAAATATGGATCACTAAATCACTGTAGTCCAGTAATATCCATTCGCCTTGATCGACGCCGGCAACCCTGAAAGGCCGTTCGTCGTTTTCTTTTAATTTCTTTTGAATTTCTTCCGCTATAGTCTTTGTCTGACGTGTTGAGGTACCACTGCAGATTAGAAAGAAGTCAGTGATATTCGATTGTTTCGCAATATCAAGAATTAATATATCGTGCGCGCTCTTGTCGTCGGCTGCGTCGGCTGCGATCTTTACAATCGCGTCTCTATCAGTCCTTGCAACTTCGCTCAATTAAAATCCTCGCCAACTACAATTACGATATCAGTTACATCTTGCGCCATATTTTTCTTGAGCAGGACACCTGTCTCAAGCGCCTTAGCAACTTTGCGCCCACTTTCTTTAGCGAACGGTGAGTAGAGCAATATTTCGGTCTTCGCATAGTCGAAACGGTCGGCATTCTTTATATCAAGAATTTTGTAACCATCTCCGACCAGACGATCAGCAGCCTTACGGGCAATGCCGGGTGTGCCGTTTCCGTTTAAGATAATGATCCGGAGAGGCGCTTCTTTTTTCTTCGGCGCCTGCCCCCATATTGCCAAGATGGTTTTATCGAGGTCCTTCTTGTTCGGTTCATAATACGTTTGCTCGCCAATGACAATCGTTTTGATCGGCAATGAAAGAAACTGTATACGCTCTTTTGGAATATTTCCTAGTTTTTCCGCCAGAGCCGAGGTCTCCCTTGCGCTAATGTTCGAATCAGTATTTTGAGTCAAGGCTTCATCCAGCTTCTTCTCGTCTTTCAGTGTTTCAATTTGTTCACCCGAAATAACGACATATCCCTCAGACTTGTATCCCGTCATGCCTGAGATCGCCGCATCTATTTTCTCAGGCCCTTCGTCAAAACCATCGGAAATCGATTCGTACCCGCGCGCGGGAATAGCAACATAAGTATCTGGATCAATGATCATTCCATTAATGCGATTACCGGCCGGATCAAAAACTACAACCAAAACTTCTGTTACAAGATCTTTCTCCGCGCCTTCGTCGACTCCTATGATCAAGAAAGTTCTTTGGTCAACGACAGACTTTTCCTCAACCTCTTTTTCGCTCGCTTTCTCGATCTTAACCGTGGCAGCTTTCTTCGGCGTGCTCGTTGGTCTGAGAGATAGCCCAAACCAAACAAGCCCTACCCCGATAATCACTACTAATAGAAATCGCCCGAGCGCAGCCCTGTTGCTGCGCCGTCCTCTTCTAAGATCTCTTCTTTTCATTTCTTACCAACCTCTTTTGCCACAGAATTCCACACGCTTATCGCTTTTGGATGGACAACCTTGCCCTGATTAATCAATCTAACCAGTTGCATTTGAAAGGCCACGGCGAACGCCTTATCGAGGTTCTCTTCCGCCAGCTCTCGTATCGTTTCTATTCCATTAAAATCTCTTTTTGGCTCAATCATATCCGCCAGAAATACTATCTTATCAAGTTTACTCATATTAGTCTGGCCGAATGTATGATTTTTCACCGCGCTCAATATTGACTCATCTACAATTTCGTAGTCCTCAGCTGCCATTCTAGCGCCAACAGCAGCGTGTACCAAGTAAGGTTTTTCCTCTTCAATCGCGCTTATTTCGATCCTGTATTCTTTGGCCCGCTTCAGCAGCTCCTCGTCGGTCAGATCTCTGGCCGCATCATGCACAAGCCCCGCTGTCAGCGCTTTTTCCTCGTCAGCTGAATGCGTCTTTGCCAACTTGACAGCTGTCGCGGCTGTTCTTTCTGAGTGTTCAAAGCTAATCGCTGATAATGCCTGCGCCAACCTGCTTCTTAAATCCAAGCTCTCTACCATTTAACTATATAATCCATTTCTTTTTACGTATTCAATCACTGAGTCAGGCAGTAAATATCTGACTGACAAACCCTCTTTTATTCTCCGCCTTAAATCAGTCGAGGAGATCGTCAAGGCCGGAATCTCCAAAATATTGACATTTGGAATTCCCGGCTTTTCCTCACGGATCTCCTGGAACCTCTTCAATTCATAGCCCGGCCGGGTAACGGCTATAAATTGGGCGTATCCAGATAAGCGCTCTGGATCCTTCCAGCTCAAAATCTCTAAGACCGCGTCGGCTCCGGCAATAAAAAATAACTCTGAGTTTTCGTCATGTTCTTTCCGTATCGCCTTAAGAGTATCTATCGTATAGCTTGGTTGCTGTCGCTCGATTTCCAAGCGGGATACCGCAAAGTTATGGTTTTCGGCAGTGGCGAGCAATGTCATCTGATATCGCCCCTCCTTCGTCGCAAAACCAGGTTTCTCAGTCGGCGATTTTCCGGTGGGCATGAATATAACTGTGTCTAATTCAAACTGTACTCTGGCTGATTCCGCTGTCACCAGATGGCCGTAATGAATCGGGTCAAACGAGCCGCCAAGCACTCCGATACGAGTTATTTTCTCCGCTGCTGCCTCCAAATATCTAAAGATTTACTTATGCATTATAGCGCATAAGCTTGAGGTTTGAGTAAAAGAGCGCAATCCTTAATATGTCTTCTTTAGCACGATAACTGCGGCGTCATCATTTAAATGGTTGGATGTAAATCGGGAAACTGAGCCGAATATTTTATCAGCCACCGCTTGAGCGCTCATGTCTGCAGATGATTTGATGATCTCTTTTAGTTTCTCTTCTCCAAAGAAGCCATCGGCGTTTCTCGCTTCAGTTATGCCATCGGTATAAAAGACAGCGACATCACCTTGCTTAAGACGGATAATACTGCCGTCATAGCGGGTATCGGGTATAACACCGACGATACTTCCATTAGATTTTAGCATCTCGAAGTCTTCTTTTGCGTGCCGGTAGACAACGGGTATCGGGTGACCGGCAATGCAGTATTGAAGCGTATCGGTTCGATGATCCAGCAAGCCATAGGCAAGCGTAACAAACGCTCCATCTTCAACTTCTTGACAAAAAGTCCAGTTAATCCTCGATATGACTACGGACGGACTAGGATCCTCTCTAGCGAAGGCGCGTAGGCTATATTTTACTAAGTATGTCTGAACAGCCGCTTGCATACCTTTTCCACAAACATCTCCGATCGCGAAGGCACAATAATCTTTGTCCTTTAAAGGTATAAAGTCATAGTAATCCCCACCGATAACCATCCCTTGGACCGCGGCCGCGTATTTCGTGCCAATTTCGTAGCCAGGCAGATCAGGTAGTTCTTTTGGCAGAAGGTTGCGCTGGAGAATTTGCGCTATCTTTCTCTCCCGTCGATAGAGGTTTTTGATCCTTCTTTCACTTTGCTTCCTTGTGGTGATGTCGTGATAAATATTAACGCGACCCATGAAATCACCTGAGGCGTCAAAGACAGGACCGCTGAATCTCTCAAGCGCCCTTGGTCTTGGCTCAACCATCTCTACAGTGTCATTTACAACCTCAGATGATTGTGAGCTGAGCCATTCGAACCGTGACTCAAACGATTCAGGATCCTTAAAAAGGTGTTTTACTTTTTGCAGCACATGCTTTTGCTCGTTTTTTCCGATGATCTCGGCAGCCTCAAGCCCCATCAGTTCACAAAACTTTTTATTGGCGGTGCCGACTCGACCGTTTTGATCGACCATAATTAGCGCGCTGTCGCCCCAATCCACGATTGCCTTTAGCGTCGAGTGCAGGTCTTTAGTCTTCTCATACAATTGCGCCCTTTCAATTGAGAAGGCAGCTTCACTACCGATAATTTGTGCCAATCTTATGTGTTCAGCTATGAATTCGCCCGGTTTATCACGGCAGATTAATAGCATGCCAATAACATTATCTTTGCTTATGAGCGGCACAAAAAGGACAGTCTTCAAGTTATATCGGTAGGCAAAAACTTTGTTTACCAAATGGTTTGCTTTTGCGCGCTGGATGATAATGGGCGCTTTGTCTTTAATGGCCTGTTTTATCAAGAGGCCCTCTTTTTCAATTGACATGGCGCGATGCTTAATTTCGCCAAAATCAACATGGGTTTTAAACAACTCGCTTACCTTTTTGTCATCTTCAAAAACTAATTGAAGAAAACACCGATCGGCGTGAAGAAGCTTGTGGGCTTTTTTAAATAACACACCTAAAACCTTATCTAGATCGAGACAGCGCGTCAGTTTTTGACTAATCTCGTAGATGTTTTCAAGCTCGTTATTGCGTTCGGCTAGCTCTCGTTCTTTTTTCTCAAGCAGTTGATTTGCGGTAATTAGTTCTTGCTGAGTCGCTTTAAGGCGCACAAAAGACTTAATCTTAGCCAGAAGCTCGTCTGTATTTACAGGCTTTATGAAATATCCGTCGACTCCATAATCTATTGAATCAATTAATTTGTTGAGCTGTCGCTGATTTCCAGCAAGCAGAATAGGAATGTGACTTGTTTTAACGTCGGATTTAAAGCGGCGGCAAAGACTTTGTGTCGTTTTCGACCCCGAGCCTAAACCCACCAGTAGAAGATCCGGCGCTTTATTTGCCACCGCATCAATGATCTTTTGGGGGTTATCAAAAGAACTCACGTTATAACCGTGTTCTCTTAAGGCAGCGCCTGTCGCTTCTAGTGTTTCCGTATCCTCATCGGCAACGTATATTCGAGCGCTCAGAAACCCTCCTCGGAATTGTGAGGATTTAAAACATACCTCTTCGGAATACCATTTTTGTAATACCATGCGCAATACAAAACAGGGAGTCATTTACACCCTATGCGCTTAAGTTATTCCCAGGTTGGTTAGAGAGCAAACACTTTTCTTAGAAAAAAGTTTATTCGCCCTCTTTTTCTTTGATGAGATCTTTGAGCTCAGCTATGTCTTCCTTTTTCATCTTGCCGCCATCAATGAGATATGAGACAACGGCTCCGGCTGAACCCTCAAGCAAACGATCGACGACCTCGCCCACCATTGAGTTGGCCATCTGGTCTCTCTCGACCAAAGGTCGATATATATACGGAACTGAGGTCTTGTCTTGCTCTAAAATTTCTTTAATTGCTAAACGGTTCATGACTGTCATTATCGTCGTATACGCGAGTCGTCGCCTCTCATACATGATCTCAAAAACATCTTTTACAGTAGCCTTCTTCATGCTCCAGATGATTCCCATTACATCGACTTCAAGATCGCCCAAGGCATTCATGCCCATCTTCTGTTTTGGTTTCCTTTTTCTAGCCATAACATCTCCTTTGAAAATTGTTCGATACATTGTAATACTTTAAGTACGTACAGTCAAAGACCATACTCATGTGAAGCGCTGATTAAACATTCTGCGTACCGAAGGGGAATTAAAACCGCGGTTGTTAGCTCTGGTACTATGCGAATAATACCATATTACCCAAGGTCTCATCAACCATTGCATCGCTTACGGTCTGATGTGACCAGATCCCTGAATGACGTACTTTGTGGAGGTCAGTGACGTTAGGCCCATGGGGCCGCGAGCGTGCAGTTTTTGCGTACTAATACCGATCTCAGCACCCATCATAAATTCTCCGCCATCAGTAAATCTGGTTGAAGCATTTACATAAACAGCGGCTGAATCGATCTGCTCACAAAAAGTCTTAGCGGCATCATAGTCTTTTGTAATTATCGCCTCTGAATGAAGTGTACTATATCGGTTTATGTGAGAAATAGCCTCGCTTAAGGAATCCACAACTTTAACGGCGATCTTCAAATCCAGATACTCGGTACTCCAGTCATCCTCTGAAGCCGCCTCGACACCCGGCAACTTCTGCGTTGACGAACAACCGTAGACCGTCACACCTTTTTCCCTCAAACTAGCGACGAGCCTCGGAAGCAAGCTTTCCTCTAGTTCACGATGGACAAGCAAGGTCTCTGCGGCATTACAAACGCTTGGCCTCTGCACTTTCGCGTTTATTGTAATATTTTCAGCATCGTCAAAATCAGCGTCGCTATGCACATAGATATGACAGTTTCCAGCTCCTGCCCAGAGAACCGGAACCTTGGCGTTCTCAGTAACATTCTTGATAAGCTGCTCTCCGCCTCTTGGAACCAACAAATCTATATATTTATCAATCCCAATTAAGGCATTTGCTGAATCACGATCTGCTCTAGGTAGAGCCTTGATAGCATTCTCCGGGATACCTGTTTTTGTAGCTGCGTCCCTGACAATCTTTGTCATGGTTTGATTGGTCTCTTGCGCCAACGACCCCCCTCGTAAAACTATCGCGTTTCCGGATTTAAGCGCGAGCGCTGTCGCGTCAACCGTAACGTTGGGTCTGGCTTCATAGATGACCCCTATGACCCCCAGGGGTACCCTTACTTGATTGATAAGCAATCCGTTGGGGTTTTTCCAACCTTTGACAATCTCGCCAACGGGGTCGGCTAAAGCCATAATGTCTAAAACGGAACCCGCAATGGCTCTCACTCGCGATTCGTCGACCATCAATCGGTCGAGGAGCGATTCCGATGTGCCATTCTTCCTCGCGTTTTCCATATCGACTTCGTTTGCCGCCAAAATCTCCGCGGTGTTATCAATCAATGCTTGAGCAATTGCCGCCAGCGCTTTATCTTTAATCTGGGTCGATAAAGTACCCAATTCTCTTGAGGCTACCTTGGCCTCTTCCGCTATCTTTTCAACTGCGATCTTTATGTTGTTGTCCATGTGGCTCCTTCAAAAGATGTCAACTTTGGCTGCCCTCTAATTCATGCATCATATCAAAATCATATGATCGCGATGGATTACCTCCTCTGAAAAATCATCTGATTTCTCCAACACTATCTGAGAAGTGCGCTTGCCCATGATGCTCATGAGTTCGTCAGCGCTATAGTTTGATAGCCCCCTGGCAACGACTTGCCCGTCAGCGCCAACAACCTCAATTGTGTCACCAATCGCAAATCCCCCGTCAACACCTACCACACCGACAGGCAGAAGACTCTTGCCATCATTCCTTAGCGCTTTTTCGGCACCCGCATCAACCGAAACTCGGCCGCCGACGACCCGACTATAGCCAATCCACAATTTTTTATTCGAGACCTTCTTCTTTCTCGGTCTAAAATAAGTCCCGACCTTCTTGCCCTCAACAATCCTGAGTAACGCGTTTTGCTCTCTCCCGTCAGCAATGTACGTGCCTATCTTTGCTGCTCCGGCAATCTTTGCGGCATTCAGCTTGGTCACCATGCCGCCCGATCCGAACTTGCTTCCTATCCCTGCAGCCATCCCCTCGATCTCAGGGGTTATTTTTTCGACAGTGTCGATTTTCTTTGTCCTTGAGAGTCTGGGGTCAGATGCGTAAAGCCCGTCGATATCACTTAAGATCACCAAAAAATCTACCTCGATCAAAACAGCTACGAGCGCCGCCAACATATCATTGTCACCGAATTTAATCTCCTCGACCGTGGTTGTGTCGTTCTCGTTAACAATGGGAACGACCCGCATTGCTAGAAGCTGATCAAATGTCTTTTTCGCGTTAAAGTAGAACTCGCGATGGGCCATATCAAACTGGGTGAGCAATATTTGCGCTACCTGAATCCCCTTGGCTTTGAAGACATCAGTATATCTGTGAATTAATAGCCCTTGCCCAACAGCCGCAGCTGCTTGAAGCTTTGAAATCTCTTTTGGTCGCTTATCCAGGTTGAGCTCTTCAACCCCGGCGGCAATTGCGCCTGATGACACAAGAATACATTCAATTCCGCCCGACCAAACCGTAGCTACCTGATCGACGAGTAGCTTCAGATTCTCTTTGTCCAGCCGCCCGTTTTCGTCTGTTACTGTGCTGGAGCCAATTTTGATTAATATTCTTTTGGCATTTATCTTTGACATTTTTCTAGTCTATCAGACCCTGGCGTTGCCCCGGTAATCCTTTGATGCTTACTTATTGAGACGGATCGAATTCAAACGTGGCTTTCGCGATTATCACATCATCGCCTGCCTGCGCTCCAGCTTTGTGCAAGTGCTCATCCATCCCAAGTTGTTTTAACCGATCTCGCAAATAATCAACGGCTTCCTCGTTCAGGAAATCTGTCATCTTAACTAGTCTTTCAATCTTTTTGCTCTTCAGCTTCCAGGCCCGGTCTGATATTTTTTCTACTTCAACTTTATCAACCGAACCAGGCTTATATATCTTCACGCTTTGCTCAAGCGTCTCAGAGATATTCTTTCTCTCCTCTTTTACTAAGACCGAGGTCTCATATAGTAGTTTTTCCACACCCTCGCCAGTCACACTTGAAACCGGCACAAAAAGCTTACCCTGTTCCTCGAAATAATTGGCCGCGCGAGTCAAGTTTTTGGCTGATTCCGGCAAATCTATTTTCGTACCCACAATAATAGTCGGTCTTCCGATAAGATCCTTGCCATAACCAGCAAGTTCTTTTCTCACAGTCTTATAGTCCTCTATGGGATCGTCTCTTTCTATCCCGGACAGGTCTATAACATGAAGCAAAACCGCCGTACGCTCGATATGCTTAAGAAATCGATCTCCAAGGCCTTTACCTTCATGAGCGCCTTCAATCAGACCGGGAATATCGGCCATAACAAACGATTGTTGATCAGGCGCCACGACCACGCCCAAATTCGGAGTTAGAGTTGTAAAGGGATAAGATGCTATCTTTGGCTTGGCGGCTGAGACTCGACTAATTAAAGTCGACTTGCCAACGTTTGGGTATCCAACTAAACCGACGTCGGCCAATAGCTTTAGTTCGAGCTTAATTTCCTTTTCCTCGCCCGGCTCCCCTCTTTCAGCAAAAGCCGGTGCTTTTTTTATTGGCGTGGCAAACTGAGTATTGCCGCGCCCACCCATACCGCCCGTCGCTATCGTAAGCGTATCCCCCGGGTGAATGAGCTCTCCGATTCTTTTTCCACGGCCTTCATAAGCAATTGTTCCAACCGGAACTATGAGCTTGATATCCTCACCATCGCGGCCATGTTTTTTTTGACCTTGGCCATGTGTGCCCGACTTCGCACGATAATGGCGATGCCATTGAAAATCAATAAGAGTTGTTAGCCCGGAGTCAGCAGTTATAACTACGTTGCCCCCACGGCCTCCGTCGCCTCCATCCGGCCCTCCCTTGGGTCGATACTTCTCGCGACGCATACTCATGCATCCATTTCCACCGTTGCCTGCTCTTATAAAAATCTTTGCTTCATCAACAAACATCTTTTATCTACGACCTCCGACTTGACTCAAAGTCAAATAAAAAAGCGACTTTTGAGAAGTCGCCATCAATCCATTATATATTTTGGCACAAAAGCCCCGTTTCAAACTTAGGCCTCCGCGATTACACTTACCCGCCGTTTTTTTCCACCATTTCCGATAAACTTGACATGCCCATCTCGAAGAGCAAATAATGTAAAATCGCGACCAAGTCCAACTCCGTCGCCAGGCCTTACTTTTGTCCCTCGTTGTCTTGCGATAATGCTTCCGGCCGTCACAAATTGACCACCAAATGCTTTAACCCCTAAACGCTTTGACTGGCTATCTCTACCATTTCTGGTACTGCCCATGCCTTTTTTATGAGCCATAACACAAACACCTTCTTTTCTTACTCAGCCGCTTTTTTCTTTGGCTGAGCCGCTGCCTTTTTAGGTTTATCTTCTGTCTTTTTTGCCTTAGTTTCTATCTTTTTAGGCTTAGCAGCTGCCTTCTTCTTCGCCGCCGGAGTCGCCTCTTTCTTCTTACTTACCCGACTCTTAGGTGCAACCTTCTTTTGTTCTTCAACAGGCGCGGCTTCATTTTCTTTCTTAACGCTCGTCGCGACCTTCTTCTTTCCGGCTTTACCTATCGAATCAATTCTTATCCGACTTTTTTGCTGCCTATGACCCGTAAGCTTTCTGTATCCTTTTTTTGCCTTATATTTAAAAACATTTATCTTGTCGTCGATAAAATTCTCAATAAGCTCTGCTTCGATTTGATATTTAGCTAGATCCCCACTGCCGACAATATTGTTGCCGCCATCACTAATCAACAGGATTTTGTCAAAAACTACCGGAGCTCCGACTTTTCCTTTGATGCGATCGCAAACCAACTCGTCGCCAACTGAAATTCTATATTGTTTCCCTGACTGCCTGACAATCGCGTACACAAGACTCCTTTTTTTGGTAAACCACGATGTAATTTAGCATATGAGTTGTTCAAGAGTCAATAAATCGCTTGTCGCTTGGACTATTATTAGAATCCTTCGACCCCTTAACCTTTACCGTGTTTTTCCAGGATCGGCTCTAATCGCTCGATACCCGGAGTCGGTTTCAAATATATGCGTTTTCCGGTACTTTCCATAAGCGGTGCCAACCATTCTTCAGTTTCGATGACTTCGGCAATATCCTCTGCCACCTTAAACACTAGGTCATCTATGCTGGCATTTATAGTTGCATTCTTAATGGAGCGATAAGCTTCGATCGCCGCTCTGTCCTTTGATATTATTCTTCTCGCTCCGCAAATCGGGCACTTCTCGTAGTAGTACGCCTCAGGACCCTCGGAAATATTCTTTCGCGTCATTTCAACTAAGCCAAGTTTAGAAATCGGCGTTAATCTTGATTTTGCCCTATCAGCTTCAAGGCCCAGGGAGAGAACTTCAAAGAGCTTTTCCCTGTGTTTCTCTTCCTTCATATCGATAAAATCCATAACTATGATGCCGCCAATGTCGCGCAATCTTATTTGACGTATGATTTCGTCAGCCGCTTCTAAGTTTGTTTTATAAATTGTGTGCTCAAGATCTTTTCCGCCGGTATATTTAGCTGTATTTACATCTATGCCGGTTAAAGCTTCAATTTTGTCAATCGCGATATACCCACCCGACCTCAGCCAAACTTTTCGTTTTAGCGCCGTCTTTAGCTGAGACTCGATATTGTGCTTTACAAATAATGCATTCTGACCACGATAATGCTTTATTCTTCCGACTAGTTCAGGCGACATTCTTTTGACAAGCTCCTTTATTTCGTCCTTCTTTTCTTTCGAATCAATCAAAATGTGGTCATAGTCGGCGGAAAACATATCCCTGACTACCCTTCCCGACAGATCCAGCTCAGTAGAGAGACCTGAGGGCGTGTCGACGTTTCCAGCCTTCTTCTGTATATCCTGCCAATTCGCCTGTAAAAGCTCTATGTCGGCAGCCAAATCGGTTACTTCCGCATCTTGAGCGGCAGTCCTGATGATGACACCCATGCCTTCAGGGCAAACCTGTTCAGCCAACCTGTGGAGACGATCTCTTTCTTCTTCTTCCAATCTTTTTGATACACCAATCAATCTATTTAAGGGCAGCAAAACCAACTTTCGCCCTGCCAGCGCTATCTGCGTTGTCACCCTAGCGCCTTTTGTGTCCACCGGGTCTCTCTTTACTTGAACCATCAACTCCTGGCCAGGCTCAAGAAGATGTTGGATTTTGGTCGAGCCGGTTTTTAGCTCAACGTCAGTTACTATCACCTCGTCGACGTAAAGAAAAGCGTTGCGCTCCAAGCCGATATCAACAAAACTTGCTTCCATGCCCGGAACTACATCTTTAATGCGGCCTTTGTAGATATTTCCCGCAATTCTATGTTTGTCTATTTGTTCAGAATAGAACTCAACCAACTGACGATTTTCCAGGATGCCAACTCTGGTTTCGAACTCATCAATCGATATCAATATCTCTTTATGAGTCTTCACTTTCTGAGTCTTCACTTTCGCCTTTCTCGCCAAGTTAGTAGTATTTCATATCTGTAATGGTTCCGCCAACATCTTATCCTTACCAATCCATTGAGCTATTCTGTCCACGACAAATGAACAATTCTTAAGATCAGGCACCTCGTCTAAATCAGTCAGCGTATCTTTGACCCTTGTCGACACAGGTAATCGCAATACAAAATCTATCATATTCTTTTGCTCTTCTTTTTCGTTACCTTGAGACCACTCGAAGCATTTAATGCGTTGACCGCGGTTTTTGCCCACTTGTTTAGTTATTGAGCCTTCGAGTACGCATCTTTCCTGCGCAGACAAGCTATCACTTCGTTCATTTAAAAGATAAAAACGATAGTCAGAATATTTAACTGTGGCCCCAAGCGACTTTGTCTGATCAGGAATCACTTTCGCCTCCAAAACCATCAGTGCCTCGGGAGCCTTTGAGTTGATCGACTCGCGTACCGTCGCCGCTGCCATATCACCTTCGAGCTTAATATCCATATACTCAGCTTCACTTCCGACCCCGACAGGCAATGCCGGCCCCAAGGATATCTTGGGGTGCGGAGAAAACCCCTCTGAGTATCTAATAGGAATTTCGGAGCGCCTAATAATGCGCATCCAAGCTCGATATGTCTCCATGTGCGATAACCAACGCAGCACTTCTGCTTTTCGATATTTGATTCTGACTTTACTCACCAGCAATCTCCAAGCCAATTTTCCCACGACAAACCCCACACTCACTACACAGATTATCCCGGCAATCTTCAGTTTCCTCAGCGCTTGTCGCCAGTTCATATTCTCGTTTCAACCAATCTATATCTATCCCGGTATCGATATGACCCCAGGGCAGCGGCTCGCCCACATTGATTGCCTTTTCACCAACATCCATCCCCGCCAAGGAAAATGCTTCTTTCCAGATTTCAAACTCGAACCTTTCTGTCCAGCTATCAAACCCGGCTCCGAGCTTGCAAGCGTTTTCAATTGCGTTCGCTGTCTCCCGCCCGCCTCTTGCCAGCGCTGCCTCTAAAACACTGACTGAGGCATCATGCCACCTTAAGAATATTTGTTTTGATTTCACATTGTCCCTAATAAGTTTTTGCCGCCGCTCAATTTCTTCCGGCAGCAGCGTTTTGATCCACTGAAAGGGCGTGTGTGGTTTTGGAACAAAAGAAGCGACGCTGACAGTCAATTTTATTCTGCCAACGTTTTTTCCTTTAAGCTCATCGCGCGCGGCCGATAGAATCTTGTTTAAGAGCTGGGCTATACCAATTACGTCTTCATCAGTTTCAGTCGGCAGGCCAATCATGAAATAAAGCTTCAGTCTGGACCAACCCATTTTGAATGCCTTTGTTGTCGCCTCTAAGATCTGTGCTTCAGTGAGCCCTTTATTGATTACCCTTCTAAGCCTTTCTGTGCCGGCCTCGGGAGCGAAGGTTAGCCCGGTTCTCTTCATTTTCGCAATCGTCGCAGCTATATCTACAGAAAATTGATCTGTCCGCATTGAAGGCAAAGAAATTGATCTTCCAGGAGATTTCGATAAGTTCGCGATGGCCTCAAGCATCTCCACGATCTGAGAGTGGTCTGTAGTGCTAAGAGACGAGAGAGAGACGTCTTCGTAGCCAGTTGCCTTAATCTGTTCCGAGACCGCCTTCACAACTGTATCTACCTTTCTCTCCCTGGTTGGCCTGTAGACAATACCAGCCTGACAAAATCGGCACCCTCTTGTGCAACCCCTCATCACCTCTATCACGCATCTGTCGTGGATCGTCTCCATGTATGGCACAACCGGATTTTTAGGAATGCTTAGGTTGTCAATCCCGGTCATCACGCGACGTTTAATGCTCAACCCTTGCTCGCCCTTTTCAGTAAACCTACTGGAACCGTTGATCTCACCCTTCGCCGGAATATAGACACCTTCAATTCGCGAAAGAGATTTCAAGACCTCTTCCCTCAATGGTTTGCGGTTTTGTTTCTGTTTTTCCTTATCTACCGTGTCAAGAATCTCTAAGATCGCGTCCTCTGCTTCGCCAATAAGAAATAGATCAAAGAACGGGGCCATTGGTTCCGGGTTAAACGCGCAGGGCCCACCACCAATAACTAAAGGACAGCTTTCGTCCCTTTCTTCTGATCTAAGCGGTATCCCTGCCAATCTCAACATTCTTAAAACGTTTGTAAAGGTCAGTTCATATTGAAGTGAAAAGCCGAACAGGTCGAAGCTATCCTTTATGGGCACTTTAGTTTCAAGGGACAGGAGCGGCAAGCCCTTCTTCTGCATCTCCGCTTCCATGTCGATCCAGGGAGCGAAAACGCGCTCGCAATGAAAACGCTCGTGACTGTTTATGATGTCATAAAGTAATTGCAGGCCGAGATTGGACATTCCGATCTCGTAAACATCTGGATAGGCAAGAGCAATAGAGACATCGCCTGTGTCTTTCGACGATTGATTCCATTCAGCCCCAATATATCTGCTCGGTCGCCTGACATCCGGCAATATTTCATATAACTGCCTTTCGTACTTTGAAGACAAAAGACGACCTTCTTTCAATGGATTTACTTAAGAATCTAAAGACTGAGTTAATTCTGGTTCTTCGGGTTCGATCAAAGCAGTGTCATTCTTCCCATCAATATTCTCAAAATACTTTACGGCTAAGACGCCAATTGCCCTAGTGCCCGAATAAGCTATGGCTCCTTTGACAGCCCAACCCGCAATGGGTATAAATCCAAGTAATTGCCTGGCTGCCGCTCTAAGAGAAAACCCTCCGCCAACAACAAATAATAGCTCTTTGGCCCGTTCTAGGGTGAGGCTCGCACCATGAGACGCGGCTATCAAAAGAACCATCCGAATTTGATTTGCTGTCAATACCGGCAAATCGCTGGCTGGAATGAAGCTTGCTACACCGATTATTCCGTTTTGGCCTGAAATTTCATCAATGATCTGTCTTGTTACGATCTGTCGAAAGCCGGTGACTTTTGCCGCCAAAGAGATTCTTTTGCTTTCAACCCTTTCAGCTATTTTGGATAAAAGTCGTTGCCGGCTTAGCTCATCTTCCTCTGAAGAGAAGAATATGACTCTTGAAGGACTGAGATTCAAAGCGATTTCTGCTTCAACCTGTTTAGCCTTTTGCGTTGCCTCGCTCAAGCCTGAAACATCGATAAACGCGATGACATCCAAACCCGATTTGCTGCTCTCAGCAGCTATCGAAATCAATTCTTCGTCAATCGCGGTATTTCCAGTTATCACGATCGCCAACATATCAACTGTTTTCATCTCGTATTTTGACAGCGGTTTGTTTATCTTTATGAATACTTGATCAGCGCCCGGTCCAACAACATCGATCAACCCGGCGATCGCCGATTCACTGCCGGCGGTTAGCAGTATTGTTTCTTTTTCAAGCTCATGGCGCACATCCGCTAGTATCTTGTGCCAATCTCTAAGCTTAAGCTTGCTTTTCAATCGCGCTCCTTATTTAAGTCTTAGCTCCATCTTCGTCGGTAAATGCTAAGCAAAAGACCGACCGACGCCATATTTACCAACATTGCGCTCCCGCCGTAACTAATAAACGGTAGCGGTATTCCGGTCACTGGCATTATACCAATTGTCATCCCAATGTTTACGAGGACTTGAAATATCCACATGCTGCCGATACCGGTCGCGACTAGCACCCCGAAGTGATTCCTTGAAGAAACAGCAATTTGTATAACCCTAGACATGATCAAAAAGAAGACAATTATTACTAGAACTGAACCAATAAAGCCTAGCTCCTCCCCGATAACCGCAAAAATAAAGTCAGTATGCCTAACTGCCGCTGGAAGAAAGTTTAACCTTGATTGAGTATTTAAAAAAAGGCCTTTCCCGACGATTCCCCCTGATCCGATCGCAATCATCGATTGTCTAAGGTTATACCCGCTACCCAGCGGATCAACGCTCGGATTGAAAAATACTACCAGTCTTTCCATTTGATAATCTTGAAGAAGGTCGAGCTTTATCACAAAACCGATCATAAGATAGGCTACGAGCGCCAGAATAAGTATCTGCTTTGGGGTTATACCGGCAACCATTAGCATCCCTATTGTAATCGCGACCAGTACTAAGGCCGTTCCAAGATCCGGCTGAAGCACTATCAGGAGGATCGGTGGAATCATATAAGCAATCGCACGCAGAACATCTCGCCAATCAGAAAGGTCGCCTTTTTTTTCGGCCAGATAGGCTCCAAGCGTAAGAATTATTAGTATTTTAGAGAGCTCACTCGGCTGAAATGAAAAAGAGCCCACCTGGATCCATCGTTGCGCGCCTAATGCTACCCTGCCCTTTATAAATACAGTGATCAAAAAAAGAATGTTGACGCCATAGATGATGACAATATAATTCTTTAAGCTACTGTAGTTAAATATGGCCAAAGCCACCATCAAAATCAGTCCAATGAAAATCCAGACCAATTGTTTTTTGAGATACGAACCATCACTGTCTCCGCCGCTGCTCATGGCGTATAGAGCCAATATACCGATAGCCACCAAAACTATGGCAGTCGCAAATAGCACAATGTCAACTTGTTTTATATTTTCTCGCCAGTCTGTAATCTTAATTGCTTGAACCCTCGTCGCTATCGCTTGGAGAATAGATGTCTTCTAGAATTTCACGGGCCGCCGGGGCGGCAGTCGACCCCCCGTGGCCTCCTTGCTCTACAATTATTGAAATAATATATTTTGGATCTTCAGCCGGAGCGTAGGCAACAAATAGAGCGTAATCGTCTTTTCCGGCCACCTCTGAAGTTCCCGTCTTTCCGCTCACCGCTACCGGTAATCCGGTAAAGATACCTTTCGCTGTCCCGTCAATCGTGACACGCCTTAAGCCCCTCTTGATGACGTTGAGATCGTTTTGCGAAAGATCAAGTTCTCTTTCTTTTTTTGGTGAGGCGCTATAGATGCTTCGTCCTTCCAGTCCTTTAACGGTTTTGACAACGTGCGGTTTATAGAAAACACCGTCATTGACAAGCGCCGCGTACATATTGGCTACCTGAAGAGGGGTCGCGAGAAGATCGCCTTGCCCAATTGCCATATTCACGGTATCGCCGGGAAACCATTGTTGATTCTCGACCCAAGTCTTGTTGAGCTCCTTTTTCCAGGCCGGTGTCGGAACACGCCCCCCTACCTCTGATGGTAAATCAATTCCTGTTTTCGACCCGACCCCCAAGCGGCGAGCCCAGCGCTGAAGATCATTTTTGCCTCTTTTGTAAAGCATATTTCCTACCTCATAAAAGTAGGTGTCACAAGAGATCCTAAGAGCGCCTTCAAGCGACTGCCGTCCGTGTCCGCTGCGGTCCCAGCACCATTTGCCCCACTGTTTGCCCAAGCCAAACCAGCGCCCACGACAAACAAACGTGGTTCCGGTCGAAATAACGCCTGTCTTCAACCCGGCTATGGCTGAAACCAATTTAAAAGTTGAGCCAGGCGGATAGCTAGACATAATCGCCCGGTTGTTTAAGGGATAGTCGTTTTTCTCATCAATCATCTTTGACCAATTGGCTTGGCTGATGCCGCCAATGAACATCTCGGGGTCAAATGTCGGATAACTGGCCATGGCCAATATCTCGCCTTTTGGCTTCATCACAACTATTGCCCCGGCCGATGCTCTCGGAAATTTATCTCTATTTGCTCTCGCAATTGCCTTCACAAGCGCCTTTTCGGCCGATGCCTGAATATCAGCATCTAAAGTCAGAATAATATTGTTCCCGGGTATCGCGTCTTTTTTATCAATAACCCGGAGCAGTTGACCGGCTGCGTTGACCTCAACGAATTGTGTTCCTTTGTCTCCAGCCAGGAGGTCTTCGTATTCTTTCTCTACCCCGCCCTTCCCGACAAGATCGCCTAGATCGTATCCGGCAAATTCTGTTTCTTCTTTTTCCTGTTCAGATAACTCACCAAGGTAGCCAATCAGGTGAGCTGCCATGTTGCCGAGTGGATAGGCCCTGACGGACCGAACTTCAAGCTCAACTCCAATATATTCGTTCTTATGTTCCTCAAAATACGCGACTACCTCGGGGGAGATATCCTGCTTTATTGTTCTTGGTTCTATCTGGTTAACGTTCTGGCTTCTGGCTTTCCTTGTAACTTCCGCTTGATCCATCTGAAGGAGCTTGGCCACCTTTTCGAGCAAACGATCGTTATCTATCTCTTCAGGCTCAATCGTTAAGATGATAGAAGGACGGTTGCTTACGATTGGCTTTGCGTTTCTGTCTAGTATTTGTCCTCTCGGGGCGTGAATGGCAATCTGCTTTATCCGGTTGTCTTCGGACAAACGTTTAAACTCCTGCCCCTGAACACCCTGAAGAAACCATAAGCGAATTGTGAGGACCGCCAGTACCGCCAGAACCGTTAATGCGAATATTCGAAGTCGAGCCTGAGTAATGTCACCGATATCATCCATTTATTTGAATACCTTGCTTTGCCTTTGAGAACTCAAAAAACGGCTAAGATATGGAAACACCGGAACGCTAACAAGTGCCGTATATGCAGCCGACGGGAGAACAACGACCCTTAAAGCCGCACCAAAATTCACGGGTTCTCCCATTAAAAAAGCCAGACCAACATAGATTATCTGAGAAATTACACTAATTCCCGCAATAACAACTACTGGCAGCAGCAGGCTGCTTCCAAGAATTGTCCTCTCTGCTTGACCCGAAATATAAACGGTAAGGGTTTTTGCCAGAGCCGTTAAAC
>JAUWRD010000113.1 GCA_030610765.1 Actinomycetes bacterium
TTATTGATATTAATCGCCTCAAAAGTCGTATCCCCTTTCGTGTTGGTTTTTAGACGGTGAGTCTTTTGGAATGTCAAATAATAGCAGGCAAAATGAGTTTGTCAAACACGCATAACTGCAGGTACTGCCTGCACAGTACTAAGCGCGGGCATGGGCCGAAGGCAGCGATCAACTCATATTCCTGATATAGTAAGTGAAGTTAAAACAAGAGGGGAAATAAATGGAAATTGAGTCTGAGCAGGCGCAATCTGAGCGGATAGAAAGCTTGGAGATAATTCCAGACGCAAAACATCTGTGCTGGTTCTACGCGACCGACGAAGAAAGAGTGTCAGTCGTTGGCCAATTTCTAACGGAAGCTTTGATCAGGCGAAAGCAGTGTCTTTTAATTGTTCCAGGTGACATAAAAGACCAGATACTAGCTGTCCTGAAAGAATCTGAACATAATGTCACCCGCTATCTTGAGACAGAACAAATCATTAGCATTGAGCCCGACGAGTTCTATTTTGGTCAGGCTGGTTTCGATATAGATGTCATTATTCATCGCTTTGGAAAAGCCTTAAAAGCTGCAGGAAATCAAGGATGGGAAGGGCTGACAGTTGTGAGCGATCCCTCGCAAGTGCTGGGTCGCGCCAGTGATGGAGATTGGCTTTCTTTGGAGTTTAGGGCGGATTTTGAATGTTCCACCAAATCCTGTACCATGCTCTGCCTTTATGATCAACGTTTGATATCCGGCGCGCTTCTGGCTGGGCTAATAAAGGCTCACCCCATCATCGGTTTGGGGAAATCTATCGCCCGAAATCCTTTCTATATCACTAAGACCGGGCTAACCTCTTAGAAGGGATAATTCGGATTAGATAATTAGGTGACACAATACTTAATTATGAACTCGAATTAAGTATTGTGTCACCGAATTATCGTGTCACCGAATTATCCTTAAAATCGCTCAGCACCAGTCCTCAAAAGAAAATGTCAAGATTAAAGACCTGACCCCATAATTACGGAATTCAGTATTGTGTCACCGAATTATTTTAGCCGGTTGGCCTTAGCCATTCGGGATTAAGGTTTTCGGCGTACATGAACGCGAACATGATTCCGAAAACAATGATTGCCATGATGATGAGTATGAGTGCTGGGGGAACTCCAGATTTTTTCTTTGCCATAAGATTTGATTATTTTAGCATTTTTCAAGGCATTAAGCTTGTAATAAATCATCATTTGTTCTATAAAATTATTCTAACGATGATTACATTAAAAAATGTCAGCAAGAGCTTTGATTCAACTCAGGCTGTCGACGATTTCACGCTAGATATCGAGCAGGGCCAGGTAGTCGGTTTTTTGGGACCCAACGGGGCCGGGAAAAGCACGACCATGAGAATGATCACCGGGTTTCTGGCTCCTGATAGCGGAGAAATTGAAATAAATGGCATTAACGTTGAAAAGGATGTTTTTGCCACCAAGAAATTGATCGGCTACTTACCCGAAAACAATCCTGTCTATAGCGATATGATTGTCCAGGATTTTTTAAGCTTCACGGCCGCAATCAGAGGGGTCGGTGCCACCGAAGCGGATATGAAAAATATTATTCAACAAACAGGTATTTCCGATGTGTTTTATCGTCCGATAGGAGAGCTTTCAAAAGGTTATCGGCAAAGGGTTGGATTAGCTCAGGCCATCTTGCATCAACCCGAAATCTTAATACTTGATGAGCCGACCGAAGGTCTCGACCCAAACCAAAGAGTGGAAATCCGCAACCTGATAAAAGAAATTGGTCGTGAGCGAACTGTCGTACTCAGCACTCACGTGCTCCAGGAGGTCGAGAGCACTTGCGACCGGGTTGTGATTATCGATCGCGGCCGATTGGTCACAGACTCAACGATAAAAGCATTGCTTAGCCAGGCCAAGGGCGTCAAGAGTCTGATAGTGGAAATCGCCGGAAATAAACCAATTACGAAACTAAAATCTATAGCCGGCGTTATGAGCGCAGAGAGGGTAAGCGGTGCCCCCAGAGGTCGCCATCGATATAAGCTGACCTGCGCTACTAATAAAGAAATACGACCGGACATCTTTTTAATGGCTAAAGACAACGACTGGATTCTTTGGGAGCTGCACCAAGAGAAAACATCTCTGGAAGATGTTTTCAGAAACTTAACGGTTGGTGGCAGCCATGATTAGAAGAGTAAGAATTTTAGCCGCGAAAGAGCTAAAAAGTTTTTTTGATTCCCCCTTTGCCTATGTGCTGCTTATAGTCTGGCTAGTAATAAGCTCCTATTTTTTCTTCAGGGCCGCTTTTCTAATGGGCGAGGCTTCACTGAGACCCCTCTTTGAGTTGTTGCCGTGGCTACTGCTCTTTTTTGTTCCGGCTGTGACAATGAGATCTTTGTCCGCGGAAAAACAGGACGGCACGCTTGAAGTTTTGCTCTCTCACCCGATAAATGAAGTTGAAATAATCGCGGCTAAGTTAATAGCCAACGTAGGTTTTGTTGTGATAGCGCTTTTGCTCACTCTGCCGATCCCGCTAGGGATGTCATTAGGCGGTCGTTTGGATTTGGGCATGATGGCCGGCCAATATCTTGGAGCGGTATTTCTAATTATCGGCCTATCTTCTGTCGGCATTTTTGCCTCATCATTAAGTAAGAACCAGACAGTTTCGTTTATCATCGCGCTTTTCTTTACTTTCTTACTAATATCAACAGGCCTTCAATTTGTGATTATGGCGGTACCTTTTCCGCTGACGAATGTCGTTAGGCAATTAAGCGCCTTAGCCCATTTTGACTCGATGACGAGGGGGGTTATCGGCCTCGCCGATATCGCTTATTTTGCGGCTTTGACCATGGTTTTCTCAGCTCTCAGTTATTTTGGCCTTCGCCGGGAGAGAGAATCGCACCAGAGCGCTCGCTACAAAATGCTTCGCCTGGGGACGGCCTTGATAATTATTGTCTCTGTCCTGGTCAGCTTGATTGGGAGCTCGATCGGAGGACGTGTTGATTTAACTGCCGGGCGGCTTTATTCGTTATCCGGCGCGACCTCTAAGATTCTCAGAGAGCTGCCGGATGTGGTGACAATAAAGCTTTATTCCTCGCGCCAACTTCCGCCGGAGGCCGAGGCTGCTTTGCGGGACATAAAAGATGTTGTTCTCGACTATCAAGCGATCAGCAAGGGTCGGGTGAAGGCTCTTTTCTTAAGCCCCAAAAATGGAGCAGAAGCCCAAGCAGAGCTACAGGAGGCCGGGATAGAGCAGGTCCAATTCAATGTGGTTCGCCAAGACGAGTATCAAGTTAAAAAAGGGTTCCTCGGACTGACAATTGAGTACGGAAGCCAGAAGGAAACAATTCCTTTTATCAACCAGACAGCGGATCTCGAATACCAATTGAGCCGATTGATTCGGAAAATCTCCTCAGAAAAACAGAAGAAAGTCGTCTTTCTTGAGGGTCACAGTCCGATCAAGCCACCACCGGGTCTTGGGGCAGAGAATCCCGACACCTATGGTCAATGGAGAGCGCTCCTGGCTGAGGTATATCAAGTTGAGGATTTGGCCATAAAGAAAGGCGAGGCGATTCCCAAAGACATCGGAGTCGTTATTATCGCTGGTCCCACAAGTAGCGCTGCTAAGCACGAGCTGAAGACATTGACCAAATTCATCGAAGAGGGCGGATCAGTTCTAGCGCTTATTGATAGCCTGACAATTAGCGATCAAACGATGGGCGTTGTCCCGAACAAGACCAATTTTACTAACTTCTTAGCCGGATACGGCTTAACAGTTCAGCCACGTCTGCTATTTGATATGCAGTCAAATCAGATGATTTCCGCGGGGAGTCAAGACAATTATTTTTCAATACCTTATCCTTTTTGGATGCAAGTGCAACCGGCTTCAGACGACACAATTGTCCGGGACATCGGGGTGGTTACAATTCCCTGGGGGCAGTCGCTAAAGATTGGAAAGAAAAGCAAACCGTTATTAGTTACAACCCAATTTGCCGGGTTTCAGGCGAAAGATTTTGATGTCATGCCAAACCCCGAAATGAATATCGCCAAGGAAAAGTTGTCCAAGCAAATCGTAGCGGCTTCGCGCACGCTAAAAAGTGGCGGGAGACTGATTGTTGTGGGTGACTCTGACTTCTTAAAAGATAAATTTGTAGCCGCGCAAGGAAGCGCGAACGGTGTTTTTGGTCAAAATGCTGTTGATTGGTTGGCCCAAGATGCCTCGCTGGCTGGAATCCGGTCCAAGAATACTCAAGGACGGATGTTGGTTTTTCAATCCGAAGCAGTGCGGGACGGAGTGAGGTATTTCAACCTGGGAGGGGTGCCTTTGATTGTGGCGCTTTTGGGATTTGCCAGGTTGAGTAGGCGCAGGCAGCGGACGCGAAAGGTTTTTGCTTCATGAGCAGAACGACGATCAATAAGCTTTTGATGGCCATAGCCGTCTTAATTGTCGGGTACGGGCTGCTTTTGTTCTCGCAGAACCGACAGGCAGCTCCAGGGGTAACGGTGCCGGTTAATATGACAAGCTTGAGAATAGCGGCCGATCGGCTTGAGCTGAGCGCAGATGGCGATAAAGTGATTTTGGAGAAACGCGGGAATAAGTGGTTTGCTGGAAAAAAACGTGTTCCGACAAAAAAAATAGAATCTCTTCTTGAGTCGCTTGAGGGAGCCGGTTTTGTCAGAGTGGTCGCGACTGAACCAAAAGATCTAACGGTTTATGGTTTGGGTCAGAAACAAGTAAAGAGCTTAAAAATATTCCAAGGTAAGAACCTGTTGAAGACATTGTTCTTTGGCACCATGGCTACATCGAATACTTACTATATAAGGATAGGCTCGGAGGCTTCTATCTATGAAGCCGAAGGCGACTTGATTCATGAAGTGGGCCAACCGATAGGCGATTGGTCGAAGCAAAAGCAGCCGGTTGAGTCTGAGCAACTCAAAACCTCGACAACGAGTACTCCTGTCACAACACACTAGTCCCTAATCGACAGCCGTGGGACTATTAAGTTATGATGCAATCATGGCCTCCGCGACCACTGGAAATAAACGCGTTATCATCTCTATCTTAGTCGGTTTACTAATATTGTCCTTTGGCTGCCG
>JAUWRD010000184.1 GCA_030610765.1 Actinomycetes bacterium
GTTCAGTGGTTTGCCGTATTTCCCCCTCAAGCTGTCACCGATTTCAGCCGATATTTAAGTTAGAAAACATTAGGCCTCGCCTTAGCAGATTGAAGGGAAGTTTCTTGATTACAGTTATTGTGGCGCACGAACATCGCCTGGTTAGGCAAGCGCTGTCAAAGATATTATCGCTTCAGAATCACGTTTTGGTCGTCGGTGACGCTGTTTCCGGCTCTGACGTCATTGAAAAAGCTGAAAAACTCTGTCCCGATGTTGTCATTGTGGATTCGGCCTTACCCGGCTTAAATGGCATGTTGCCAGGAGAGAGCAGCGAACAAAAAAAGAAGCCTGAAGTTGTTGTTTTTCCAAGGCGCAGGAGCATCGCCGACGGTGACGCTGTCAGTCATCTGACATACAACGACGATATTGCGGCCTTGATTGCGGCAGTCTTAGAAGTAGGAGGCGTCAACGCCTCTGACATCGGAGATGATCTAAAATGTCGCGAAGCAATTGACGATCTGACCAGGAGAGAAAAACAAGTTCTTTCACTGCTGGCCAAAGGGCTATCGAACAAATTAATAGCCCACCGGATGATCATTACCGAGCGGACAGTAAAATATCATATTAGTAATATATTGCGAAAACTCGATCTTTTTTCCCGCACAGAAGCCGTTGTGGCTTTCTTAAGGTCCGACCTGGCGTCTTCACAATAACCATTTTAATCATTGTTCTCTAAAATGATATAATTCCTAAAAGCTCGTGGAATAAGACCCGCGAGTTACGACTTATTTAGTCCGAGTGGCGGAATTGGTAGACGCGCAAGGTTGAGGGCCTTGTGGGCGCAAGCCTGTAGGAGTTCAAGTCTCCTCTCGGACACGAGAAAAACAAAAAGCACCCGGGGCAGAGGTGCTTTTTGCGAAACTAAAGAGGTGAGTGTTTCATTCTCTAGACCATATGATCGTTTATAGACTTGAAGGGCATATGAAGAAAATATGCAAAAAGTATGAATTCTTTAGTTATTCCGGCAAGTTTCCCCCGCTTTGATTGGTTGCGGTGAACATATATCATCATTGGGTCGCGCTCCAAGCGAACATTTATAAAAACACCTTAGACGGTCTTTGCCGACTTTTGTCATCCGAATATTAATGGGATCTTGGTTGTTGTAGGTGTAATTCAACGTTGGTGTTTCAGAATACCGGCAAATATTATTTTCCACGCGTCCCTCCATAGTTATAGCGATTCCCGGGCTTTGGTTTTTCTAATGCAAAACTGGTATACACAATGCTCTATCTCTAGTTGTCTGTTAAAGATTCAAGCGGTGTTCTACGCTGCAAGCCGTTCTCTTGTTTTTCTACCCAAGAATTATGCAAATTATGCACTAGGATTTAACTAATAAAATAATTCCGAACCAGATAACCAAAACACTGATAATTCGCAAAAAAGTGATGGATTCATTGAGAATAAAGTATGCGGGAATCAACGCGATCACATAACTAAGGCTCATTAGCGGATAGACTAGTGATAAGGGCAACTTCAGCTAGCACATCAAAATAGATAGCTGTGCTTAAAATGTATAATAGGACTCCGGTGATAATTTTTAGATTAGTTAGTATCTTAATAAAAGAGCCGGAGAAATCTTGCGAGAGGCTGAATGTTCCAACTTCATTTAGTCCAAGTTTCCAAAGAACCTGGCCGGTGACTAAAATACCGACCGCAATTACTATCTTGATGCCCTGAGTGGTTGAGATTTCCATTACGCGGCTTTTGTTCGTCTTTCTCGAAATCGGTTTCCAATCTCGAGTTGAGGCGTTGTTGACGAACGGATTTTCATCTTTACACGTAAGAGCGCAATGAAACCAAAGACTAGATTGATTATTACGTCTGAGACGCGAGTATTGGATCTAAAGTAAGGCACTTCTACCAGTGGCTCGTCAGAGACCTTATAATTCAATCTGGGCAATATGACCGCAAGTTCATCGGCCAACGAATAACGGTAGCCTGTCGCATAGAGTAGGAGTGGTCGGATAGTGGCGGCGCGCATTATCAAAAAGCCAGACTCCACATCAAAACAACGTTCTCCCGCAAAAACTGAGATGATCCATGACATAAACTTGTTGCCGGCCCTCTTATATTTTGGGTATTTATTAAAGTCCCGTCTGGCCCTAACGAGAGCGAGATCATGTTCTTCGAGATACTCTTTTAAGACTGGTATGTCGCTGGGTTTAAGCTGCCTATCAGCGTCAATCTTTACCACTATGTCGTTTTCACCGAGTTGTTTTTCTTGAATTCTTTCTTCCAGCACCGCGAGACCGGTTAGCATTGCTCCGGACATTCCTAGATTACGTTTGAGAGTGATTAGCTCAGCGTTATGACGGCCGTCGGCCATCCATTCTTTGATCACCTTCTCGGATTCATCCCAAGAACCATCATTGACCAGAATAATGTCATCGACAAAATCCTCGAGCTCCTCTAGAACCTCAAGAATGTTTGTGGCTTCATTAA
>JAUWRD010000238.1 GCA_030610765.1 Actinomycetes bacterium
GAATATTGCAAGAGCCAACTATTATCCTGTTTGCCATATCATTGCCGACGGTCTCTTCGAGCACCGCCCGGATCTTCGGGCCCATTGATTTTTTTTCACTGCTAGATGCAGACATTTTCTATTTCCGGTCCTTTACTCTGTCGACACAAACTTTTCACGAAAGTGGCTCAGTTTAAACTCGAACGGAGGTGGGGATTGCCTGTCACCACAGGTATCTCTTACGATAGCGGTTAATGGTTAATAGCTTGCTTAAAGTCCTGGTCGTCTGTATATACTTGATATCGATGGCCATGATCATCGGCCAGGTAGGGGTACGCATGACATCGTGGATTACTTGGTTCATGGCCCCCGTTGGTTTTGCTGTCTTTGCTCTAGTTCTGCCTCAGCGGCTTGATCAGTCGAGATTGATTCTTGTTTGGTCGGCAGCGATTTTGCTTGGGAGCGGAACTGTAGCCTCATTTTTGGGCGCGTCCGCCGCTGCGATGATTATGTTACCTGCTTCAATAATAACCTTAGTTGCGGCCATCAAGATGATGCGAAAACAGCCTAAGCCTCGACCTAATGGGCTTTGGCTCATTGCTTCAGCAATTCTTTCCGGGGCCTTTGCGTTTGCCATGCTAATGTATGCAACCCCCTGGCAGTGAATCGCTGGGCCGTTTTTGCGGCGCTCGCTTTGGGGCTCATTTCGTTTGGAAGAGGAAGGCTTGTCCCTGTGTGGATAGTTGGGGTCATATTCATCACTTCTTTGTCGCCGGTCATGATCGAGAGCATTAGTCTGTCGAAGACAGAGCGGATCGAGAAGACCGCGAGACGTATTATATTTTCGCACCATCCCTCTGGAAGCGAAAAGCTAACACGGCTGTTTAACAGAAGGGTAACAGCAACCTTGCACAAGAACGCGGGTTTCTCGGGTGCTATTGATCGCAAAGCAGCCGGATATGAGGTTAATTATGAGCTTTATTCTTCTTCCACGCGTTCTTCGGGATCGATAGAAACTATATCTAGAG
>JAUWRD010000163.1 GCA_030610765.1 Actinomycetes bacterium
TGCCACTGCCGGTGTAAATACGAGCTCCTCCTCCGCCTTTATTTATATTGTTCAAAAGGTCGGCATTGGCTTCGTTGGCAGCTCCAGCATTAAATATATGCTTTTGGTCGGAGTATGCTGCATTGTTGGCAAAAGTACTATTAACTATGGTTAAGTCATTAGGCGCAGAGCCTTGCACGCCGCTCATTTCACCTGTAAAAGTGGGGGGATCTATTTGCGTCTGACCCGTTACATTGCTGAAGTACAAACCGCCTCCCAAATAGTTAGCATAATTTCCGGCGATAATTGTATTTGTTATCGAAAGATCGCTTCCCGCCGAATAAATTCCTCCACCGTTCGAGTCGCCAGCAGCATACGCCATGGCTATATTATTTAAGATTCTGCTGTTTTCGATTGTTGCCTCACTATTGTTTAAGTGTATTCCGCCGCCGCTGTTAGTGGGAGGGAAGAAGCTGAAGCCGGCGTTGTCGTAGTTGTCTCTGATGGTGCTGTTTCGCACCGTTAGGTAGGTGTCAGAAGCATAGATGCCCCCGCCGCCGTAACCACCACCATTCCCGAGAGTGACATGATCTACTGTCTGATCCGTGTTTAAGGAGCCGCTGATGACCGAGTTTTCGGAAACCACAGTATCTTCAACGATAAGTGTTGATTGGAAAGAATAAATACCGCCGCCCCTATAAGTATTGTGGTTTCGACCAATCTTTGACTTTCTCACTGTCACGGTCGAACTGTTGATTTGAAGTCCGCTTGAGTTTCCATGCGTGACCGTAAGGCCGTCCATTACAACTGTTGAGCCCGGATTGATTGAGATACCAGCTCCAGAGTCGCTTCCATTTACGATTGTCGCCCGGTTGGTGTCGCGATTTGTAAAGCCGGAATTCCAGCCGCCCTGGATGGTTAAGTCTTTTGCTTGCCCGATATTGAGTGATTGCTGGTACCTGCCTTCAGCGACTTTTATCGTGACTTTGTCGAGCCCGATTGACGAGGCGTTGATGGCGTCTTGAATAGAGTTGTATGTGCCTCCCGTGGGAGTGACGTAAAAAACTTCATCGGCATGGGCCTGGCCCATAAAGAAAGTAACCGTTAAAGCTGCGATAAATAGAAATAAAACAAGTTTGAGAGATGTAATCTTAGGTGTCCGAAATTCAGAAATCATTTTGCCCCCCTGAGTGTGTGCTCGGTTTATTGTTGAATAGAACCGATCTTTGTCTGCCGTAGAGTTTATGCTAGCCTTATTTAAGAAGCAGAACTGCTGAATGTCAAGGATAAACCGCTCGATTTGCGCTACAAAAAAGACCGGGCCAAACGTTCAAGCCCGGTCTTTAATAATTTAACGTTTTCTACGGCAGTTTTTACCCCGAGACCGTCGAAGTTCAATGTCTGAAAACGAAACGTCAAGTGTTGTTTTGGCCCCAAGGGTCTCGAAATCAATATCATTAGGAAGTATGTGTAGCCGTACTCAAGCCATTTGGATGTTTAACACGCGATTCTGAGTGAAGTTCAAATTCGAAACGTGCTAACATCTAATTTAGAAGAAAGGCAACTTGCTTGTCAATGGGTTGCCGGGTCAGAAAAGGTCGTCACCGTGTTTGAAGATGCGCAACTGGAAAAAGAATATCAATTGGCAATGAAGTTGGAGCGCTTGGCCGATTCGATGTTGGCCGGTCACTTTGTTATAAATACAGATTTCCAGCGTTTAGCATTCGCGTTTGCCTCGAAAAGCGCTAAAACCTACCGGGGTGTTTTGCGTTTGGCTGAAGCGGGACTAGGTGAGCCAAGTCTAATTCTGATCAGATCCATCTTTGAGGATCTTGTAAATCTAAGATATATAAATAGTGACCCGGAAGGTTTAGTGGAACTCTTTTTAGATTTTCACATTCTTGAGAAAAAGAAATACTTCGATTACTGGGAAGAGGCGGCTCTTGACGACAGTCAGGTTCAGGAATTAAAAAAGGTTTGGGAATCAGAGTTTGAGTCCCGGTATGAGCAGATATTAAAAAACTATCCGAAAAGAACATACTGGTCGGGAAAGAATCTAAAAGAGATGGCCAAATCTGTAGACATAGAGCTTCTTAGAACGTATTGCTCGCTCTATCCGTATGTTTCGGGATTTGCCCATGGCGGCAGCCCTCTGGCCTTAGCGTCATATGTAGACCAGGCAGGGGAAAACGGAATGACGTCCTTGGCCGCGCCGTCAACAGAAGAAGTTTCCGAAGCATTGGTGGCTGGTTTCGGTTTGCTTATCAGGTGCCTTAGCGTCTTTGCCGACGTCTGCGGGTTAGACCAAACGGAACTCGATTCTTTAAGCGGGGAAGCAGATAAGCTTCTGGATGAACAAGGACTCGGGCTTTAGCGTATGATTAATCTACTATGCGTTTCTATTTAATAATATCTGAGCCGGAAGGCGAGGTAGAGGCGGCGGCCGAACTCAAGTTCTTTGAGTGGCTAAAGTATTTGAAAAAATCGAGTCGTGTTACCCAGTATTGGGCTCTAAGGAGTCGTCCGGGTTTGGCGGCGGTCTTGAAGCTAAATTTTGAAAAAGATTTAGAAGAGCTGCTCGATGGCTGGAAACAACGATTGCCTTCCAAGTTCACAGTTGAGCCCTTAAAAGACCCCAAGACACTTGAGGCCGATCTGGCCCGGAAAATATTAGGATAATTCTCACGGTTTGTTTCCCCTGGTGTTTGGGCAGATTGTCTTACCAGGGGTGACACACATGGTGTTAATAAATGAAATAGGCGACCTTGATGATATAAAGGCGGTTCTATGAGCCACGGTCCTTCACGCGCCGACTTGGAGAATCCGCCCGGAACTTAGAAATCGAACGATAAACGCGGCCGCGTTAGAAAAATGGCACTGGTCTGAAATATCCAAA
>JAUWRD010000013.1 GCA_030610765.1 Actinomycetes bacterium
GCCGATGGTTGGGCTAAACCGGTTTTTGGTAGAGCCAGAGTCATAGTCGCTGTCGCTCGAACGCACGGCTCAAGAACTTTTCCTGATGCTCCATCAAGCCCGGAAGGTAGATCTAAAGACAAGACAATCTGGTTCAATTTATTGACTGATTCAATGATTTGAGCACTCCAGCCTTGTGGTTCGCGCTCAAGACCGTATCCAATTAAAGCGTCGATAAAAAGACCGAATTGAAGGTTCTCAAGATGTTCCAACGCTCTATCCCCAAATCGAATCTCAATCGGGAAGTGTTGGAGAATCTCCCATTGTTTTTGTGGCACGCCTGAAAATGTGTCTGCCTCTGTTAGTACTGTGACTTCAGCGCCCCAATTGTGCAGATGTCGGGCGGCGACCAGTCCGCCACCACCGTTGTTTCCCTGCCCGACGCCTATGACGATCTGCTTGCCCGAGACACTGCCACATAATAACCGGCGCGCGACATCAGCCAGGCTGCGTCCGGCGTTTTCCATCATTTGCAGAAGATCGATTCCCATTTCCTCAACCATCAGTCGATCAATTTCGCGCATCTGATCGGTAGAAATGGTTGGAACTTCCATCCAGTTTGCTAAAAAATAAGCCATTTGGTCTCCGCTCAAAATAGTCGCTAATAGGATATACCCATTTATTGTCTATCTACGGGGAGCCAAGAATCATTAATTGGCCAAATAGAGGAGGCGACCGCTCAGCGAGACGGCGGCAACTTGAAAGCGCCGGATTTTATTCCCGGCATCGCGTACTTCAAACGCGACAATCCAGGCTTCTTGACCTTCAAAAGTGTTAATCGTGGACGAGATCAGTTTGATTTGTTTTTTGCCGGCAGCTATGGTGGCCGCTTCATCGGCGCCTATCTGGTTTGACTGGTCTGGTTCCGGATCAGCCTGCGTTTTGTCGCTGTTCTTTGTTTTTCCGTCATCACTCTTTGGGGCTGGCGGATTCTGATTACTTAATTCTTCTGCCAGAAGATTAATTTCCGCTCGCGTTATTGAAGCGCTTCTCTCCATGCGCTCTGTTCCACCCATCTCAGTTTCTGCTGCCTTTTCTTCTACGGCAGAAGGGGCGGAAAGCATTTCTCGCTGTTGTACATTTGTCTTCAGGGATGGTGACGTGAGAACTACAGCTATGGCTAGAACAGCCGCGGATGCGGCGATGGCTCCAAACGCGGGTGTAGCAAACCATTTCCACCACGGTGTCTTTTCTTCCGTTTTCATCGGTTTATTTGCAGGCGACAGGCGTGCTTCAATCGCTGCTTCAAGCCGCTGCGCGGATGCCTCAGACATAGTCACGGGGGGAATATCGGCCACTATGTCAACGACTTGATTAAGATTGGTCAGGGCCTCAGCACATGCAGCGCAGTCACGGAGGTGTTTTTCAACGGCTCTCGCGTCTGCCTGAGATAGCTCATCGTCAATATAGGTTGATAGCAGCTCTCTAATGTTTTTGCATTTCATCTCTAACCCCTTAGATGGCCGGGAGTGTCTATTTGTTCCCGATCCGACCGAGACGCACCTCTCAGCGCCCCAAGAGCGCCCGCCAAGGAAGATCTGGCTCGCGCAAGACGTGATTTTACCGTTCCGAGCTCGATTTCGAGAATCGAAGCTATTTCGTTATAGCTAAAGCCCGCATAGTCGCGAAGATATATAACTGCGCGAAAATCAATGGGGAGCTCCATCATGGCTGCTTCGATAAATTGGCGAACTTCGCGAGTTTCAGCACCTTTTGCTGGATCTGGACCGGTTGACGGAAGTGATTCATTTACCTCAACCGTCTCGGGTCGCCTCCGGCGTAGGTGGTCACGACAATGATTCAAAGCCAAACGGTAAAGCCAAGTGCTGAACTTGGCCTCACCCCGCCACATCGAAACCTTGTCAAGCAGGCGAATAAATATTTCTTGAGTCAGATCTTCGGCTTCCTCGGCTCTGCCGACAACACGGAAGGCGAGGCTATAGATCGGGTTTTGATGGCGCTTGACGAGCTCAGAAAAGGCGGCGGTCTCTCCTGCGAGATATTTGTCGATTAATTCCCGGTCATTTAAGACGTCGTAAGCCATGTTGATAAAAAGAATATCACACTCGTCGGGAACTTTTTGGCGCCGACTCCCGTCTAACTGCCAATAGATCGGAAAACGAAAGGAGTAATAATGAGTAAGTTGGTTGGAATCAAAAAGTACAGGTGGCCCATTCTGGTTCTGGTGATTTTATCGTTGTTTGCCACCGGAACGTTCCTCTCGAAAATGTTGCTGGAAATGCCCGAGGGCGGTTTAGACGGGAGCATTAGTAGGCCCGGGGGTGTTGACCGGGAGCCGCAGATGATAACTCAATTATCTGGTGAGTCGAAACTACAATCACCGCTGATTGCTCGAGAAAGCGTACCGGCTCAGGATGATTTGGAATCACCAAGCATCGTGAATACGGTCTTGCCGCCACTCGGAGACAAAGTAATTAAGGCTGGTTCAGTGGGGCTGAAAATAAAAAAGCGAAAATTTGGATCAACTTATGAAAAAATTGTTTTGTTAGCTAAAACAAATGGCGGATACATTGCCGGCTCAAACAGCAATTCAAGTAACAAAAGGGTAGTTTCGGGAACGTTAACAATTAAGGTTCCCTCCAAGAATTTTGAAACCCTTGTAGCGCGCCTGCGGCAGTTTGGCAAGATCACATCTATGAATATCGGCAGTCAAGACGTCTCTCAGGAATATGTTGACCTAGACAGCCGCCTTCGTCATTGGCGAGCCCAAGAAACCATCTTGCTTGGCTTAATGGAAAAGGCTCAGAATATTGCCGAGAGCATAACTATTCAACAACAACTTTCTGATATTCAGCTTCAGATTGAACAAATAACCGGGCGCCTGAACTACCTAAAAGGTCAGACCGAATTTTCTTCCCTGCAAGTTACAATAACGGAGCAGGGCGTTATCGGGCAGCCGTTTGACAGGTGGGGATTTAAAACCGCAGCTATTCAGGCGGCTCACGCTTTCGTAAATACGATCAACGGCCTAATTCTGCTTGCGGGATACTTAAGCCCTCTCGTGCTCTTAGCGTGGTTAGGTCTTATCGTGCGGTCTAACCTAAAGCGTCGTGAGATTGTTGCCTAGTTTGTTCTGCTTCCACTGGCTGTTTGTTTGTCTCGAATTCGGCTTTGTGCCGGGCGCAGAATGAAGCAGCTTTAATATCTGTTTCAGCGATACCGTTGGAAAAATGCATGACGCAATGATGATCACGACAGTGATCTAAGCCAAAAGTGTGACCTAGTTCATGGACGGCCTCTTTCAAAATTCTCTCTTGAAATAGGCCGTCCATGTCGTCTGCGTTTTGGGGATGCAGTCTAGCCAAAGAGATGACAGAGGCTTTGCCCCCGACATGAGCTTGGCCAAAGACAAAATTAAGCCCTGTGATGTAAAGGTCAACCCCGGTTATGCCAAGGAGCTTTGAGTTCTCTGTGCCCGTCACCAGGCGCAGCTTGCTTAAGAAAGCGCTGGCCATGTATTGGTTACGTTCCTGGTTGAGGGCGTCTTCCGGAATGGTGTGGCGATAGTTGGAGATGACCGGAAGGGCAAGACGTTTGCCGAGTTCCTCGCTCAGATCGTTTAATAGCTCTGGTTGGATTTGTCCAAAAGATACTAAATATATTCCGCTCATCAAGTAATCCCCGCCTTTGCAAGATAGTTAAGGCCTGACCTAATTTGGTCGGCCGTGACAGTTGGTTGGATCTCTAAAACCTGCAACACATCGTTTGGTAGATTCTCATTAACAAAAGCAAAATCAACGTCTCCGTCACCGGGGGCTAGGTGATCTTTGTAGCCCACGACATCGTGAAGGTGAACGCCGAATATCTTTTCACGATAACGGCCCAAAAAAGCTGTTTGGCTATCAAGGCCCAGATTTTCCTGAACTGACGCGTGTCCAATATCATGCCAATAGCCTAGAGTGTCATTGTCCAGAAAAGATAGAAGAGTTTCTAGATCGTCGGAACTTGGGATTTCATGCGCGTAATACTGGTTCTCGAGACATATCTTAACCCCTGCGTCCGATGCTGTTGCGGCCAATGGCTCAAGGCATTGCTCTACTCTTTCCAGGCACTTGCCGATATTTGCGCTTCTCTCGGTTTTTATCTCTCCGAGAAGGCGTTGTCCGGCCGGCGCCTCAATCTCTCCGGCGTCGTATGTTTCGCGCAATTCATTTGTTCGCGGATCCATCTGTACTTGTCCGCAATGGACTATCAATGCCTTCACGCCGAGTTCGCTCGCTAGCTTGATGGCTCGTTTCGTATAGGTAATTGCAGTCTTGCGTTCTTCCGGGTCGACCGAAGAAAACGACCACACATCAGCTCCTGGCTCAGGAGCTACTTCTGGCATCGGGCAAAAATTGCGCAAAGAAACAGGCCTGACATCGCTCAGTTTGAGCGCGGATTTTAGCTCTGCTAAGATTGCCGGCGTTATTTGATATTCGAGCTCGATCTCATTAAAGCCCAAAGCTTTCAGGTTTTCCACAAGATCCCGGCCGCTTTGAGTAACACTTGATTGCCAGCAAGTAGACAGGGCGATCAAAGAACCACCTCCAGTGTTAATAGATATTCCACTAAAGGATAAAAAGATACCTAAGAAAATTTATTGCGGCTGAGCTTATTTTTTGAAGAGAGCGGCGTCAAAGAAGAGCTTTTTGTCAACTTCAGAGCGCTTAAAACCAGCTTGCGTAAGGTCGTTTATGATCTGCCTCAGGGTTTGATTTCGCACGCGGTGCTCGCCAAAATAAAGGCTTCCTCCTTCTTTCAAGACGCGAAAGAGCTCGTTGGCGGTTCTTTCCATTTCACCCTCTTTTATTATCTCCTCAAAAACATGAACAGCGAAGATTAGGCTAACGCTTTCATCTTGAAGTCCGGTATTTGAAGAGTTGGCTAAGAGAGGCTCGATGTTCTCAAAAATCGGAAACCGTCGGCTTCTTTTCTTGAGTTTCGCAATCATTTTCGGGGCAACGTCCTGAGCGATAACTTTTCCATCCACGCCAACCTTTTGAGCGAGGGCTTCAGTAAAGAATCCGGGGCCGCAACCAATTTCAAGTATGGTTTGACCTAAATTCACGGTAGCTTGATCCGTTATTTTTTCACGGTCGAATTGCCGCTGTCTCCACGGGTGAGTCAGCATGAATGAACAGAATGCGGGAAAAGGGCTTCGAGGGAGCGCCTTGCCGTTAGGCCGGGTCGACATTCTTTTCAGACTCGCTCCGGAGCTGCTTGAATAGTTCGTGGGCTTCCTCAGGTTTTGCGCCTTTGTGAACAACTTCGCGGATTGCTCTTATCATTGGCACCGGAAAGTCGGATTGCCAGATATTGCGGCCCATATCGACGCCTGCAGCTCCACGATCGATAGCATCATAAGCCATCTTTAGAGCGTCAAGTTCGGTTTCTAATTTTGGTCCACCCGCGATGACAACCGGGACGGGACAGCCCTTGACTACTTCTTCAAAATCTTCGCAGTAATATGTTTTGACAATCGCGGCTCCCAGCTCGGCTGAGATGCGGCAGCAGAGCTTGAGATAGCGAGCGTCTCGTTTTTCCAACTCTTTGCCAACGGCGGTAACGGCCAGGACAGGTATTCCGAAAGTTTGGCCTTGATTGACAAGTTCGGTTAAGTTCAACAAAGTCTGATTTTCGAACTCAGTCCCGATATACACAGACAAAGCGACGGCTGCCACGTTAAGGCGGATAGCGTCTTCAAAATCAACCGTTATGCCTTCATTGGCCAGGTCCGGGCCAGCGATACTATTGCCTCCAGAAACCCGGAGCACAATAGGTGTGTCGGTGGCCGGGTCAACGGAGGTTCTTAAAACCCCCCGGGTCGGCATGAGAGCGTCGCAGAATTGAATAAGCGGCTTTATTGTGGCCGCCGGGTCTTCTATCCGGTTCATGGCTCCCAGAAAGTAGCCATGGTCCACAGCAAGCATTACCGTGTGTCCTGTATCCGGTTTAATTATCCGGTTTATTCTATTTCTCATTCCCCAGTCCATGTTTCCTCCTTATGAAGGGTCTATAAAATCACTAGGATTAATTATAACCTTAATCGATTCGGTTGATTCAGACACCAGTCGAAAACCTTCCTGTACGTCGGAAAGATTAAGCCGATGGGTGATCATGTCAGCTACACGCACACGACGCGCGCGGATAAGCTCAAGGGCTACTTGGTGATCTGCCCGGTTTCCAGCGTAAGAGGAAAGCAGAGAAATCTCTCGGCGCCAAAAAAGGTCGTTTAGTGGTTGTTCAATTTTCACCTGGTCTTTGGTCGCGGCGAAAAAAAGAACCTTCCCTCCTCGCTCGACAGATTCTAGTGCCTGAGTTACAGCTGAAGCGGCCCCGGCACAAACAATGACAAGATCAGCGAGGCGGCCATCGTTAATTTCTCGCAACTTTTCCGGAATGTTTTCAGACGCGTCAAAAGTCCACTCAGCGCCTAACCGGCGGGCGGCTTCCAATTTGTAATCTACTATGTCGACAGCAATGATTTTTCCCGCTCCTAGCGCGCCCGCCAGTTGAACATGGAGGAGGCCCGCCATGCCGCTGCCGATAACCAAAACTGTTTGAGACGGCTTCAATTGAGCGAGGCGTTGGCCGCGAACTACACAAGCTAACGGCTCAATAAATGTGGCTTCTTCAAAGGAAACCCCGTCGGGCAATCGAAAGACACCCCGGTCAACATTTATCGCCGGGAGCCGTACAAACTCGGCGAAACCGCCAGGTTCAAAATTAGTAGTACGAAGTGTTTCACAGACGGTTTCATGTCCCGTTAGACAATAATGACAGGTATTGCAGGGAACATGATGAGCCGCGGCCACTCGATCTCCCTTTTTAAACGTAGTGATTTCGTCGCCGACCGCTGAAATAGTGCCGGCAATCTCGTGTCCGAGAACAAGGGGGGCTTTGTGGATCCGGTACCATTCCAAAACATCTGTTCCGCAGATACCACTGGCCGCAACTTTGACCAGTAGCTCTTTGGGGCCGATAGTTGGGACGGGCATCTCCTCGACGCGCACATCATTGTTTTTATAGTACATCGCGATACGCATGGCATCATCCGTTCAAAATAAGGTTAGATTTGTCTTTTCACTAGAGCATAGCTTAGCTTATGATAAGCGATTGTCCAGCCAGAGGCTAGATTCTCAGGCCGCTTCAGGTTGAGATACACTTTCTTTGCTTGGCAGCGAGAAGAAAAAAGTCGCGCCTTGGTCTACTACTGCTTCAGCCCAAACTTGGCCATCGTGGCGATCAACCACTCTCTTGACAATCGCGAGGCCCATCCCGGTGCCGGAAAATATTTTTTCGTGCTCCAACCGCTCGAATATACCAAAAAGCTGATTGGCGTGGCGCATGTCAAAGCCAACACCATTATCTTTAACATAGTAAATGTTTTTCCCGTTTCAAAAAGGGGCGGGTGGTTTAAAGAATTCTAGCGTCGCCGGCGGCGTTGTGTAGCTCGTCTCGCGCCACCATTAAAAACCAATCGCTTGGTGGGACGGGAGACCTTCTTCTTCACGCTTGGGATAAATCTTTCCCGATAATTAAATCCCGGCAAGTCTTTGCAGGGAAGGAGTCGACCTATTAAGGCTTCGATCTCCCTGAGGTTCCCGATCTCAGCCGCGTCTAAAAAGCTAATGGCCGAGCCGCCTTCTCCGGCGCGTGCTGTGCGACCGATGCGGTGGACATAATCTTCCGGATTAGCTGGAAGATCAAAATTGATTACATGTGAGACGCTTTCGATGTCTATACCGCGGGCAACTATGTCAGTTGCTAGCAGGAAGCGACACTGGCCGGTTTTAAAATCTGACAAAGTGCGTTGTCGCTGGCTTTGGCTAAGGTCTGAGTGGATAGGTGCCGCCGGTAGCCCGGCCCTTTTCAAAATATTGAAAAGCCGATCAACCATACGTTTTGTTTGGACGAAGATCAGAACTCTTTGCATGTCACTACCCTTGAGTAGCTCAAGAAGGAGATCAGTTTTTTGCATGGCGTTAACCGGGTAGATGGCCTGATCAACTAATTTTACTGGTGTCGCCGGTCGACCTATCTCAATGGAAACGGGCTTATTCAGGGTTGCGCCTATGAACTCAAGAATCTTTGGCGACATCGTCGCTGAGAACAGTAAAGTCTGTCTTTTATGAGGTAGAAAATCAATAATACGTTTTACGTCAGGCCAGAAGCCCATGTCTAGCATTCGGTCGGCTTCGTCAAGAACCAAGACTTCTAGGCCGGAGAGACGAACAGCTCCTCTTCCGATCATGTCCAGAAGGCGACCGGGAGTGGCCACAACTAAATCGACGCCGGCGCGGAGTTTCTCTTCCTGGGGACTATAAGAAACGCCACCGTAGAGTGTGACTGTTCGGTGGCCCGTAGCTTTACCGCAGGTTAAGGCTAGTTCATGAATCTGATCGGCTAGTTCCCTCGTTGGTGTGACGACTAGTGCTTTGATCCCTGGTTTGTCGCTAATGCGCTGGAGTGTCGGTAGAATAAAAGCCGCAGTCTTACCTGTGCCGGTCTGTGCGCAACCAATAACGTCTCGGCCTGCCAAGACCTCCGGGATTGCGGCTTTTTGGATGGGGGTGGGTTCGCGATAGCCCATATCCGCGACCTCTTTTACTAAAGGCTCGGCCAGTCCTAAACTTGTAAATGGCATATCTTTATTGCTCCTTAAGATTTCTGCTATAACATTTGTGCGCCTTGCGTTTAAGCTAGCTCATGAAGGTTTTCTCAAATAATAAGATCAGGCAAGCTCACAGGCAGGCGAATATCACATATCGTGTAATTATACCCCAAATACCAAGCTGAGTCTATTTACCAACAGCCAAACCATCGATATCAAATCTACCGCGACCGCGTGTTTTCTGATTCACTATTTTAATTGAGTGCGTGCCGGTTTTCCTCCACCTTTTAGAGAATAGTATCTTGCGAACCCGGGTTTTTGATGAAAAAGCGTTAATTGTTTTAATGTAACGACCATCTACGTAAACCTTAGCTTTTGATCTATTTGGCCCCCTGGTGGAAACCAGTGACACTCTTTTGCCTTTGAATCTGTAGGTAATTGAATCGCCTCTGGCAGTTGAGTATCTGACGGAGTTTTTGTAATAACGGGATTTAGCTCCGGAGAAAGTCTTCTTAAAGCCGGATCTCTTCAATACTAATTGTTTTTCGTGGTAAATTGAATTAGTCCAAGCTACACATTATTTGGGGGGTAAAATGGCTGAGCAAGAAGACAGGTTTGACGACACCGAGATTATTGTAAAACTGCGAAACCCGTATATGGTCAAATCTCTTGATAATCTGCGAGATACAACTGACCAACCCCTGCCAGCGCAAGAGATGACAGCCCTTTGCCGCTGCGGCGGGTCGAACAACAAGCCATATTGTGACGGCACCCATATGCGGAATGGTTTTGTCGGAGAAAAAGAGCCAGACAGAGTGCCTGATCATGTTGATGAATATGAGGGTCTTGGAATCACAATCGTTGACAATCGGGGCGTTTGTTCACATTCAGGGATATGTACGGACAATCTGCCCTCTGTTTTCAAGCTGGGGCAAGAACCCTGGATTGACACAGCCGGCGCGATTGCCGAGGAGATAATCGCGCTCGTTCAGAGATGTCCTTCCGGGGCGCTCAGTTATAAGGTTGATGGAGTGCGCCATCAAGATGTTGGCGGTGAGCCCAAGATGAAGGTGACCGAAGACGGACCCTATAGAGTTACCGGCGAAATCCCCTTAGAGGACGACCAGGGTTCAGAGCCGGAAACAAAAGATCATTTCACTCTCTGCCGATGTGGCAACTCAAAAAACAAGCCGTTCTGCAATGGCGCCCACTGGGAGGGCTTCAAAGACAGTGGTACCTGGAGCGAGGAGTAGAACTCACAATTTATGAGAGACAATGGAGAAGATGACGAGAAGTGGTTTGCGCGTCATCTAGAAGAAGATACTCCATCTTCCGTCAGCGACCAGTTAACCTGGTTGGGAGAAGCCGGCTTCATCAATGTTGGCTGCCTATTGGCGCTACTTAAGTTTTGCGATTTTCGGCGGCTCTATCGCTCCATCGCCACCACTTAAGTAATTCAGGATCGTGTCGCGTGTGTGACGCGAAATAGATCGCGCACCGGAAGACATACAAAACGCACCTGTCAATGTGGGTTCCGCTAAGCGCGCATAATTCAAAATACAAATCTTCTGCTTGCCGTCCCTTGAGGTCTTCTACAGAACTTATTCCCAGCTCGCTAAGTTTGGCGGCGATCTTAGGGCCGACGCCGGGGATTTGCTGAAGCTCCATGTTTACGATAAATCGAACGAAGAATCCACGAGCACTAGATCTTGTTGGGCCGGATTAGTTTCGGCCCCGGCTTGCAGCTGCTCTCTGAATCTCTTAAATGATTCGAGGCTGGAGATGACTTTCCTGGCCTCTTCATCCCGGGTCGTCGCTATGTGCATAAAAGTTCTGCCGTCTTCTTTCAAGAACACAGTGTATTTTACACCGACCTCGCCCAGGCTTCGCAGTTCAGCCATTACGGCCCCAATGTTTGCCTTGTTGGTTTCCACGTAACTTTCTTTAACTGTGTACTCAACTTTTACCGTTTTCATCGGTCCTCCTTATTGATCTCGATGTGAAAAGGATAAAGCATGTAGAACTTGCTAGGCAAGTGGCAGCCGTATGTAATATCATTAGCCAAAACAATTATCCTAGGAGGGGCAAATGGGAGCATTTCTCGCACTATTCATTTTATTGGCAATTTTTTTATTTGCATTCGGCGTTCGTATAGTGCGGCCGACCAGCAGGGGCCTGGTCGAGCGATTAGGTAAATACGACCGGTTTGCGAACCCGGGTTTTCACTGGATCATCCCCGTCATTGAGAGAATGTACAAGATCAACATTACAGAGCGCATGGTTGATGCCGAACCCCAAGAAATCATCACCAACGATAATCTAAATGCCACGGTAGACGCGCAAGTTTATTATAAGGTTAAGGACGATGAAGAAAGTGTTAAGAATTCGCAATATAATGTTAATTACTATCAATTTCAGATAGTTAGTCTAGCCCGAACGACTCTCAGAAATATCATCGGTACTCTTACTTTGAAATCCGCCAATAGTGAGCGCGGAAAAATTAATTCCGAACTCCACAAGACTCTTCGCGCGGAAACTCATAGTTGGGGAATCGCGATAGTTCGTACCGAGTTAAAGCAAATTGATCCGCCTCAAGATGTTCAGGAGACAATGAACAAAGTTGTGAAAGCAGAAAACGAGAAAATATCGGCTATAGATTTCGCGACGGCCAGAGAAACCGTTGCCGATGGTGAGAAAAGAGCCGAGATAAAGATGGCGGAGGGTGTGAAACAGGCAAGAATATTGGAGGCACAAGGCGAAGCTGAGGCCATTCAATTAGTAAATGAAGCCGCCGAAGAATTTTTCGTCGGGAATGCGCAAATATTGCGAAAAATCGAAGCTATGGAGGTAGCGCTTGCGGACAATGCCAAGATCGTGATCCCCGGGCTCGGACATAGTTAACGTTATTGGCGAGATGGCCGGCATTTTACCGTTAACCAAGAAACCAAAAGAAAAATAGACCGACTATGGCCAAACCGCATGAAGTCGGCACCAAAACCACTTCGTTCGTTTATCGTCATGCTCGCTGGATTATCGGTCTTGCCTTTTTATTGACGGCAGCGTTGTCTGTTCCCTTCCTAACGATGGCGCCAACAGAAAATGCTTCACAAGAGCCTGCTGGCGCGGTTTTCGATGCTCGTGACTCTGTCGATGAAAAATTTGTAACCTCGGTTTTTCCAACCAACTTTGTTCTTGAAGCTCGCGATGGCAATGTGCTGGCCAAACCAGTGTTGGTGGAATTGCTCAACAACTCTAGGAAACTTCGCGACCATAAAAAGCTGCGTAAGACATTGCTTCAATACTTTGAGCCACAAGAAAGTGTCGATATCATTGGCACCAGGTCAATAGCTGATCAAATAGATGGTGCTCTCGCCCCTTTCGGGGGCGTGGCTAAAGTGAATAATCAGCAAATAAATCAAGTGGCTATTCAGTTAATAGATAAAGTAGGCCTTCAGAAACTCGGGTTGTCTCAAAAAACAAAAGTTGATCGCGCTGCCGGTAAAGTCGTGGCGCCGGCGATGTTGATCACAGTTCTTTCTGACGATACAGTGCTTGATTTTGGAAATGTGGCCATCGCCCTGGGCGGCGGTACTGAGAGCGAAGAATATGGTCGCGAAATCCAGACTTTGCTAAGAGGTAGTCAAAAGAATTATCAACTATGGGGCGTCGCCATCGATGTCAACCTGACCAGCAATGAACAGGGCGAGACCGCGGGACCCTTTATTGGTTTTACGATTCTCGCCGTTCTGATCATTGTTGGTTTAACCTTCCGATCATACTGGGTTCTCGCAATTACCGGCGGCGCGCTAGCCGCGTTGATTATTTGGCTTCAGGGGATCACGAATCTCATTGGTCTTCAGGAAGACTTGGTGCTGTCGTTAATTGTGCCAATCGCCATGATATCGTTCGGGGTAGATTTTGCTTTTCACGCTGTTGGTAGATACCGTGAAAACCGTGTCACGGGCCTTGCTCCCGGCGCGGCTTTTACCACTGGAATCGCCGCTGTTGCGGGAGCCTTGGTCTTGGCGTTGGCGTCTGATTCAGTAGCCTTTCTTTCTAACGTTTCATCCGAGATCCCATCAATCATCCAGTTTGGAATTGGCGCCGCGGTCGCGCTTAGTGCCGCGTTTCTGCTTCTTGGGATTGTAACTCCTCTAGCAGTTGCTAAGGTAGAAGAGAGGGTTGGCGAACCTTCCCGGACGCGTCGAAATACAGTGCTGTCGGTCATCGGCTCTCTTCTTGCCGGCTCATTAGCGATGGCTTCGGTCTTGCTCAGCGTCTTCGTATTCCCGGCCGGGGGCCTAATAGTTTTAGTAATATATTTGGTGCTGATGATTGCGATCCCATACGGGCTGGCTAATCGGACACATGCGCCGGCAGTTTTGCCGAATGCCGGGCGAGATACTCGCCAATCTCCGATCATTGGCAACATCTTGGTTTGGATTGCCAGGAACCGCTTGATCTTTTTACCGCTGGTTTTATTGCTGACTATCGTAGCTGGCTACCTGGCTTTTCAGGTGCCATCAGAGTTTGATGTGAAAGATTTTTTTGCGGCTGATACAGATTTTGTCATTGCCTTAGACCAACTCGATGAGCATTTTGGCGAACAAGGCGGTGAACCGTCCAAAATATATATAGAGACAGAACTTACTAATCCAGCCAACCTCGGGGCAATCACAAAGTTTGCGGAGAGAGTCGAGGTGCTCGAAACAGAGCGATTCACAAAAACACGTGAGAAAAAAGTGCGAATCGGGCGTGGCGTCTTGGATAATCTCGATGATCTCTTCGCAAACCCGGCCGCGATCGGGGCGGTGGCCAAAACTACCGGCATTGAAATTACAGATGCCGACGGCGACAAGATTCCCGACTCGAAACGACAATTGGCCGCTGTTTTTAATACTACAAGAGAGATCGGTGTTCCGATCGACGCGGGTCGTTTGGCCGCTACTCCTGATGATGTTCGCAGTGTGCTGTGGGTGTCTGATGATGAATCACAGCAGGCGACCGTTTTGACACTTGAAATACGGGGCAGCCGCGCTGTCGAAAATGTGAGGTCGGCGCGAAAAGAAATTCAACCTTTGATTGATGATCTTGAGGTCGAATTACAAAAACAAGACAAAGATGCTTTCGTACAGTTCACCGGGAGCCCGATAATTCGCCAAGAAAGCCTCGACGCTGTTCTTAGGGCTTTCCAGGTCTCATTGCCGATAGCGGTCGTGCTTTGCCTGGCCATAGTCTGGCTCTTTATGCGCTCACTGAAGTATGCGATTGTATCGATCATTCCAATCTTAATCGTCGTAGCCTGGTTGTATGCGTTTATGTATCTGGGTGGTTTCGCCATCAACTTGGTAACAGCGACAATTGGCGCTGTGTCAATTGGGATTGGGATTGACTACTCTATCCATTTCACAATGCGCTACCGCGATGAGCTGGCCGAGCGGGAAAACCGTCTAGAGGCTATTCGAGCCACCGGGGAAGGAACCGGCATGGCGCTGATCGCTTCAGCCGTCTCAAGCGCGGTTGGGTTTGGCATTTTAGCTTTGGCTCCGATGCCTCTTTTTGCGTCTTACGGCTTTCTCACAGCGGTGATGATAAGTCTGGCAATGGCCACATCGCTGCTGGTTTTGCCGCAACTGCTTATGGTTGTGACTCGGGATGCATAGGCCTAAATACACATGTCTAACCTGTTTGCCGGATGTCTCTTCTCTGGAATAGTATGACCGATAACCCAATCAAGCCCAGCGTTAGACTGGCGAGTATAGCGGCGTTGCCCCAATCCATCCCGTTGATTAGGGGATCGTTGCCAAGGTAGTAGTGGAAGGGCGAGAATTTAGCCCACCTAGCCATGGTGTCGCTGAGCGCCGCGAACGAGTTGAGTAGGTGGAAGGCGAGCGCGGCACCGATTGCTCCGAAGATAGCGATTTTCGTCCGCCCCGTTCCTGCGCTCAACGCAAGCGACAGCGCTCCGAAGACGAGTCCGACAAGAACCTGCAGCAAGCAGGTTGCGGCAATGTTCCAGACGTTAATCCCCATGTCAGCGACTGCAGATCCGAGCGCGACACCGGCGAAGGTCGAGAATCCGATCGCAAACGCGAGAAGCACCATCGACCAACTTTTCTCATAAATTATCCTGGCGCGCGAAATCGGATTAGCAAGAAGGAGGCCCATTGTCCGACGCGATTCTTCTCCTGCCAGGGCACCGGCCCCTACCGCAATGGTCACTAACATGACCGCAATCGGGGCCATGAGGCCGAATGTCTCAATCTGATACCAGCCTTCAGGGGTGCTAATGTCACCCCCGCCAACCAGGGCGACCATGGCCTCAGGGAGCTGCCCCCCTATTTCTAAAGTCTCCTGGGGGATAGCGGCGTAGAACGGCCCCATCATCAGACCCATGAGAAAAAACATCAACGCTGCCGTAACCATGAGGAGCCCCTGATACTCTGAAGCAGTCTTAATCCAGATTCCGGAGACGCGGGCTGAACCAGCAAGTTTATCGATGATTTTCTGTGTCATAGGAATAGCGCGGAGCCTATCCACCAAAGTAATACCAACGGTCTGACTCTTGAGATCACGGCGATTAACTCCGATTACCGCAACGACTATGAAGGCAGCGGATATGGCAGTCAAAATGCTGAGATCGCCCCAGTCGACTCCGTTGAGTAGAGGGTCACTTCCATCGAAGTAGTGGCTCGGGAATGCCTTAACTAGGTCTTCGACTCCTTTAACGAGAGGTAAGATGCCGGCGGCAAAGAGGGAAATGACCAGTATCCCGGCTGAGACGCCGCTTGCGGCTCCCTTGTTTCCGGTCCAAGCGCCGATCGCCATAGCCATAAAGCCGTAGAAGAGGGAGTAGATGAGTAAGTGGAAGGTGAAAGCCCCCACATCCAAGCCTTCGATACTCACGTCCAACATTGCGGAGACCGGAATTGTGACGGCCCACAATGCTAGCACGCTGATGGCGGCGAGCAAGATCATGGCTGCCGCTTTCGCGACAATTACGTGTGTGCGACTCTTGGGATTGCCAAGCAAGAGCCCGATGGTTCCGTTGCGTTCCTCCCCCGCGATAGATGCCGCTCCCATCGCTAGCGCCATCGCCGCAAAGGCGAGCACACCGTAGGTTCCATAGAGTGCGCGGATAGCGAGACTGCCCACTTCCACCATGTCTGTAATGCCGATGAATGACCGGTAAGCCTCGGGCATTGCCTTGAACACGCTCAGATCGATTTCACTATAAGCCGACATGGCCATTAGGAGCATAAGCACGAGACTGACGACACCGATTGCCCATCCCTTCCAGCGATCCCGAACCGTTTTTGTGAAAACGCTGGCTAACATCATATTGCGCTATCCTCATCGCGGTAGTAGGCGAGGAAGATCTCCTCCAGGTCCGCTTCCTGGGTGTGTATATCGACAACCTTGTAGTGCTCGGCCGTCGTTTTGAGCAGTGCGCCCATGTCGCCTTCGAAGCTCATAATGACGTGGTCGTTTTCCACGTTGACTTCACGCACCCCGGGAACTCTCTCGAAGACGGAAGCCTCAGCTTGACCGTCGAGCTCAAGCTCGACTCGTCGCACTGCCTTTGACCGAATGTCAGAGACGGACTCGACGGCTACAAGTCGCCCGTGGCGGATGATTCCGACGCGGTCGCCAACTCGCTGAACCTCGGAGAGTGTGTGGCTGGAGAGAAAGACAGTATTTCCCTCGTTCGCCACATCACGCATCATCTTCTGGAGCTCGCGCTGGACCAAGGGGTCGAGCCCAGAGCTGGGTTCGTCCATTATAAGTACTTTCGGTTTGTTCATGAATGCTTGGATCAACCCCACCTTCTGACGGTTCCCCGAAGACAGGTTGCTTACTTTCTTGGACAGATCGGCATTAAGCCTTTCAGCAAGTTCATCGACGTGCGACCAGTCGACACCACCTCGCAGATTGGCAAAGTACGTCAGTGTGTCTCGACCGGTGAGTCTGGGGTACATAGCGAGGTCACCTGGGACATAACCGATTTGCCGGCGGATCTGAATGGCGTCATCATGAGTGTCTAACCCGAGAATGGAAGCTCGCCCATTGGTCGGTCTAATCTCATCAAGAATCGTCCGGATCATCGTCGTTTTGCCTGCGCCGTTCGGGCCGAGGAAGCCGAAAACTTCACCTGCTTGGATGTCCAGGTTCAGGTCTACCAAGGCGCGAACGCTTCCGTAGTGCTTGGTTAGACCCTCGGTGTGAATCGCCAATTGATTGCTCATGTATTTGCTCCCCTCGCACTGTTTTAGGCTTGGCTTATATGGGCAAGTTCTTTTCGATGATTATAGTTTAAAAGATTTGGGCAAGCACTTCGAGGTTTAGCGTTCGATTTTCCCGTCGACCAAGGTCAGCTTTTTATCCGCTATTAGCTTCACCTCTGCTTCGTCATGAGTTACATAAATAGCTGAGCGTCCAGCTTCTGTTATGGTCGGCTTAAGCTTTGTCAGCAGTTTTGCTCTGAGCTTCGCGTCCAAAGCACTCAACGGCTCATCTAGCAAAAGCATCTCGGGGCGTACAACTAGAGCGCGAGCTAAAGCTGTTCGTTGAGTCTGACCCCTTGATATCTGGCGGGCCGACTGTTCCAGGAAATCAATTTCAAGCAACTTGCTGACTTCATGCACTCTTTCGGCTACCTCAGAGGTTCGAAGCTTTCTCCACCTTAAGCCCATCGAGATGTTTTCATATACGCTGCGGTTAAACATATATGGTGTTTGAAAGACAACAGCCATGCGTCGACGCAAATTTGTGTGGTTATTCCACGTCGGTTTTTCGCCAAGAACCAAAAATTTACCGCTTCCGTGATCAGGCGGCTCCAGCAGGCCAATTATTCTAAGCAGTGTACTTTTCCCTGCTCCATTTGGGCCGGAGATTGTAAGCACTTGCCCGGCCTGTAACGTCATCTCTCCAATTTCGAGAATTGGCGCGCCATTGTAAGTCTTTTTTATTGATTTAAGATTAATGACCTCAATCATAGCGCTGCCTCTGTTGTAGATAGGTCAGGACAAGGTTTGCGAGAAAAACTAATAGCAGGAGCAGGATCCCAAGGGCAATCGCGATGTCAAAATGACCCATGCGCGTCTCGGTGACGATTGCTGTTGTCATAACTCGCGTCTGTCCACGAATATTTCCGCCGACCATGAGTACTGCTCCCACTTCGGAGATCGCTCCGCCAAAGCCCGCCATGGCTGCCGCCATGATACCGAGTCGTGCTTCTCGCCAGAGCACACTAACCATCTGAATTGTCGACGCTCCTAAAGACATTGCCTCTAGGCGTATTCTTGGATCAAGCGACTGAATGGCAGAAATAGTAAGCGCTATCACAATGGGTAGAGCGATGACTAATTGCGCTAGAACCATGGCGGTCGGTGTATACAGCAGGCCCCAAGACCCAAGCGGACCCGACCGCCAGAGCAAGACAGCGACAGTGAGACCAACCACAACTGGAGGCAGGCCCATGCCCGCGTTGGCAAGGGCCACTAGGAATCTTTGCCCCCGAAACCTTCCGAGGGCAAGCCAGGTTCCGATGGGCAGTCCGATGGCAAGCGCCAAAACCACTGCACCCACAGATACCTTTAACGACAACCAGAGAATTGTGACTAGCTCGGGATCCGCGCTTGTCAACATATCTAGTGCACGATATAGACCTTTAAGGAGCAGTTCCATTAATTTCCTTTATTCTGCGTCTGGCGTGAATAGAGCTTTTTTGTATTCAGGAGATCTGAATTTGCGAATCAAAGATTGTCCGCGCCGACTGACCAAGAAACGACTGAAAGCCTTTGAACCGGGGTTTTTTGTGACCACGATGACGCTGTAATTATTCTTAAGATCTTGACCCGCGAAGTCAAAAGCCCGCAAAGACAGGCTCTTTTGCTGCGCTCGAAAAGTTGCTTCATCCGTCAAAGTATAACCCTGCTTTTCGTCTGCAATCCGAAGAGTTGCGCCCATTCCTTGCCCGGCTTCTTGATGCCAGGGTTTTTCAGGCGTTTTCTTGCTAGCTTTCCATAAAGCAAGTTCCCTTTTATGTGTGCCCGAATCGTCTCCCCGGCTGATAAAAGTAGCTTTATTTTCGCTGATACCTTGAAAAGCCCCCGCAATATTGTCAGCAGCTCTGGCGTCGGCAAAGTCTCTATCTGGCCCCACGAGCAGAAACCAATTGTACATAACTCTTTTACGACTTACTCCGTGCCCGGCGGCCATAAAAGCTTTTTCTGCCGCCGGCGCGTGGACGAGAAGGACATCGGCTTCGCCGCTCTCACCCATTGTAAGTGCTTCACCAGTACCGACAGCAATTGGCTTAACTTTATAACCATATTTCTCAGTAAAGGCAGGAATGAGCTCATCGAGCAAACCAGTGTCATAAGTGCTCGTTGTGGTCGCCAGGATTATGTCAGATGATTTTTTATTTGAGCAGCCCGATAGAAGCAGCGCAGCAGATAATAATGCAAGAACAGCTCTAAATGCTGTGGTTTGCGATGATCTTAGATATTGTCGAGGTTTTGATTGAAACATAGAGGAGATTTTACCATGCGAGCACAAACGGTGGCACCTCGGAATTCTAATGAGCGGCTATGTCAAAAGAAAGATGGATTGACAATCACCCATGTTAGGCGTATCAATGGTGATTGATATGAGAAACCCTGAGGTGCTCGAGGCACACGAAACGGCGGACATTACAAGATTGATGAAGATTTTAGCCGACGAAAACCGGCTAAAGATTATTGCGTGTTTGGCATCGGGCGAAAAATGTGTTTGCCAACTTACTGATGCGATCGATATATCACAAAACCTCATGTCGCATCATCTTAAAGCCTTAAAAGCGGAAGGGCTTGTTATGGATGAACGCCGGGGTCGCTGGGTCTACTACTCACTGAGGGATAAAAGAATTAATAGCTTTTTAGGTCAGGCCGGCAAATTTTGCAATTGCAGTAAACCGGTCTGTCCGTAAATTGGCGGGAAGGGTATCTTAGGAAATATGAGTAAAGAAATCAAAGTTTTTGAGCCGCCGATGTGTTGTTCTTCAGGTATGTGCGGGCCGGTGCCCGACGAAAGCGTGGTCAATTTTAACGCCTTAATCAAGAAAATTGAGGCTGACGGACATAAGATCAAGCGGTTTACGCTGAACCAAGGCGCGGCGGATTTTGAAGCCGAGACGCAGGTTATGGCTGTTCTCGAGGATGAGCAATTGAAAGCTCTGCCGATGACAGTGATCGATGGACGGATTATGAAAAAAGGCGCATATCCCACACACGAAGAGATTCTGAGCTGGCTATAGCGAAGTTTTTCTCGAATACATCATCCGTCGTTGATAATAAGGAGATTTCATGAGTCGCGATCAAGGCCAACGCGGGATTCATTCTGAGTGTCGATATTGGTTTTTCTCAGGAAAAGGTGGCGTCGGTAAGACTAGCTTGTCAGCGGCGACCGCTGTTCATTTCGCTGAGGCCGGGAAAAGGACGTTGATTATTACGACCGACCCCGCCAGCAACCTCGCAGACGTTTTTGAGCAAAAAATCGGCCACAACATAACAACAATTCAAGGAATCCGCAATCTGTGGGCGATGGAGTTGGATCCCGACGAAGCGACAGCGGAGTATAAGGAAAGGACAATGGCACCGCTTAGAGGTGTGATGCCCGAGTCCATATTAAAGGTTATGGAAGAGCAGCTCGATTCACCCTGCACCTCCGAGATGGCTGTGTTCGAGCGGTTTGTCGATTTTCTTGACGAAGATGAATTCGACGTTGTCATCTTCGATACCGCCCCGACCGGGCATACTCTGCGTCTGCTGCAACTGCCCGCCGATTGGAGCCAGGTGATCGAACAGGCAGCCGAAAGTGGAGCCGCTACCTGCGTCGGTCCCGCCCAGGGTCTGGCGGATTCGAAGATCAAATTTGATCGTGCTTTGTTGGCGCTCAAAGATCGACATTTAACTAAGTTCATATTTGTCCTGCGGCCGGAAACATCCTCGATTGATGAGACCGCAAGATCGATGCGGGAGATAGTGGAGATAGGGGTCAACAATTTCGAACTTGTTGTGAACGGGATAATCCCCGCTGAAGCTGCCACCAATGCTTTCTTTAAAGCTAAGCGTCTCTCCCAACTTGGTCACCTGAAGACTATCGCGGCCATAGACTCAGCTGCCAAAGCAGTTTACTTGCAGTCCCGGGAGATACGCGGGATCGAATGTTTAAGAACGGTAGGCCAGTTATTGTATGAAAAGCCGCTATCGATTGAAGACGCTGGTGCGCCAGGTAATGCACCATCGCCGCAAAAAGGAGTTTCCGCGCAAAACCGAAAGCTTCCGCCGGCTGTGAGCGTTCCGATTGGCCTTAGCGAGAACTGTCGGCCGCATATGTTTTTTTTCACGGGTAAGGGTGGCGTCGGCAAAACTCTATTATCTTGTGTGGCCGCGGTGAACTTTGCCGACAGCGGCAATCGAACTTTGCTGGTAACAACGGATCCGGCCTCCCACCTATCACAGGTGCTTGAGGCGCCGGTTGGCGATATACCAACGCTGGTCGCCAACGTCCAGAACCTCTGGGCCACACGTATCGATCCCAAAGCGGAGGTGGCCAAATACCGCGAGCGGATCTTAAGCGAGGCCAAGGCTAAGTATTCTGCCGACCGGGTACAGGCGATGGAGGAAGAGTTAAACTCGCCCTGCACCGAGGACATGGCCGTTTTCTATCGTTTTGTCGACCTGGCGACTGTTTCCGACTACGACACGATCGTCTTCGATACAGCGCCTACCGGTCACACGTTGCGTCTGCTAAGGCTTCCGGTTGAATGGAATAAGCAATTGGAGGTCAAGACTTTTATCACCAAGGAACTGAGTGAGGCTGACGTGGCTGCAAAATCTAAGTTTGAGAGCGTGATCTATCGCTTGCAAGACCCAGCGAGGACAGCTTTCATTATGGTCGTCTACCCCGAGCACACGCCTATTATTGAAGCCTATCGGGCCGCCAATGAGCTTGGCACGATTGGGATTACCCCCGCCTTGGTCATCGCCAACCAGGTCTTGTCGTCCGATTATTGCAACAATGATTTTTTCACCGATCGGCTCGAAATGCAGCAGCAGCATTTATCGCAAATAACGGAACTTTTCAGCGCGCCGGTTGTCGCGATGCCGCTTCTCGCCGACGAGCCTCAAGGGATCAAGGCCTTAAGGGACGCGCCGATTGTTTTTGATATTGTCAAAGAGAAATAAGGTAGTTTCCTTCCCCGGGATAACCGCGAACAGACTCTAACTCAACTTTCTTGTCTTTTTCTAAGAGGTCTATTAAATGCTATAATTACCAGGAATTTTTACCTTCTTGGCCGCCGTAATCGAGGAGCCAGGTGAAACAGATGCGCTATTGTCAAAAGTGTGGAGCCCCGTTAGCCGAGGGAAACGACTTCTGCGGGGCCTGCGGGACACGTGCTACAGGATCCGACCAAGGAGCAACGCAACCCCGTCGGTACAGACTCAAGCCTCGGTTGTCCAACCGGATGCTAAAAAAGCTAGAAACAAAAAGTTTGCCTTGTTGGCACTCTTATTCTTTTTAATTTGGAGCTTTTCTTTTTTCATCTTCAGTTTGATCGGGGCTCAAGGACAACCGTCATCCGTAGTCCCTCCCTCTGCGCCAAGTAAAAGCGATAGAAATGTTTCGGGCAGCTCTGTTCCGATTCCAACCAACCTAGAAGCGGAGCCGGCCAACGACGGGATTTCGCTGAACTGGAATGAGATCGGTAGTTCGAGAATAAAAACATATAACATTTACCGGAGTACGGATCCGGTCGGAAAATACACTTTGATCGATGACGTCAAATTTAGTGAGACGACTTACTTTGACCAATATATTAAGAGGGGCGTTGCTTACTATTATGTGGTCACAGCGGTTACACGTGACGGCGCGGAAAGCGGGAACTCGCGTCAAGCTTTTGCCGCGGTGGAGTTGCCCCCGCTTATTCCCAGGGGAATCTACTCCTGGGCCGACGTAAAAGTAAAGTGCCAGGCCGACTCTAGATATCTGAGGCTCCTGACAAACGTGACCGGCCTAACGCTGGCCGATGTAACCAGATTGGCGGCAAAAGAAAAGGCCGGCGTGAATCTAAAAAAAACTTTACGAGCTAATACAATTCTGACCAACAGCACCAAGAATTATAAGATATTGCCGAATTATCGACTCAAGAAAGACCGCGTAGCTTTAACCGATGAGAATGGCACCCCCCATGTGCTGACTTCATGCGGCAACCCGATGAAGTTGCAAATTCTAGCCACCAGGACATCGGTTATACTTCAAACAACTCAGATTTTTGTCACGAATATTGTGATGATTTTTCCACCGCGGATAACCAACATATTTATTACTGCAGCGAATTCCGCAAATAGCATAATCGTGGCTATAATGCCGAACAGCGTGAAGACGCTTGTTGGAGTAACGGTGGCTTCACCGCCACCAGGGGTCTATGTCAATCTTAAAGCCGGGGGGCAATTACGTTTATAAGGGCGAAAACTTAAATAATCTCAAAAAGAAGTTGGGGGCGGACGATGCCAAGGCTAAAAAGGATTGCCCGGAACCGGACGATGAAGAGGAAGCAAACAATGACGCGGAGCTAGGTATTGAAGATGAGCCAGTTATTGAGCCTGAACCGCAACACGAACCGGAACCGCAACCCCAACATGAACCGGAACCCCAACATGATCCGGACTATGAACCAGATTATGAGCCTGAAGCAAATAATGATGCGGAACTATATGACGAACCTGATGCAAATAACGACGCGGAACTCTATGGTGTGGAATAAGGCTTCGTCAGTCCGAAGGCTCGCTTAATTTGCCATCAAGATCATTTATAGCCTCTGTGTTTTTAGCGAT
>JAUWRD010000024.1 GCA_030610765.1 Actinomycetes bacterium
GCAGCGCTTAAGGCGGGTATAACAATGGCACGTGCCGGCAACTACTTATATGATATTTCGGCGGCTATTCAGAAAGTTGCGGAGGACGCTAGTTATTCGGTTGTCCGCGAGTATGTTGGACATGGGATAGGACGGGCAATGCATGAAGAGCCACAAATCCCGAACTACGCTCCAAAAGGGCGAGGTCCAATGTTGAATAAAGGCATGGTCTTGGCTCTTGAGCCAATGGTGAACGAAGGCGTTTTCGAGGTGGAAGTTCTGGATGATCGTTGGACGGTTATAACTAAAGACAGAAAACCATCCGTTCATTTTGAGCATACGATCGCGATAACTGAAAATGATCCGTTGATTCTAACAGTTTTGTAGACGAGGCAATACAGTTCTGCTAAAATTAACGCTTTATGGACTTGCACGGGAACTAAGCGGGCGACAGTAGATCGAAAGATCGGTTTAAGGAAGTGAGCTCTTGGCAAAAAAAGAAGAAGCCATTGAGGTTGAAGGTAAGGTTATTGAGCCGCTGCCTAATGCGATGTTCCGGGTTGAGCTTGATAATGGGCATAAAATATTAGCGCATATATCTGGTAAGATGCGCATGCATTATATAAGGATATTACCGGGGGATAGAGTGGTCGTTGAGCTTTCTCCATACGATCTGACGAGAGGAAGAATCGTTTACCGGTATAAATGAGAACTTAAGAACGTCGGCTGTTAGGCCGGGGAGACAGGAAAGTATCAAGATGAAAGTAAAACCGTCAGTTAAGAAGATTTGTGAAAAATGCAAGATTATCCGGAGAAACGGAAGGGTCATGGTCATCTGTGAAAACCCGCGGCATAAACAGCGCCAGGGGTAAGCAATACAGATACCATGTACACATTTGTTTTTAGAAATGAATTGGAGGCTTTAATTGGCACGAATTGCGGGAATTGACCTTCCTCGAGAGAAAAGGATTGAGGTCGCTTTAACTTATATATTCGGTATTGGGCTGTCTATATCTCGACAGATATTGAAAGAGGCCGACATAGACCCCAGTACTCGTACGCGTAGTTTAACCGATGAAGAGGTAGTTAAATTACGTGAGTTAATCGATAAGAACCACAAAATTGAGGGCGACCTTCGTCGGGATATTTCACAGAACATTAAAAGATTAATGGAAATTGGTGGATATCGTGGCTTGAGGCACAGACGAGGATTGCCGGTTAGAGGACAACGAACACACACAAACGCGCGGACCAGGAAGGGTCCAAGAAAGCAAGTAGGCGCGAAGAAGAAAGTGAGGCCGTAAGAGATTGGCTAGAAAAAAAGTCGCAAAAACTAAAACCAAACGTCGCGTGAAGAAGAATATCCCTTTCGGTCAGGCACACATCAAATCAACTTTTAATAATACGATCATCGCTATCACAGATACCGAGGGCAATATGATTAGTTGGGAGAGCTCGGGCAGTATTGGCTTTAAGGGCTCTCGAAAGAGCACTCCTTTCGCTGCGCAGCTTGCAGCTGAGGCAGTCGCGAAAAAAGCGGCGGAACATGGCGTTCGCCGAGTCGAGGTTTTTGTTAAGGGTCCTGGCTCCGGGCGGGAAACAGCTATCAGATCACTACAGGCAGCCGGTTTAGAAGTGGCCAGCATCAGTGATGTCACACCTGTACCACACAATGGCTGTCGCCCCAAGAAAAGAAGAAGAGTTTAAAATTGAACAATAAAGGAGCTTAATTGGCGAGATACACAGGTCCTGTATGCAAATTGTGTCGAAGAGAAGGAATGAAGCTCTTTCTTAAAGGCTCACGGTGCGTTGGAGAAAAATGCGCGTTTGAGCGACGATCATATCCACCTGGTGAGCGAGGGCGAGGGCGGATAAAAGCGTCGGAATATTCCAAGCAGTTGCGGGAGAAGCAAAAAATAAAGAGAACGTATGGTTTGCTCGAGAAGCAATTTCGTGGCTATTACAAAAAAGCCGCGAAGCAAAAAGGGATAACCGGTGAAAATCTGCTGCGTCTATTAGAAATACGTTTTGACGACATCATTTATCGGGCTGGCTTTGCTTTCTCGCGGCCTGAGGCGCGTCAATTGGTTCGCCATGGTCACTTTACGATCAACGGGCGAAAGGTCAATATTCCGTCATATCGGCTCAAAGAAGGCGATGTTTTTGGGTTAGCCCCAAAAGGCAACGCAAAAGCTAGAGTCCAGGAATCATTGAGCTATACAGCTAAGGGAGAAGTTCCCGAATGGCTAGATGTAGATCCGAAAACCATGACAGGAAAAGTAAGGGAATTACCAGACAGAGAACAGATAAGCATGCCTTTTGATGAGCAGCTTGTTGTTGAATTGTACTCGAAGTAAAGCAATAAGGGGGAACGTGAATGATTGAGTTCAAAAAGCCTCATATTTCAGTCACTGAAATTAATGACACGACCGCTCAGTTTGTTGTTGAGCCGCTGGAGAGAGGCTTCGGCTACACTTTAGGAAATTGTATGCGTAGAGTTTTATTGTCGTCTCTGCCAGGTGCAGCTGTTACGTCGTTTAGAATTGAAGGCGTAGATCATGAGTTCACATCTATCAGAGGTGTGCGGGAAGATGCTACTGATATAATTTTGAATATCAAAAGCCTTATACTCAAGGCAAATGGCGAGCCCGACGCGGTATTGACGTTGTCGGCTAAGGGACCGAAGACCGTAGTTGCTGGCGATATCACTTGCCCTCCCGGTATAGAGGTTCTCAATTCCGATATGGAAATAGCGACACTAAACAAGACCGGTAAAATAGAAGCAGAGTTTATCATTGAAAAAGGACGAGGTTACTCATCTAGTGAGCGAAACAAAAACGCCTCCGATCCGATCGGCGTAGTGCCAATCGATTCAATATTTACACCGGTGAGAAAGGTTGCTTATTCCGTTGAGCACACACGCGTAGGGCAGCGTACAGATTACGACAAACTCTTGCTGACTGTTGAGACGAATGGAAGCATCACACCTAAGGAAGCTGTTAGCATGTCGAGCCAGATCATCAATGAACACATGATGCTCTTTGCTGAGCAGGCCGAAGACGATCTTCAAGAGAGTGTTTTTGTGGTGGAAGCGGAGACGGTAGAGCCAGTTCTCACCTCGCCAATAGAAGACTTGGAGCTATCAGTTAGATCATACAACTGTCTTAAGCGCCAAGGCATTGATACGCTCGAGCAGTTATTGGAATGCACCGATGTAGATCTGGTTAATATTAGAAACTTCGGATCCAAATCAATCGAGGAAGTAAAAGCGAAACTGGTAGACATGAGTCTGTCGCTCAAGTCGGCGAAGTAGGGATAATGAGACATAGAAAAACCGGAAGAAAACTAGGCGCCAATTCCAGCCACAGGAAGGCGATATTAAAAACGATGGCAGCTCAGATGATTGAGCATGGCCGATTAGAGACAACCGAGACCAAAGCAAAAGAGCTGCGGAGCGTTATTGATGGCTTAATCACCCTTGCGAAAAGAGGCGATGTTAGCGCCAGGCGCCGTGTCTTAGGCGACATACAGGATCGAGCGCTTACACATAAGCTCTTCACCGAAATAGCGGAAAAGTATGCTGAGAGGGCTGGCGGGTATACGAGAATTGCCAAGCTAGGTCCTCGTTTGGGCGACGGCGCTCCGGTCGTCGTAATCGAGCTAGTCTAAAAAAACCCAAACGGGAAAAACGGGGACGGTCCTAACAATACGAACAATGTGCAGTTAAGCGCTGTGCTATCATTGTAGTATGCCAAGAAAACCAAGACTTCATGCTCCCGGAATGGTCCACCACGTGATGGGCCGCGGTGTCGCTCGCATGGATATATTCCGGCAAAAATCTGATTTTGATGACTTTTTGGGTCGCCTAGAAATTGCAACTGGGAACAAACAAGCTGAGGTTTACGCTTTTGCCCTTTTATCAAATCATTTCCATTTATTAATTAGACCTTTATTGACACCTCTGCCAACAATTATGAAACGATTGCTCACGGGTTATGCCATGCGTTTCAATCATCGGCATGAACGCACAGGTCACGTATTTCAAAACCGCTATAAATCGATTCTGGTTGAGGAGGAGCGCTATCTTCTTCAACTTATACGATACATTCATTTGAATCCCATTCGCTCGGGCAGAGTAGAGACCTTGGATGACCTCGGTTCATGGCCATATACAGGACATGCCGCGCTTCTTGGCCAAAACTCACCAAAATTTGTAAAAGTTGATGAAACTTTGTCTCTTTTTGCCAATACTCAAAATGCGGCCCGTCGAAGACTACTTGAGTTTATGGCGGATGGTTTGGAACTTGAGATTGATCTCGAAGACTCAGTGACGCCAGCGAATGTTGATACACCTAACAATCAAGGCGATATGTCACGGGATGATCGCATCCTGGGTAGTCTCGAGTTCGAACGCAAATTATTGAAATTACCAAATGATCGTCAAATTGATTGCGCGCCAGTTCGTAATGGCTTGAGTCAAGATAGTTTGGGGGAGCTCCTCGCAATAGTAACAAAGCATTATGATCTAAGCATCCAAGAGCTGCGCTCCAGCTCCAAACGGTCTCATATCTCTAAAGCTAGACACGTAATAATTTGGCTAGGTACAAGATATTACGCTCTTTCGGCGGCAGAACTTGCTAGGGCGATAAATATCAGACCTTACACCGTTAACCGGATTCTCTTGAGTAGAAGCGTGGACCTAGTTGCCGAGGCTGAGAGAATTAAGAACAAAACTGCTATCCCTCTTTGAGCTGCACATTGTTCGTATTGTGAGGACCGTCCCCGTGTTGTTCTGGCATCAAAAAGCGACGCTGCTATACTTTAGATCATGTCTATTAACTTAAGCGCAGCGTCTTTCAGCTATCTTCTACCAAAAGGTCGGGTAATAAAGGCTATTCAGCCGACGACACTATCAATACAACCCGGTGAGTTTGTCGCGGTTATCGGGGCTAACGGTTCCGGAAAGTCCACTCTAGCCAAGCTTCTAAACGGCTTACTATTGCCTACTAATGGCGAGGTCCTAATTGACGGCCATAACACAAAAGACGCTGACAACAAGGTATTCGCCCGCCGCCGGGTCGGGCTGGTTTTTCAAAACCCCGATAATCAATTGACTGCCACAATTGTTGAGGATGACGTTGCTTTTGGTCCTGAGAATCTAGGCTTGCCTCCGGAGGAGATACGGGCGCGCGTTGATCGGGCCTTGAAAACAGTCGGCATGACTGAACACAAAGATGAAGATCCACACAATCTCTCGGCTGGCCAGAGACAGAAAATTGCTGTTGCCGGGATACTAGCCATGGAACCGAAATACCTGGTAATGGATGAGCCCACATCGATGTTGGATCCAGTGGGAAGGCGAGCTATCCTTGAAACGCTCTCAGAGCTGCGTCAGAAGAGTTCAATTGGCATTGTGTACATCACACATATTATCGAAGAGACCGTCGAAGCTGATCGTATTTTGGTGATGACTGAGGGAAAAATCATCGCTAACGGCCCGCCGCGCGAAATACTAACTGATGAGTCGCTGATGGAGAGTGCGTCTCTTTATATGACCCGCCCAACGGACTTGGCGAGAAGGCTGGCGAAGCAGGGCATTCCTGTTTCAAAAGATATTATTACTGTTGAGGAGGTTGTGAAAGAGCTGTGCTCATTGAAATAGAAGACGTCAGCTACACTTATCTAGCGGGCAGCGAGGCAGCAAACAGTGCTGTATCAAACGCATCGTTGACCATCGACCGCGGGGAGTTTATCGCCCTGATAGGGCCGACAGGCTCAGGGAAATCGACGCTCGCTCAAGTTCTAGCAGGACTTCTTAAACCATCGTTTGGAAAGGTTATTTACGAAGGATCTGATATCTGGGAAGAACCCAAATTATTAGCCAAGAGGCGTAGTTTGACTGGTCTAGTTTTTCAGGAACCGGAAAAGCAACTTTTCGAGATGACGGTAGAAGAGGATATAGCTTTTTGGCCAAAGAATTTGGGGCTGGGGCCTAAGGAAATCACTACCAGGGCCATGAGTGCTCTTTCAGCCGTCGGGTTGGATTATGAGCAATATAAGGACAGATCGCCCTTTACGTTGAGCGGCGGTGAAATGCGTCGGGTCGCGATCGCGGGGATTTTGGTGATGAATCCCAAGGTGCTAATTGTTGATGAGCCGACGGTCGGCCTTGATCATAGAGGACGAACCGGTCTGATGGATAAGATACAAAAACTTAATCAAGGCGGGACAGCGATAGTTTTTGTATCTCACGACATGGATACCGTCGCGGAATACGCGCAAAGAGTCGTATTAATCAATGAAGGCAGCATCATTCAAGACTCCTCCCCGAGGGAGGTTTTCCGCAACAAGGAAATGCTGAACAAGGTTGGGCTTGACGTGCCCGTGGCGACTGAGATCGGGGCAAGGTTACGCGAAGTTGGTTACCACATAGCACCGGGTCCTATTAGTGTGTCTGAGCTTGAAACGGGCATATTGGCTACGCGGGGGGAGATAAAAAGATGAGCGGACGGTCGCTAGCGCTTGGCCAGTATTACGCCGCCAAGTCGCCACTGCACGCACTGGATCCACGCGTAAAACTCTTCTTGAGCTTAACGATCGTTACGGCCCTCTTTTTTGTTGAAAATCTGGGTGTATTGATTGGGGCGGCGTTTCTTGTGCCGGTTCTGGCATCTGTCGCAAAAGTGCCCTTCAGATGGGTTCTAAAAGGAATCAGGCCGTTAGTTTTCATACTTTTCTTCACTTTGTTAATTCATCTATTTCTGACAGAAGGAGTTACGCTTTTCGCTATAGGTCCTCTCACCGCGACCGTTGAGGGATTGATCAAGGGGATATTCTATAGTACGAGGCTTATTTTGGTTATCTTGTTTTCATCGTTTATTACCTTGACTACTTCTCCTGTTCAACTGGCTGACGCGATCGAGTCCATCTTGAGTCCGCTAAAAGTAATCAGATTTCCGGCGCATGAGATAGCGCTGATGATGACGATAGCCCTTCGCTTTATTCCAACGCTGTTAACCGAAGCTGAAACTATTATGAAAGCGCAAAAAGGGCGCGGAGCAAATTTTGATTCGGGAAATATCTTAAAGCGCGCCCGGAGTTTTGTCCCTCTTTTGATCCCGTTATTCATTAGCGCATTTCGCCGGGCTGATGAGTTGGCTCTGGCAATGGAGGCTCGCGGCTATGCCGGCGGCTCTGGTCGGACGCGTCTGCATTCGCTTAAGGTTACCTCGAGGGACGTTGTATGGTTGCTCTCCGGTCTACTCGTAATCTTTTCGATTGTGGGGCTCAGTTGGCAGCTTTGAAGAATTGGCGCTTAGTAATTGAATATGATGGGAGTCGGTATTGTGGTTGGCAGGTTCAACCACAGGTTAACACAGTCCAAGCCGAGGTAGAGCGAGCGCTGACCACTGCGTTAAGGGAGAAAGTTTCCATACAGGGGTCGGGGAGGACAGATGCCGGCGTTCATGCGGATGGCCAAGTCGCAAGCTTCAAAACAGATGCCGAAATACACGCTCATCGTCTGCGATGGCAGATTAACGCTCTTTTGCCTCGCGACATCGTGGTTCATGAGGTTGAGCCGGTCAGCGAAGATTTTGATGCCCGGCGCTCGGCTATCGAGAGGACGTACAGTTACTTGATCTTGAGCCGCCCGGTTCCATCGGTTTTTTGGCGCTCCTACAGTTTATGGGTGTCAAAAACCTTTAACATCGAGGCTGCGGGAATTGGCGCAAAAGCGCTCGTAGGAACGCATGATTTCTCGGCTTTTACCGTGTCCAGAGTTGGATCGATGGTACGCACAGTTACGGCTGTGGATGTTATTGGTGACCGACCGGTTGGTATGGCTCATAAAGGAGGTACGCGAACGGAAGGGTTGATAACGATTCGCATTACCGCCAACGCTTTTCTTCATCATATGGTTAGATTGATAGTCGGCACGTTGGTGGAGGTGGCTGCTGAAAAGATAGAACCTGGGAGGGTCAAAGAGATTTTGGAATCAAAAGACATTAGCCAGGCCGGCCCAAGGGCGCCCGCCAAAGGTCTGCGTTTGGAAAAAGTTTCCTATCCTAGTAATTAATTTAAGCTAAGCTTCAGCTGCTAAAATTTACAAATCTTCGCAAAGAATTCATAATTTAGCTTTATCCTGTTCATATTCTATTTTTTATAATAAGAACGCCTAAATCAGGAAGGCAATCAGGATCGAAATATTGAGAAAAATATTAGTGGTCGAGGACGAGAAAAAAATAGCGGAGGTCATCAAGGCTTATCTGGAACGTGAAGGTTTTCTGGTGACCACAACCGAATCGGGGACCGAGGCGTTAAAATTGGCCGAATCGATCGAACCAGATCTGGTTGTTCTCGACTTAATGCTTCCTGATCTTTCCGGTGAAGAGGTCTGCGCCACGCTTCGTCGCCGATCTGACGTACCAATAATCATGGTTACCGCCAGGAGCGCCGAGGAAGAGCGCATCAAGGGATTAGATATCGGCGCTGACGATTATATGGCAAAACCTTTTAGCCCGCGTGAGCTTGTAGCCAGAATTAAATCAATACTTCGCCGCACGCATAGCGACAAAGAATTCTTAGCCGAAAAGATATCATTTAATAATGACAAATTGGTAATTGACGTGTCTCGACACGAAGTCAGGGTAGATGAAAAAATTGTTTCCCTAACGCCTCATGAGTTTACTCTTCTATTGACGCTATCGCGCCATCCTGGCCGCGTATACAGCAGGTACGAGCTGATCAATAGAGTTCAGGGATATGATTACGAAGGGTATGAGCGCACTATAGACGCGCACATCAAGAACTTGAGGCAAAAAATCGAGGATCAACCAAAAAAACCTCAGTACATCAAGACGGTTTTTGGGGTGGGCTACAGATTTGAAGATCACTAAGCTTTGGAAGAAATTAGCGATAGGGTTTATGGGCGCGGCCATCGCGGCCATGATCGTTATTTACATTTTTGTAAATTTATTCATCAACACTAGTTTTAGGGGTTACATGGGCGACAGGGAACGTGCGTCTTATCAAAGAATCGGGCGGTCAGTAGCGGCCATTTATCTGAAGAGCGGAGGCTGGGACGGTCGCCTGCAGGATGCGCTGCCACATGTCTCCACAATCAGTAGCGTTGCCATAGAGGTAGTCGACGCCCGAGGCGGAGTTGTGGCTGAAACGTTACCCCTAAACCGGCAAGACTCCTTTATTGATAATATCGCGAGAGCCGTCGGGGGGAGCCAATTTGTCGGAGATTGGCTCCAGGAGCGGGTAGAAGTGCCGATAATGTCGAGAAATCAAAGAGTCGGGACTGTTTATATTACCCCGGTGGCAAAACCTGCTCAGCTTGAGCAAGACAGTTTATTTAGACAATCCCTGAATAGCTCACTCATATTCGGGGGGATCCTGGCCGCGTTAGTCGCGCTGACGCTGAGTTTTTTGATTTCAGCTCGTTTAACCAGCCCTCTTGCCCAAATCACAAAAGCAGCCCGGAAGCTGGAAGATGGAGATCTGGGCCAAAGGGTTCACTTGCGGGAAAATGATGAGATCGGACAGCTTGGTGAAGCTTTTAACAATATGGCGTCTGCGCTCCAGACGCACGAAACGTTAAGAAAGAACATGACCGCCGATATCGCGCACGAACTTAGAACACCCTTGTCAACTATTAGAAGTCATGTCGAGGCCTATCAAGACGGCGTGATGAAGCCGAATAAGAAGAACTTGCACTCGATATACGAGGAAATTCTAAGGCTGGGTAGACTTATCGACGACTTAGGCGAGCTGGCTCAAGCAGAAAGCGGTAAGTTAAAGCTCGATAAAAAGGAGATAGACCTTGCTCTTTTGGCAAAAAGTACGGTAGCGAGTTTAAAGCCTGTCTTTGATGGCGAAGAGTTGACGATAAAAATAAAGAGCAAGGGGGCGGTCGTCGGGGTATACGATGAGGATAGAATAAAACAGATATTAGTTAACCTTCTGGTAAACGCGGCAAAGTATAGCTCGGCGGGCGGACAAGTCACAGTTGAGGCTGGGGTCGTAAAAAACAAAGCCTGGATTTCAGTAAGCGATAACGGACCTGGCATCAACGAGAAATCCTTACCATTCATTTTTGAACGTTTTTACCGGGTTGATAAATCAAGAAATCGCGCAACCGGTGGTTCAGGCATAGGTTTGACTATCGCGAAAGAGCTGGCGAAGGTTCACGGCGGTTCAATTGATGTCTCAAGTACTGTTGGCGCAGGCAGTACTTTTACGATAAATCTTCCTCGAAAAATAACTAAAAAACAAAAACTCACAAAGCCCGCATAGGAAATTCACATATTCTTCAAGTCCCTGGAGGATAATCACTAACAGATCATGAAGATCAAAGATATTCATTGTAGCTAAATCGTGATCGTCTATATGCAAGGAGCGCCTGCCCCGGCGCTTTTTGCTTTCTATACGCTTATTTTTCGCTTCTTTTAATAAAATAAAGTTGTTATTGATATAATATGTTTTCAACTTGGTTGAAAAATGAGGAAAGATGAATTCCCAGTATCTTATTGACTTCGATTTAAGCAAAATACCGGTTAGTCGCTCCGACGTTCTTGTTATCGGTGGTGGAATAGCGGGCTTGACGGTGGCGGTAACAGTCGCTGGTGAGTTGAAAACCCGTGTGCTAGCCAAAGGGAATGTTGAGCAAACCAGCACCTGGTTTGCTCAAGGTGGAATTGCTGTGTCACTTGCGCCCGGAGACTCTCCGGAAATGCATTACAAAGATACGATGGCCGCTGGCGGGGGGCTTTGTGACCCTGAAGCCGTTAAGGTCCTGGTTGAAGAGGCAGCGCCGGCTGTTTCTATGTTGACCGATATGGGTGCGGAGTTTGATAAAGTTAATGGTAGTTTCCACTTTGTAAGAGAAGGCGGACATAGTGTCGCCCGGGTTGTTCACGCTGGTGACGCCACTGGTAATGTGGTTTCCGCGAGTCTGGTCGCAGCTGCTAAAAGTCGAAAGAATATACATTTTACTCCGGACACTTTCGTGTTAGATATTCTGGAATCTGAAGGCAGATGCTGCGGAGTTCTAGCGTATGAGCAAAAAACCGGTCAAGTCGAAGCATATTTGGCCTCGGCGGTTGTTCTAGCGGCGGGCGGGATGGGCCAGATCTATGACGTAACAACGAATCCACTTGTGGCAAGCGGCGATGGTTTGGCCATGGCCGAGCGCCGTGGCGTCAAACTTGCCGGACTTGAGTTTATTCAGTTTCATCCGACAGCGTTGGACACTAAAGAAAATCCTAGGTTTTTGATTTCAGAAGCGATCCGGGGCGAGGGAGCTCATCTCGTCAACAAAGACGGGCAGAGGTTCATGACTGATCTTCATCCTTTGGGTGAATTAGCTCCGAGAGACATAGTTAGTCGAGCTGTGGTCGATGTTATGGAGGCGGACAAGGCAGATCATGTTTTCATAGACGCGCGCCATATCGGTGAGGAAAAACTAAAGAAAAGATTTCCTTCAATTTGGGATCATTGTTTGAAGGCGGGATATGACATGTCAAAGGAACTGATCCCCGTGAATCCGGCAGCGCATTATTTAATTGGGGGCATAGTTACGGACCTATATGGGCGAACCAGCCTTGACGGTCTTTTTGCTAGCGGCGAAGTTGCCTCAACGGGTGTACATGGAGCTAATCGCTTGGCCAGCAATTCGCTTTTGGAAGGGCTAGTTTTTAGCAGAAGGGTAGGCCGTTATTTGCTTGACAATCTGAAGGCAGGTGCCAATGTAGATGACGTAAGATTGCGATCTGCGGCAAACCGCCAGGCTGGAAAATCGCTGGTTTCTGCTCGAGAGAGCCTTCGCAAGATGATGAGCGAAAAGACTGGAGTTATCAGAACGAGCGAAGGGCTCAAGGCAGCCGCGGCTACATTGAAAGACGAATCACACCTGTTGGACTACGAATACAATAATCCGCATGACTGGGAGACTATTAATATGATTACGCTGGCCAGGTTGATTGTTTCGGGTGCTTTAGCGAGAAGGCAAAGCCTCGGCGTTCATCTTGTGGGTAGCTAATGGACTTTGTTGAAGCTGCGAAAATAGCTGCGCGAAGCGCGCTTTTAGAAGACATAGGTCCAAACATTTTGACTGGCGACATTACTTCTGAATCTGTGATTGGCGATGAGTTTGGAGAGGCGATTATCGTCGCGAAAGAGCCCGGAGTCATTGCGGGTCTGCCTGTTTTAGAGGTCATATTTGCGGAGCTAAGTGCGGAAGTTGAATGGCAGCCTGTCTTTGAAGACGGGGCACAAGTGCAAGTCGGGCAAGTTGTGGCCAGGATCAAGGGAGGCCTGAAAGTGATCCTGAAGGGCGAAAGGTGCGCGCTGAATTTTCTAAGTCACTTGACCGGTATAGCCACCTTAACTAAGCAGTTTGTTGAAGAAACTCAAGGACGCGCAAAGGTATTTGATACGCGTAAGACCACTCCGGGACTAAGAACACTCGAAAAGTACGCTGTTCGGGTCGGCGGCGGGCACAATCATCGGATAGGTCTTTTTGACGCGATCCTGATAAAGGATAACCATCTTTTTGAGCGCGATCTAGCGACGTCGATCGAAGCGGCAAAAGCTGCACGGGCCGGGCTTGTAGAGGTTGAAGTGGAAACTATTGAGCAGCTTAAAGTGGCGATCGCCTCTGAGGCCGATATCGTTCTTTTAGACAACATGGGGATTGAAGAAATCAAAGCAGCTGTACTACTTGCTAAAGGCCAGGTCGAAGTCGAGGTATCGGGCGGCATAAAGTTAGGCAATGTTAGCGAAATCGCAGAAGCTGGTCCGGACAGAATATCTGTGGGCGCGTTAACCCAGAGCGCTCCGGCGGTCGACTTCTCTATGACGATTGTGAGCCGAGAACGCACCTGATGGATTTCCTTGATTGGTTGACTGAAATCTTTCGGCTCTATGGATATTACTTTCTATTTTTTGCTACGCTCCTGGAAAATGTGCCGTTTGTCGGTATGTTTCTGCCTGGTGAAGTTATTGTCCTCGCTGCTGGTTTTTTTGCCGCTCAAGGCCAACTTGATGTTGCAGCCGTTATTGTTGTCGCCTGTTTTGGGGCGATGTCGGGTTCAAGCCTCAGCTATTTCCTGGGACGCAAGGGGGGACGCCAACTAATTGAGGCCATAGCGGTTAAGTTTAGGGTCGATCCAAGTAAACTTGATAACGCGGACAAGTATTTTGATAGTCACGGAGCACTAACAGTCTTTATTGGCCGGTATTTAACCGGTGTTAAAGCTTTTTTCCCAGCGTTAGCCGGAGCTCACAAGATGAAATTCCATACCTTTTTTCTTTTCGGGGCGATAGCAATTATTAGTTGGACGGTTTTAGCGGCGCTTCTCGGTTATTTCTTTGGTTCAAATTGGGATCAGCTTACTCGGATTATCAGAATGGGTGGGTGGTTTGTGGCCGCAATTGTTGTGCTAGTCGGAATCGTGATATGGAGGCGTTTGCGGTCAAATGATCTTTGATGTGCTGGAAATCTTGAAAGAAAAAGACACGGCCGTCTCCGGCGCTCATATCGCGAAAGAACTTGGAGTATCCCGGACAGCCGTTTGGAAACAGATTCAGCGCCTGAGGGCGGCGGGTTATGATATTTCCGGTCAATCAAAGGTCGGATATCGGCTGAAAACTGAGCCCGATAAGCTCTGGCAAGAAGAGTTGGAAAAAGAACTCCCACCAGAATTTTCCGGGAGAGTTATCTGTTTGGACGAGGTTGAGTCCACGAATAATCTGGCCAAGGAGCTCGCCGCCGGGAGCCAGTTTAAGCCGGTTGGCCTAATAGTTGCCGACAAGCAGACCGGTGGCCGCGGGCGATTTCAACGTGTGTGGGCTTCTCCCAAGGGCGGCATTTGGATGTCTCTTGTTGTTCGCCCGGATATATCGCCTGTCGACGCTTCTAAGATGGCAGCAATGGCTGCTGTGATAGTTGCTGAAGCAATCATTGAAATATCGGGTCTTCCAGCCAGAATAAAGTGGCCTAATGACATTCTGATAAATGACAAGAAGGTCTGCGGAATATTAACGGAAATGGCCGCGGAAGTTGAAAGAGTGGAATATCTAGTTATCGGGATAGGATTAAACGCGAATTTTGACGCAGAAACCATCAGAGGGTTTTCGGCAACGACGATCAAATCAGAGCTGGGGCGTTCGGTGAATCGCGTTGAGCTTATTTCAAATATCGTCAGCAGAATATCAAAAGAATTACCATCTTTGACCAGTGGATATGAGCGGATTACAAGAAGGTGGAGAGAGCTATCAATTACTTTAGGAAAAGATGTGCGAATTAGTTCTGCCGAGAGGGCTCTTAATGGTCGCGCTGTTGACATTGATTCCGATGGCGCTCTAATTGTCGAGCTTCCCTCAGGCGAGCGCCGTACTGTCCGAGCCGGAGACGTCGCACTTTGATCAAGCTCCGCCCTCATCATCTTTTATGCATATTCGGATGGAAGGGCCAAGGGTACGATGAAGCTTTTGAGGAAAATTTCAATAAAGTAGTGGCACTGCTGGAAAGAAAAGCAGTCATTCAGATTGTCGCCGGAGTTGATGATATTTGCGAGCACTGCCCTCATTTACGACCACCCGACTGCCTTGGGCTTGAGCCGGGATCTGCCCACGCTATTGACGATCGAGTACTTGCTAAAACCGGAATAAATATTAACGACCGTCTTAATTATGGAGCTATCGTAAAAATAATGACTGAGAGAATAAAGCCGGAAGATATTGAGAAGATCTGCCATGGATGCTCGTGGGAACCCTTGGGATGGTGCAAAGAGGGGCTCGAGAAAGCACGTGCGACGAACTCTTGACAACGTGATCCCTTTGCCTCTATTGTCAACACTGCACTCTAAGTAAGTTAACAATAGGAGATTTGATGAAGACAAAAGATTTAGTGCTCATGGCAATGTTTGCAGCTCTAACAGCAATTGGGGCCCAGATAGCAGTCCCGACAAGCTTAGTCCCGTTTACCTTTCAACTGTTTTTTGTACTTTTATCAGGTGCTCTACTTGGTAGTTTGCGCGGGGGCTTGAGCCAGCTTGTTTATCTGGGTTTAGGTATAATCGGATTACCTGTTTTTGCGGGCGGCACCTCCGGGGTCGGCGTTCTGGTCGGTCCGAGCGGCGGATATTTAATAGGGTTTGTAGTCGCGGCCTTTCTTGTCGGAGCGATCTGTGATGTTACCAGAAGCTTTGTTGGCACCCTGATGGCGATGGTCTTGGGTGTATTAATAATATACGTGTTCGGTCTGGCTCAGCTCATGATAGTGACCAAGCTCGCTTTCGTGCCGGCGCTTTCGGCCGGTGTTTTTCCATTTATCCCCTTTGACTTATTGAAAGCTGCTATCGCGGCCGGGCTGGCAGAAAGACTTAGGCCGGTCATTTTCGCTAGCGAGATTAGCCTGGGAGCTAGTTAGCGCTCTTATCAAATAGCCATTAGGGGCGATATTTTGACTAACATATTCTTTTTAGGTTAGCATCCAACCATGCTTCTAGTAATTGATGTCGGCAATACTGAAATCGCGATAGGTCTTTATGTTGATGAGGGTCCCGGGGGCCGCTGGCGTTTGGCGACAAAGAGTTCTCAGACCGCCGACGAGATAGCTTGTCAAATATCCAACCTTCTTGACTTTTCCGGTCACAAAATAAGCGAAATATCCGGTATTTGCCTGGCGTCTGTCGTGCCGGCGGCCACTATGTCAATTATCGAGATGGCCGCCAACTATATAAAAGTCGAGCCTTTAGTGGTCGATAGCTCTTGTAATACCGGCCTTTCAATAGATTTCGAACAACCAGAAAGTGTTGGCGGCGACAGAATCGCAAACGCCGTTGGCGGCTATGCAAAATATGGCGCACCGCTCATCGTAGTCGATTTTGGGACAGCTACCACATTTGATGTCATCTCCGGGCAAGGCGCGTATATTGGAGGCGCGATAGCCCCGGGATTGGCGACGAGCGCCAAGGCTTTGTTTAAGTCTGCGGCTATGTTGAGGGGTGTTGTTTTGGAAAATCCCAATCGATTTATAGGAAACACCACAGAAGATAGCCTTAAATCCGGCTTGATATATGGGGCGGCTAGCATGGTTGACGGAATGGTTGCCGGAATAAAAAAGGAGATGCAAGGTGAAGTTGGAGTAGTGGCTACAGGCGGCTTGGCTGGCCTGGTCGCTCATCATTGTTTGTCAATTGATGATATCGAGCCCTTTTTAACTTTAAGCGGCCTTAAGAAGATTTGGGATTTGAACTAAGCTGACCTACGAGACTTCCCGGCTCTAGCTTTCGCTTTTCTGCCCTTAGCTTTTGCTCTGGCCCAACCATTTTTCGAAGAAACCTTAAGTTTCTCTCTAATCCGCGTAAACCTGGCAGTTCGCCTGATTTGGCGGATGTCGGCGCGCGTAATGTCTTGACCGAAATTACGCAAGCCGGCTAGCTCAAAGTCGTGTTTGTGGGCGATATCTGAAATCGCGTGGGCCTTTTCTAAGGGTATAGTGCGGCCCAAGCTAAAGCTTTCAAAGCGTTCCTCAAGTGCTAAAAGGATAGTTTCGGATTCACAAGCAAAGGTTAGAAAATCAGGCATACCAAGATCCAGGCGATAGTTTGTAACAAGCTCGGGCTGACCTGGAAGTTTTATGACGCCACCCTCGATGATCAAGATATCGCGACGACTGCTAACGCGATTCGCGACATCGCGGGGTCGGGCAACATCGCATACGACTGAGCCGGGAAGCAGCTTTTCGGTCTTTATTACAGGACCGATAGCGTTAGTCGCTGAAAGAATAAGTTTCGACTGGCCAAGCGCCTGTGACGTATCATCAGTAACTTCAGCTTTGGAGCCTATCGTTTCCGCCAGCCTTGTTAAGGGCGGTGAGATCTGTCTGCCCGCCAAGATGATTTTTTTTACCTGAGGCGCCAACAATTGGGCACAGACCGCCCCGATTGAACCGCTCGCGCCAACTACTAAAGCAGTTGTTTCGGAAAGTTCCAATTTCATTTTTTTAGCAGAAAGCTTTAATGCCTCGACAGCGGAAATAGCCGTGTAGCTGCTACCGGTTGTTACAGGAGTGCTTAAACGCGCAGCGACTTTTTTGCCGC
>JAUWRD010000037.1 GCA_030610765.1 Actinomycetes bacterium
TAAACAAAATAGCCATATCTGCCGATATCAATAAGTGAAACCAAATAGGGAGGAGCCTGCAAGGCTCTAAGCGGTCAGTCGAAATAGTCTGCCCTCTAAGCTTTATTTAAGAGTCGAGTGGAAAGGTTAAGTGAAGAAACCACGGTTTTTGGAGAAAATTAAAGACGCTCGCGGCTTCACCATGATTGAGATGGCGTTTGCCGGCATTGTGCTCATGGGTGCGGTGACCACCATGATGGTGATGTTTGACGCGTCAATCAGTGTTTTTAAATACACGACTTCTCGCTCCCTTGGAACACAGCTAGCAAACGAAGAGATGGAGAAGATACGTAGTAATGATTACGAGCAGGTCTATAATTCATCGCCCTCTCAATGGCCGGATGATCCATCGCTTACTACTGGTAATCCTCCGAATTATCAAGATGTCGACGATGATGGTGATCCAATCATCCGGACGATTGTTACGACTACCTCGCCGGACGGCATAGTCGTGGAAAATATGACCAGTCGTAAGCTAATAGATTTCCAGGTCAGAAGGTACGTTCTCTGGGTCGACGACACATCCAATACTCAGGCCTACAAGCGTCTTGTAGTCAAAGTTAGCTGGACCAAATTCGTTGCCGGAGAAACTGTATTAACTACCAACTATGCTAAAGAAGATTATAGAGAGCCTCGGCCAAATGTCTCAATTGTGGGTGTCAGGTCAACAAATTTTGACTATTTTCAGGACATTTCCCAAGATACAACGTTAGGCGCTGATGACTCAATTCGTGGGCCAAGTGACGAGGCCAACGCGCCGATTGTTTTTACGAGGGCTAGCGTCAATAGCGCCAAGGCCACAGAAATCAGCAGTGTTACATATACTTTGTATTACCCGAATGGTTCAGTAGCCGCGTCGACAGTTGTAAATAGTCCGGATACCAACGGGTTCTTCCGCTGGGTTTTAAATTCAAACAGCTATGTTGATGGCTCCGGGTATTTGATCGAAGCCAAGGCCATCGACGACCGCGGCAATAGCGATGTAGATGCATTAAGGATTAATATCGATAATCACGACCCCGCGCAGCCCACAGATCCGCAGGCTTCAAACTATGCTAATTCCTTCGGGCGCGTACTTGTTTCCTGGGATTGGATCCCCAATGCGACTGACACGGTTCCGGTAATAAGCCGGTTCATAGTTTATCGAAAAGCGCCTTCAGGCGCTTCGGGACAAGCTGCGTCCATGCCGGGAAATACCAGGCAATTTGTCGACACAAACGCTTCCGTCAACAACACCTATAGAGTGAAAGCTGTTGACACTGCCGGAAACGTTGCCTTAAGCGGGGAAAAGACACGTATTCGTGTGAAAGACGCCCCGACGGATTTGGTTCCTCCGTCCGCCGTAACTTCGGCAACGGTTCAAGCCACCAGCTGGAAAAAGGCTGAATTAACTTGGGCTGCTTCAACAGATTTCGGAAGTGGCGTTGCCGGATATTCCTGGTCGTCGACTCAAGACATGATTCACTGGGCAATTGTTGGCCAGTCGCTTGACCTGATCAACAACCCGATTGTTTATCAAGATCCTGGCTTAAAACCCGGAAAGACATATTACTATAGAGCCGTTGCGTTTGATGAAGAAGGTAACGAGTCGGCTGACGGATCAGTGTGGCCGGTAACGATGATGATGAGGTAGCAGATGGGTCAATCTATCTTAAAAATAAAAGAGCAGTCAGCCTACACACTCATTGAGGGTATGATGGTCATGTCAATTCTAGTTGTTGTTATGAGCGCCGCGTTTTCTCTGCTGGATTCGACCTACGACATGAATAGGTATGCTCAAGACGGCTTCGAGGCTCAAAACCAGGGACGACAGACTCTTAGTGAGATAACAAAATATCTGCGTCCGGCTGAAAACATGAGCGTTCCGGGCGTAGCACTCCTGTACGCCCAAGCTAAAGGTGAGTTTATAGATGTTAAATCTGATGTTAATAAGGATGGTTCAGCTGAGATCATCCGTATTCAGCTTGATCGGAGCGCAAAACAAATTAAAATATACTCGGATCATCCTGATGTTTCTGATGGTGAATACAATTATCAGGAGGCCTCAAAGACCTATTTTCAACAATATCGTATACCGACCGACTCAAGCGACTGGGATAGCGTCGAGGTTATAGCCAGGCGAATAGTAAACAAGCCTCCAGGTGGTTTGCCGACCACGCCTTGGCCGGACCAGACATCTGTAACAGACGGCACCACAGACTTTCGTCTTTTCACTTTCTATGACGATAACTTCTCGGCCCCGCTTGACACAGTTTCCATTGGAGTGCTTTGGCCAAATTATATTCGCGGAGTCAAAATATTCCTTTGGACAGATATTGAGCCGACGCAAATACCGTCTCCATTTGGTATCCATTCAAATGTCCACATGCGAAATATTTCAGGTGAATAATTATGATGTCAAGAATTCTTAAAACAGAATCCGGTGCGGCGCTACTTATAACATTAGGGGCCTTAGCGATTGTATCAATCTTAGGTGCTGCGGCTATTACTGTTGCTGGTGGCAGCTTAAATTTGACGGAATGGGACAAGTCAACACACCAAGCTTTTAATGTAGCCGAGGCCGGGTTTGATCAAGCAATTGCCCGGGCTCGCAACGGTACTTTAGATGGCGATTTCACAACAACACTAGCGAACGGTGAAGCTTCTGTTACCGTGACGACGTTAACTGATTTTATCTATTATATTAAATCAGTCGGAGCCCATCCCAGTCTCAGTGATCCACAAGCTCGCCGAGCCGTTGAAGGCAAGGTCACCGCAATCAGCTCCTACAATGTTATGTTTGCCGATGGAGCTGCGGGCGTTATTTTAGGATCCGCAACACTAGACGGCCCGCTTTATACTCGAGACCATCTGACCTTGAATGGTTTCGGCCAAATTACCGGCGGACCGTTATTCATTAAAGACAATCCGGCGACATCTGATCACACCGGCGATCTTGAACTGCAGGGTAACGCCTTTGTTGGGACAGCCGCTGACCCAATTTACGCGTTTATTGACGGCACTTATCCCCCTCCAAATCCGAATTTCAATACAATTGCGATCTACAGTGACGTGCCTGACATAAACATGCCGGTCGTTTCTGATTCCCTGGAAGATATGAACGAGCAGCGAGGGCTGGCTGATCTTGTCATTGATGACGACGGGGTCACCAATGGTAGCAATCCGCTGGTATGGGATAAGAACGCGCCTGCGGTAACATATGGCGTTTATCCGGCTGGGCCGTATCTGAAGTGGGAGATTGTCCCTGGAAATAAAAGGATCTTGCGGATAGAAGGGATCGTCTTTGTCGATGGAGCTGTAAGCCTCGGGGAAAATAGGATCGGTCAAATTGAATATACCGGCAAAGGCACCATCATCGCCAATGGGCCAATCGCCGTAAATAGTGAGTTGCAACCGACAATTCTCAGTGAATTCCCAGATACAAGTGCTTTGGGTTTAGTGACAGGAAGTCAGATTGATTTTAGTCCCAACAAAACCTCCGACTCAATCTACGCGCTGGCCTACGCGCGTGAACAAGTTAATTTTACTCGCCAATTTGATTTCTATGGCTGCGTTATGACAGATATTATGGATGTACGTCTCAATCCGCACCTTCACATTACTACTGATTTGTCGGAATGGGATCTGCCTCCCGGTATGCCTGAGATCGATGCCTCAACTGTCGTTACTGACTGGCGGGAAGTCGCGCCTTAGTAAAGCAGCGCGATCTAACGTAATCTCGACTCTTTTTTAGCCATTTGTTAACTACGCCTAATAGTCTTGCCTTTAGGGAAAAGAATAGTCCTAAAGGTAAAACATGAATGAAAACGCAAAGAAAATTAGACCAGCTAAGTCTATTGAGATCGAACCGCAGCTTAAGGAGCCGCGCTTTCGAGCGATGGCTGATGCCTCGCCTGACGCGATTATCAACATTGATAAGAATGGCCATATTCTCTTTTGGAACTCGTCTGCCAAGGAGATGTTTGGTTACTCGGAAGCGGAGATAATCGGTAAGAACGTCACGCTCTTAATGCCTGAAAGATATAGATTTCCTCACAAGTCAGCAATGAACAAGTTCTTTAAAACCGGTAAAGGTCAGTACATCGGCCACACCGCAAACCTTGAGGCAAAAAAGAAAGACGGGACAGAGTTCGCGATAGAATTAACTTTGTCATTCTGGACTCAAGAAGGTCAAAACTTCGTCACCGGCACAATTAGAGATGTTGACCAGCGAATGAAAACAGAAGCTGCGCTGCGCGATAGCAAAAAAAGGTATCAGGAGCTTTTTGATGGATCACCAGTAGCTCTCTGGGAAGCGGATTTTTCCGAGATTAACAAATATGTGCGTGGCATTAAGGCAAAAGGAATCACCGATTTTCAAGCGTATTTCAACGATCATCCAGAGACCTTCAGCAAATGTGGTGAGCTAGTTCGGGTTATTGATGCCAATGACATTACGCTTGAAATGTTTGGGGCGGCAAGAACAGAAGAGTTTCAAGATCGTGTTCGCTCACAAGAGGGGCTTGGGTTTCTCGAAAATGCGTTTATCGCGCTTGCGGAAGGGAAGACCTTCCACGAAAGCGAAGGCAGGGCTCTCAATACTGCCGGAGAAACGCTCAATGTTCTCGTAAGAATGGCGGTTTCTTCACAAGACACATCAGGCCAATTAAGAGCCGTAATTTCAATGGTCAATATTACGTCAACGAAAGAGTCGGCTGAGCTCCATGATGTCTTAAGCGAGATAAACGCGGCGATTACCTCAACTCTTAGATTTGATGAAATATTAGAGGTTGGGCAAGGCAGAGCAGCGGCGGCAATGGGTTGTGAAGATTCACTAATAATCATGCGTGCAAGTGATAATTATGAAATTGTTTTTGCGCATGGGCGACTAAAAGAAACCCGGGGTACATTAATTGACGCAGAAAAGACACCTGAAGTAAATCACGTCTTTCAGAAGAAGGCTTCGCTTGTTGTCAACGATACTTCGAAGTCGAATTTGACCGGTTATGAAGTCGCCATGTTCCGCGAGGCAAAATCGTTAATGTTGATTCCTATAGTAGTTGGCAATGAGGCAATCGGGGCTCTTGTATTCGCCGATGCCGCGTCAGGTTTTTCAGAAGCAAAAGTTGAATTTGGTGAAAAACTAGGTATTTCTCTTTCTTTGGCATTAGCCAATGCTCGAAGCTTTGAAGCTACCACACAGGCTCTCTCTGATGCGCAGGGCCTGCAACGAATATCAACCGATATGACCAAAAGCCTTGATATTACGGAGGTACTAAATACCGGCCTTGATGAGGCGCTTGGGGCTATCTCCGCTGACCATGGATGCATATACGTCCGCGATGAGCCTGGAACGCTAACCATAAGGAGTCAAAGAAATCTTACTCCCGAGTTTTTGGCGGCAAAAACGATTGTTGCGCAAGGGGAGGGATGCGCGGGGGAGGCCGCCGAGACTCAAAAGATTTTTGCTCCAACTAAAGAAACCGGCACCTTTATCTGCGCTGATTCCAGGGAATTACTAAGACTTGATTGCCTGGCCGCGGTGCCAATTATCTATAAGGGCAACACAATGGGCGTTCTAGAGATGTTTGCTCCGGTATTCAGGCGAATTAGTGAGAGGGAACGCAATATCGCCGAAGCCATTGCCGGTCAATTGGCTATATCTCTTGAAAACGCGAGCCTTTTTGCTGACCAAAGAAACATTGCTGACACCCTTCAGGGAATCCTACTCGTATTACCTGATCGGATTAGCGGGTTGGATTTTGGACGTGCCTATCATTCTTCTACAGAGGTCGCCAAGGTCGGCGGAGACTTCTATGATCTGTTTGAAGTGGACGATGACAAGGTGGGCATCATTATTGGTGACGTTTCGGGGAAAGGCCTTAAAGCAGCCACTTTGACGTCGATGGTGAAGAATACCGTTCGAGCCTATATCTACGAGCATGACTCGATTCCCAAAGCCTTATCGATGACTAACGAAATCGTGATCGGACCCACAACGGCTTTTGATTTTGTTTCCTTGTGGTTGGGAGTCTTAGACAAACGCTCAGGTAAACTAATCTATTGCAATGCGGGACATCCGCCGGCGATCATTAAAAGGAAAACAGGGAAACCCTTCTTTTTAAAAGCGACCTCTCCAGTTGTCGGGGTCTTGGCCGAGCTAGACTACATTGCCGAAGAGACTCATCTTGAAATCGGAGATGTCCTAATTCTTTACACTGATGGCATAATCGAGGCTCGACAAGGACGGCGGTTTTTCGGAGACGATCGATTGATCAATTTTGTGGAAAACTTAAAGAAAAGAGACGTTAAGGAAATACCAGGCGACATCATGGAAAGGGTATTTAGCTACTCGGGTAGCAGGATAGCGGATGATGTCGCGATTTTAGTTATTTCAAGAACGCTGCCTTCAAAGTAACCCTTAGTACACCTGCAGTAGTCCCTTGCCGACGAGAAATAGACCGCCTTGTCTGTGCTGCTGACGCCGGCATCGATACTCTGTTTAGCTGCCGCGAGATACAAAACCAAAGATGAGAAATCTGTAACTGTTATTACGAACCCGAGTCCGAATGAAGCTAGAAGACCAGGTTTGGCAAAGATCTTCGTCTTAGATTGAACCTTGAGTCGGGCATCTTTGGGTTTCCTAAAGATCTTTCTATGGCCAATATAAATTAGTAGCCCGCCTAAGATAATGTCGACAATGGTTGATATTAAAGACGGTTTCGGGAGCTCCATTCTTATTCCCTTGCCGCTCGCGAGCGCTAAAGCGCCCAAGACGACCAGGGTAATGCCTGAGCCGCCCAAAAAAACCAAGGTTCGCAAGCGCGCCCGATCTTTGGAGGCCAACGTCAGCAAAGTCGCGGCCAGCATCGTTGGGCTAATGGCCGCGCCCAAACCTAGAGGCAATAATATCGTTAGTAGTTTTATCATGCTCAGACCTTACTAAGGTTATGGACCGGCGATAGTGGCGAAGCGAGCGCGCGGGGTGAAAGACAAACCGTCCACAGCGCTCCTCCTTAAAGTGCCCTTTCTCCTTAAGTTTTAAAACGTTTGGTGAGCAATCATTCGCTGTTTTGGGGCGAGTATCCAGTGTGTTAGAATCATCATATGAATAATGAAGAAGAAGCTAGATGTTGTTATATGTGTGAAGCATGCAGTCGTGGTGGCCGGACAACCTCAGATGGTAATCGTGGCTATTGGTGCGAGCAAATAGATGAAGAGATACTGGATATCAGAGCACCAGTTGACTGCCAGCTTTTCATTGAGAATCGCGCGATTTGAAAACCGTTTAACCCGATCTTCCCTGAAAACCCGGTTTGTTCCCGTTTGTCCCAGGCTTAGCGTGTGTATCTAGAGAGTGTTGCGCAGTCTAACGTCCCCTAAAGGAACTAAGGAATAATATGCCCTTGTGAGCATGTCGCTCTGTCTGTTCCGCCATTGATTCCATAGTCCTGTACATTCGTATGCGGACACGTAGGATCGGTTCTCAGGAAGTCGGCGGTTACCAGCGCGGCCACGTTAGCCGGATCTGAATTGTGCTCGCCCTGATAATGCGTAATAGCTCCATCGATTGTCCGTAAATTTGCCTGACAACTTCTTAGTCTCGCGGTCATCATAGTGTTGTTGAAAACTGGAATGGCAATTGCGACAAGTATGCCTAGGATTAGGACCACGACCATTAATTCGATGAGTGTAAAACCTTTCTCGTTTCGAATCATCACAAATAATATCCTAGTAGATTTCTTTCGACATTTGAGACACTTCTGTATTAGTATTCGTCTCAATTCTTAAGTCTCCTTCAACTTCAGAAGAATTAAGCAAACAGCGGTTTTCTTCTCTGATAGTATTTTCGGCATAACCGCCAATAATGATTAGCATGACCTTATAAGCGAGCTCTTAATTACCGGCATTTCCACCAAGCCACATAACCCTTGCTAAATAGACTAGTGAGAGTGACTGTAAGCGGTTAGAAGGGGTTGGCTAAGGTGATAGCATTTGGTGTTTTTTGCTTTTGTTCACTAGAAGAAAAACGGCGGCCCCATTAAAGAGACCGCTGCTATCTTTTATCTCAAAATTGAAGCTATCGTCAATCAGCTTCCCAGCGAGGTGCGCGCGCGTTCAATAATTGTATTTTAAGAGAGGAGGGCATAGAATTGCTCGACACCCTCTCTGACCTTGTCGGGGCGACAGGATTTGAACCTGCGACCACCGGACCCCCAGCCCGGTGCGCTACCAAGCTGCGCCACACCCCGTTTCCTTATGAAGTATAAACAAGTTATTAGCAGACCTCCACGCAAATAAGTAAAAAATGGGTATCTCCAATGCATGGAAGAATTTGATCTAGTCATAATCGGTAGTGGTTCAGCAGGTACAGCAGCGGCTATGCGTGCTGGAGCCCTTGGGGCTAAGACCGCATTAGTCGAAAAAGACGAGATTGGCGGGAATTGTCTCGACATTAGTTGTGTGCCCTCAAGAAGCTCTCTTCGAGAAGGGGAGCTTATTGATCTAGCAGAGCAAAAGAGATTGAGAACGCAAGGGGGCTCGAAGCAGATCGATTCCAGCTTTAAAGTTGCGGTGGATGAGGCCGAGAAGGTTGCCAAATCCTTAAGAAGACAAGCATATGAAGAACCCCTGAAATCTTTGAGAGGTCTCAAAATATTTCGTGGGTCAGCTCGCTTCACTAGTTCGCATGAGATAGATGTGGATGGCAAGGCTATAAGAGGCGAGAAGTTTTTGATAGCAACGGGTGCCTTAGCTACTGTTCCGCCAATATCCGGAATAGAAGAGACGGAATATTTAACAAATGAAAACTTTGCCCCTCATAGAATACCACCTAGATCTCTAATTGTTCTGGGAGCCGGTGTTTTGGGTCTTGAATTTGCGCAGATGTTTTGGAATTTTGGCACAAAAGTGACGATAGCCCAGCGACATCAGCAGATAATGACATCGATCGAGCCGGAGGTAGCCAAGGCAGCGCAATTGTATTTCGAAGATGACGGTATCAATATTTTAACGCACGCGACTGTCGAGGCGGTTTTTGAAGAGGGAGACGCCAAAAAGGTAAGAATACGCACTGGCGCGACAAGACACACATATTCAGCAGAAGAGATATTTTTAGCTGGTAGCCGTTGGCCAAACACGAACGATCTCGGTTTGGAAATCGCGGGGGTGGCAGTTGATTCACAAGGCGCCATCATCACTGACGATGAGTTTGTAACCAGTGTGCCTCACATACGGGCAGCGGGAGATGTAATAGGGGATCCAATGTTGGAGACCGTGGCAAACGAAGAGGGCTTTATGGCGGCTGAAAACGCGTTGACTCCAGAGCATCTCCAAATCGACTACGAAGCTATTCCATTCTGTGTGTTTACGAGTCCGGAAATGGCGCAGGTGGGAATATTGGAAGAGCAAGCGCAGTCGAGCGGGCACAACACCGTATCGCGCACATTAAGCTTTGATTCAGTGCCAAGAGCTAGGATTGATCACAATATCAGGGGATTGATAAAGATGACGGCTGAGGAAGACACACGACGCATCTTGGGCGTGAGCATCGTCTCTGATCAAGCCGGGGACATCATCAATGAGGCGGCCATGGCTATAAAGTATAAACTAACCGTTGAGGATCTATCGTCTATGATTCACGCTCACCCAACTCTCGCTGAGGTTCTTCCTCTTATTGCGCAAACGTTTGCAAGAGACTCAAGGGCAGAGATACAGATGATCGAAAAAAAGAGACGGGCCGCGTAAGCGGTTGATTAAATCAAGCAAATAATTTAATCTAAAATCAAGCGACCCACATGGATGGAGGCGAATATGAATGGAGGCGAATATGGCTGAAGTAGAAGTAGGCAAAGTGACCCACTTTTTTAACAAAGCTAACGTTGCCGGTATCAAGCTTTCCGGCCAATTGTCTGTTGGCGACACTATTCACATACTTGGCCACACAACCGATCTAACCGAGACCGTAGACTCAATGCAGGTCGAGCACGAGAGTGTGCAGTCGGCTGGATCCGAAGCTGAGATCGGTCTGAAAGTAGATGAGCACGTTCGCGAGCACGATACAGTCTACCTTGTTAAGTAGCGAACCGGATAAGAAGAAGCCTGTGAGGAAAAGTCGCCCATCTTCGCAAAAACGAGGCTGCGGGCGTCCCAAGGAACCAATGGGTCGAACAACTAAGGTTTGCGTTGATTGTGGTGCTAGTTTTGTTTATCCAGCAGCAAGCTTAGCATGCAAGGTCTGTGGTGGCCCCATATCGCGCTGATTCAAATATTCACAACTACCCCACACGATCTTCACAAGTTCTTCAATTCTTTTAACGATAATACATTTAAGCGAGAAACAACTCGCCTCCATAGAATTTATAAAAAGCACCTCTGCCCCAGGTGCTTTTTGTAATTTATTGAGCTTGCCGTTGAGCCTTGACACCTTTAAACTAATCAACAATGACAACTACAGTAGATGATAAGCAGACCTCCAAAGAGTTCTTTAATGAGTGGATGGGCGCCAAGGGGCCAAAGGGCTGGGTCGGCCGGTACATATCAAATACAGGCCGCTGGTATACCGATATGTTAATCAGGGAAGGGCACATCAAGCCCGAAGACAAGATCATAGATGTCGGTTGCGGCTCGGCGACAACTATTGTTAACCTGCTTAAATCTGTTTCATTGGACGAGCCCATTCAAGCTGTCGAGCCGTCTGAAGAGCAGTTAAAGCTGGCCAAGAAAAATATAGGTGAAGCTGGTTTTTCAGACAAAATTGTTCTTAAGCAAGGCTTTGCCTCGCCGCTTGATTTTAAGGACAACACGTTTGATTTGGTTTACGCCTCTTTCATCATCAAGCACTTTGCCGATGATTCGGTGGCGGACTTTTTCGAAGAAGCCCACCGCGTCTTAAAACCCGGCGGTCGTTTTCTCTGCTGGGAATTTGCCACAGTTACTAGCAAAATATTTAAGAAACTGGCGAGCAATCCCAAAAAGGCGATGCAGAACTTTCGAAGCTTTGAGCAAATTGGAAAGTTTTTAGTCGCGGCCGGTTTCAAAGACATCGAAGAATTCAAGGTTCAAAATCGCGGTTTCTGGGATCCAGTTGTTGATGCCGGGGCCAGGGCGACAAAGTGATTGGCATATTACGCAGCGTCTTCTTTCAGAAGATTTCTAGAAAGAACCGCGTCTAAGGCGCTGACTCTTTTCCTTTCACCGGTTTCAATGATGAGCGTTGTTCCCTCCGGACCTGTTGAAAGAAGCAATCGGTCACACATACTCAATAACATCGTAAAACCCATCCCCAAAGATTTTTCAGTCGAGAATCCCGGGATCAGCGTAGCTTTTGGAAGGTCGTTAAAATCAATACCCGGCCCATTATCAGATATCCTTATTTGAATTGCGTTTGCAACCGTGTAGACCTGAATCTCACACGTCTCCGCATGCTTTATGCCGTTCACTACACCTTCGTTAGCGGCAACTAAGAGATCATTCAAGCGATCTTGGGCAACGTCACAGCTCGTCAACACTCCGGCAAGAAAGTCACGAAAACCAGTTAGTTGCTCAAAGGAAGAAACAGTATAGACTTCACTGCAGGGCTTTCCCCGGACTGCAAGAATCTCATTATCGGTGAGTATGAGAAGTTTTCCGTTCGTGACTGAGCTGAGAACATTGACGTACGCGCTTCTGATATCGCGGTCTTTTTCCCGCAATGCGTTCTCAGTTTTTCTATGATGCGTTATGTCACGAGCGACTAAGATCACGTGCGGCTTGTTTTCCATTTTCACGACTCCCGCTGAAACTACAACTATTCTTTGATCTCCAAAATTAGTTTCGATAGTCGTCTCAAAGTCGTGAATAGTCCCTGTTTCTTGAATGGTTTCCAGAAAGCGTTTTTTCGTGACGTGACTGACCCAGATACCAAGGTCATCGACATATTTGCCGATAGCTTGCTCCCTTGTAATCCCTGTGAGTCGCGTAAAACCTTCGTTTACGTCCACCATTCTCATGTCTTCGAAGGACGCGATAATGATAACGTCAGGATCGTAGTGAAAAGCAAGCGAGAATCTCTCTTCCGATGCTCTTAACGCTTCATTGGCCTGGTCGATATCACGACCGATGCTGACAGAGACTAAGCTGACAACAACGCCTGTAATCAAAATGCCAGTCGAGACGGTTATGGCCAGGATAAGGACACGATTCACGAGGAAAAGTGTCGGTATAAAAAGGCTGGCGAGGCTCTGAATCACAATTGCTGCAGCCACTACTGGCAGAAAGGCTCGCATGAGCCTGGTTCGGGTTGAAGGCCCGGTTATATAGAGGAGCGGAACACTAGTTTGGCCTGTGACGCTGACGATCGCGACAGCTAGCCAGAGAAAAGCGAAGGCCGTTGTTAAGGCGAATGGGCACGGTCGTTCCCTGTTCGTAGCGTAGGGGCGTACCCACTAGAGAACCAAGTGTGGCCACGAAACTTCCGGCAAAGACCAGGCTTCCAAGTACACCTGCGCTATGGGCGGGTTTGTCTTCTTGTGAATAACAACGTGACAGGAGAAACAAAATGGCTAAGCCCGCGAGAAAAAACAAGCCCCCGGTAAGAGGCGACATTCGCGCGATAGGGATATCTCCAAGCTGTCCAGCCGGGGGTACAAGCCTGTTTTCAAAATTCAAATCCATACCTAAAAGGTCGCCCGGAATCTCCAGCACACCGAATAGAGCGGTCAGAAAAGTGATTAGCATAAGAAACAGCGTTCTGGCTTGTTGTCTAAAGATGTCAAAGGCCAGGCCAAATAAGGTCAAACCTTGTATGTAGAAAATTGCCGCTGTGCTCGGTGCCATTGGGATAAAGTTCTCGCTTACTCTGCCTAGCGCCTCTAGGCCAGGCACGTAGCCCAGGGTGCCCAGAGTCGCTACGAAAAGAGAAAGCGAAGACCCAATAAGCGCTGTCTTTTTAAGCGCTCTATTCTCACGTATATCCACTGGCCTAGAGCCCTTTGCATGTCTGAATATCCAGGGAAACTCTCATTGTAGTTACTTAGCCATTTAGGCTCCGTTTTAATCTCGCATTTGCTGCGCTATCAGGTAAATATGACTGTTTTGTCCTTGTGAGTTGCGCTTGTTGGCCAATGCACCAATAAGCTAACAGCGGTATAATAACTTATGACCAAAAAGCGTATTGCCTTAATAATTTCATTCAGTGTTGTTTTGTTCTTAGGTTATGTCGCTCTTCAACTCTACCAAAGTATAGGAACCAGTTCTGATGATGCTACCTCAGCTCCAACAGTAGCAGCGGCAGGGGTAATAAGAAGACAAGGGTTCACTGATTACGATTATGGATCACATGTTTTAAGAGACGAGGATGGGAAAACTCTTTACGCTTTGACTAGTGACAAGATTGATCTCGATGAATACCTGGGACTCACAAAGACAGTAAGGGGCGAATCGGTGAGTGGCTATCCCCTCGCCGGTGGACCGGATTATTTAAATGTGAAGACAATCGAATAATATCTGCAAGAAAATGATATTAATATTGAGAATACACCCTTGTTTTGTGGGCCGGGGGGGATTTGAACC
>JAUWRD010000125.1 GCA_030610765.1 Actinomycetes bacterium
ATCGATTCAGTACTGAGTAAACAGGAAAATCAACACACGGTTTCATTTATTGCTCCGCGGTTTTGAGCTAGTCTTCTTTTCAACTTGATCAGTTGTTGTCGGATTTTTGTAATTTATAAGAAGCGATAGCCTCTTTTAACCGCTCACCGAGATCACTGAGATTCTGGGCGGCGTTTTCAGTTTGCCTAGTTGAGGCAAGCGTTTGAGTCGTCGATTGATTAATGTCATTCATCGCGGAGGTGATTTGGTCCATGCCAGAGGCTTGCTGCGCGGCTGAAGCGACGATTTGTGTACTGGCATCAGCTGATTCAGCTATTTTATTAGACATGGATCTTATGGCGTCGCCGGAGTTGTTGGCCAGCTTGACCCCGGAGTCAACCCACTTGATACCTTTTTCGGCAACTTTAACTACCGTATCGGTGGCTTTTTGAATATTGTCAAGTATGCCCCTTACTTGAGCTGTAGCTCTCTGTGATTGCTCGGCCAAGTTTTTTACTTCGGTCGCTACTACGGCAAAGCCTTTGCCTGACTCGCCGGCCCTGGCGGCCTCGATGGCGGCGTTAAGAGCTAGAAGGTTAGACTGCTCAGCGATATCGTTGACGCTGGCGATGATATCACCTATCTCCTGAGTCTGCTCGGAAAGAACCCCAATGTTTTCATTTATCTGTTCTACTTGATTCTTTATCTTACTCATACCGATTATTGTTTCGTCAACAGAATCGATGCCGTTTTTTGACAGCTCGGCCGATTTTTGCGACGATTCGGCCACCGTTTGGGCGCTTTTAGCTGTATGCTCGGTAGTCTGCCGGACCTCATCGATGGTCACCGTCGTTTGGTTAATTGCGGCTGCTTGTTCAGACGCGCTAGAGTTGTGCTGCTCGGTGGCGGTTAAAATCTCAGAGGAAGCTGAAGCTAGAGCGTTGGTCGCTTGGCTAATATTATTCGCCATCAGATTTAACGACTCGACCATCTTATTTAAATTGTGGCCCAGAGCCGAAAGATCATCATTCTTTCCGTTTAAAGATAGACGAGCGGTTAAGTCACCGCTGGAAACATTCTCCACAAACTGCTTGTACTGTCCGACTGTTGTCTTAAGGTAATTTTGCGAGGCTTTTTCGGAATCAACCATCTGCTTTAAGTTACTCGTCATTTTGTTAAAGCCTTTTGTCAGAACGCCTAGCTCGTCTCCTCCGTGATTTTCGATGACCACGTCAAGATCGCCTCCGGCAACTCTGTCGGTCGCGTCAACCAAATTAGCGATAGGTCTCGTTAGAATGCGCGCCATAAGCGCGGACGAGCCGATGATAAAGACAAATATGATAATGAGAATAACCGGTAACAGGGTGAAAGAATCGCCAAACTGATCCTGCACGCTTTGTGGTACAGATAGAAAAATACGCCAATTGTTTTGATTAAATTCGCCCAGATCCAGTGATTCAGAGCTGACATAGTAACCAGCCCCGCGATCATTGTAGGCAGCAGCTTCGCCTGATAATTTTGATTTGTTTGGACCGTTCCCGTCTTCAAGAGCGCTGATGGTTCTAACGGCCGCGGCTGATCCCTTTGTTTTTAGTTCTTCAATCCCATGGTTAACCGCTGTTTTCGCCGACACTAATAGCTTGCCGTTCTCATCGATGATAACGGCGTTTTCACCAGTTCGTTTAGCACTTTTCTTCAATAAGCTTTGGATCTGGTCAAGACTGCGCTCCAAGTGAAGGAAGGCTAGTTTTTCGCCGTCTTCTCCGGTAATGAGCGTAGTAGTTGCAAAAACCCATTTGCCGGTGTCGGGGGAGATATAAGGCTGGCTTTGAAAAACTTCGCCGGGCTCAAGAGCAAAACTGGGCTTGAAGAACGGGTTATCCTTTTCATCTTCCGCAAGATCATGCTCAAGTTCACCGCTGACCAAACGGGTGTTTTCTTTACCGTTTATGCCAATATAACAAAATTCCTCAATACCGATATCGGTTGCATCATCCATATAATTTATAATCCGTTGTTGTTCTTGTCGCCAAGTTTCTTTGTTTTCCGGATCGGTATAAAAATTTAACCAAGCAGGGCTGCTGGCTATGGTCAACAAGGTTACTCGCGTCTCTTTAAAATAATCTTGCAACTCTTCTTGTATTTTCAACGTGCGCTCATGAACTTGATGACTGACACTTTCGTCTATCGCGCGGCGACTGGCTGAATAGCTGTAGAAACCAATCACAATAAGAGGAATTATTCCAACCACGATGGCGAATGAAGCAAACTTAATGCGAAGACTTAGACGATCCCAGAGACCCCAGGTATGTTCTTTTATAGGCATATTTCCTCCAATAAGTGGACTACGACAGTACAAACAAATTAACTTATGAGTGTAGCTATTTATAGATCGGTAAGTTGCTTAAATGACTTGAGCGCCATTTCACAATCAGCAGGCGACTGCAGCACTGGGGCACGTTTATCATTGAACTTGAAATCACCCAATAATTAGTGATTCATAAGAACTTGCCAGCCCGATTAATTGAACCTATGATTTAACTATCCTATCGCGTAAGTTTGGAGAGATTATGGAGCAAAAAACAGTTTGCATATTAGGTGGCGGAATCGGTGGAGTTGTTGCCGCCAATCTCATAAAAAAAGGGCTGGGCAATAACAGCCGGGTCATATTGATCGACAAAAATTCCGACCACATTTTCGCACCCTCATTTCTGTGGATTGTTGACGGCAAAAGAGAGCCGGAGCAAATCAAGCGCCCCCTCAAAAGACTTGAGAGAAAAGGTATCGAGTTTGTACGAGGCGAAGTCACAAAGATAAGCCCGGGTGACAATGCGATTATGGTCGGAGACCAGACCATTAAATACGATTACTTAGTTGTTGCTCTCGGCGCCGAGTCAAACATGGGGGCAATTGACAACCTAGACGATGCGGCCATCAACTTCTACAGCTTAGACGGTATTCTCCGTCTAAAAAAAGAGTTGCAGAAATTCAAGGGTGAAGATGTCGTCGTTTTGATCCCCTCAACTCCTTACAAATGTCCGGCCGCGCCTTATGAAGTCGCGTTTTTGGTCGAAGCCCGGCTCCGCGAAAAGGCGGGAGCCAAGATAAATACTCACGTCTGCACCGTCGAGGGGCTGCCAATGCCGGGCGCCGGGCCGGAAGTCGGCCAAATGATCAAAGGCCTTTTGGCGAACCGAGGAATTAACTTCAAACCCACGGTTGAAGTAGACTCAATCGATCCTAAACTTAAGACCATAACTTTTAAAGGCGGCGAAAGACAACGAGCTGATTTGCTAATAACCGTGCCGCCGCACAAATCACCCGACGTGGTCAAAGAAGCCGGGCTAACAAACGAAGCGGGCTGGATCCCGGTGGATAAAAAGACTTTGGAAACGAAATTTAGAAACATCTTTGCCGTCGGAGATATAACGGCAATAAAGCTGGAAGGCAGATACAAACCGGAAAAACAGCTGATGGTGCCAAAAGCCGGGGTCTTCGCCCATGGCGAGGCCGAAGTGGTAGCAGCTAATATCATCGCTGACATCAAGGGCGTGACCCGAACACTTAAGTTCAACGGCGAGGGTTCATGTTTTCTGGAGCTCGGTGACGGCACCGCCGGTTTCGCGGGCGGCAGATTTTATGAGATGCCCCGCCCGATTGTTGAGATGAAAAAGCCCTCCCGGCTTCAGGCGCTCAAAAAAGTAGCGTTTGAAAAATACTGGTTTTGGCGCTGGCTTTAAACCCCACCTGGCTAATAAACACTTCGTAAGCAACCGATTGCAAATAAATAGCGAAGGGGTCAGGTCTTGCAATGCAACATTTTCATCGATGAGCTGGCCGTTCTCACATCCTACTCTTGACAAAGGTCTTCTATAAAGTTATATTGCGATATATCGTGATATAACTTTTAAAGGAGATGAATAATTATGTTTCATAATCACTGGATGCACGGTCACCGGCACAAACCGATGTTTGAAAAGGGAGCCCTTAAGTACCTTATTCTTGACCTGATTAATGCGAAACCCCGGCATGGCTACGACATTATTCGTGAATTAGAGGAATCATCCGGCGGCTGCTACAGTCCTAGCCCCGGCACCATCTATCCCACATTACAGATGCTTGAGGATCTTGGGTATATCATGGTCAGCCAAGAACACGGCAAAAAGGTCAATGAGATCACAGACGAGGGTCGGGCATATCTGGACACTCACAAAGACATGGTTAATCAACATCGGGAACGTATGGCCGAGTGCTTTGGCTCGGCAGGGTCAGCCGAATTCGGAGCGATGATGCATGAGATGAAAAGTCTTTTCCAGCACGTAGCGCACTCAGGAAGGCAAGGTGACACCAGTCCCGAAAAGGCGGCTGCAATAAAAGAAGTTCTGGACAAGGCCAAGAAAGAGATTGAGACCATTATTGAGGACGGTGTCAATGACTGATCGGCCGGCAATTCAGGTGGAACGGGTTAGCAAGTCGTTCGGATCAGTGAAAGCGCTCGATCACGTTGATCTCCAAGTTGAGACCGGCACCATCCTTGCTTTGCTAGGCCCTAACGGAGCCGGAAAAACGACACTCGTGCGCGTTCTTACGACCCTTTTACGACCAGATACCGGAGATGCTAGAGTCGGCCCGTGTGACGTTTTGCGCCAACCTCAACAAGTGCGTTTGATCATGGGGCTAGCAGGCCAGAGCGCGGCGGTTGATGAGAA
>JAUWRD010000154.1 GCA_030610765.1 Actinomycetes bacterium
AAAATAATGCCCAAAGCCGCGATCGAAGTTAATACTCTATAGCCCGGGAAAGAACCGGCCAGAATTAAAAACTCGCCAATAAATCCGGAGAGGCTCGGCAGGCCAAATGAGGCCAAGGATATAAAGACCCAGATGCCGCCGATGACACCCATATTGACAAAGATGCCGCCGATTTTGTCGATCTCACGGGTATGCGCTCTCTCATATATGAGGCCTACCACTAAAAAGAGCATGCCGGTAATTATGCCATGGCTGAACATCTGAAAGACGGCTCCATTGAGGCCCAAAACCTGCAACGAAGCTATGCCAAGCATAACGTAACCCATATGGCTTATGCTTGAGTAAGCAACTAGTTTCTTTAGATCTTTTTGGACCATCGCGCAGAGCGCACCATAAATAATGCTGATGACCCCTAAGAGCGCGATCAGCCAGATAAAATGCTTCATGCCATCATACATAACTTGAAGCCCAATGCGCACAAACGCGTACGTTCCCATCTTAAGCAATACTCCGGCGAGCAAGACGCTAACGGCAGTTGGCGCCTCAACATGGGCGTCTGGTAGCCATGTGTGAAAAGGGACAATGGGTACCTTAACCGCAAAACCAAAGAACATCGCCAAGAATGCTAATTTCATCACAAGAGTTGGTATGGAAGCGTCCGCTAATTTCATCATGTCAAAGGTATTAAGACCTGAGTAGAAGTAGACCGCCAGAATACCGATAAGCAAGAAAATACTGCCAACAAAAGTGTACAAGAAAAACTTGATAGCGGCATATTCTTTCCGTGGCCCTCCCCAAATAGCAATCAGAAAATACATCGGGACTAAAACGATCTCCCAAAAGACATAAAATAGGATAAAATCCAGCGCGAAGAAGACGCCAATCATACCTACTTCTAGAAAAAGCATAAAGCCCATGTACTCTTTGATACGATGAGTAATCTTCCACGAGGCAACGACGCAAATAAATGTAAGCAGCGTAGTTACCAAAACCATCGGCAGAGATATGCCATCAACTGCCATGTTGTATTCGGCTCCGATCGCTTCTATCCACGGCAACTTCTTGACCATTTGAAAGCCGGGGTCGGAGAAATCAAAGACGTAATACATGTAAATCGAGCCGATAAGAGCTAAACCCGTTCCGATCAGGGCGACGATTTTTATAGAAAGATCTTTCTCTTTAGGCATGAAAATGATGATCCCAGTAAAAAGCAAGGGTATGAATGTTAAGGCAGTCGGCAACCAATTAATCATTTTCCCCTCCCGCTAACTTGATGTTTTCTCAAAAGATTTACCATTTCATCATATTTATTCTGTCGACTTGAATAGTGTCCCGATTCCGATAAAGCATGATCGCGATTGCCATACACAAACCCAGCTCAGCTGCGGAAACAACCATAATAAAAACAGCAAAAACCTGACCCCTTAAGGCTTCTAAGCCGGAGAAGTAGGCAAAAGCAACTAAATTAAGATTGACAGCGTTAAACATTAGCTCAATGCACATGACTACAATGACGATGCTCTTTCGCGTCAGAGCCCCGAAAGTGCCTATAGAAAACAGAATCGCTGCGAGAATTAGTACTTGATTAAGAGTTATGTCCACGTCAGTCACGCCTCGCTAACACAATTGAGCCGATAAGCGCCGCCAAAAGCAATATCGAAGCAACTTCGAAAGGAAGTAAATACTCAACGAAAAGTCTAGTTGCCAGCGCCTCTGTTACTCCATGCAACGCCACAGGTTTGGCCACCGGCCATTGTATCGACAGCACTATCATGCCAAGCATACCGCCAAATAGAATTACGAAAACAAAAATCCAGATGTTCAGCGGAGTTTCCCAGACAATTCTGTATTTGGGCCCGGCGGTAGTCAACATGACGACAAAAAGAACTAGGATAGTGACTGCGCCGGCGTATATAAGAATCTGAACAATACCGAGGAATTCAGCATTAAACAAGAAAAACAGGCCGGCTGTCCCTAGAAGAACAGCGAAGGCGGACATAACACTGTGAAATAGATTCTTGGTAGTCACTACCTTGATTGAGAAAAATATTAAAATGGCCGCGAAAAAATAGAAGATAGCTGAAGCTACGGTCATTCTCCACCTTCTTTGTCTTCGCCGCCGGGGTAGTCGTTCAATGCCCAGCCCTCATTCTTATTCTTCCTTGGCTTGTCCGCTGAAAGCATTGGCATTGTCAGCACATGCTTGTGAGGCAACGTCCAGCCCTCTTTTTCGATTGGGTCCTCGCCTCGAAGAAGATAGTCTTTATGCTTGTCAAAGCAATCGTAGTCGCTTTCAGCTAATTCATATTTATGAGTGTGGTAAAGAGTTTTAGTTGGACACACCTCGACACAAATTCCGCAAAAAATACACCTGTCCACCTTAAGATCCCAAGTCTTTATCTTTCTGTTCTTTTTGTTCTGGGTCACCTCAATGTGAATAGCGTCCGCGGGGCAATTATCGGCGCAGATATTACACCCGATACACGTTTCGCTCTCGCATGACAAACATCGTTTACCTTCAACTAGAGCTTGCTCTTCCGACAAACCCAACTCTACTTCGACATAACTTTTAACTCTTTCTTTTGGTTTGAGTTTGGCTCCCTCTTGCCTGACTTCATTACCATAAAGAGGCTTAACGAGAGCCATTATTGGTTTGGGAATATGCGCTTTCTTAATGTCGCCGCCGCTTAGGTAGGCGTGAATTGAGAAAGCGGCTCTTTTGCCGCCGCCAATCGCCGCAATAGCGATATCCGCGCCCAAACTAACATCGCCTCCCGCAAATACCCCCGGCTTCGATGTCTCACCCGTTGTCTTATTTGTAACAATCGTCCCCCATCGGGGATGAATTTCGACGTCCGTTTTATCGAGCCATTGAGCTTCCGGAGTTCGACTGATAGCCGACATAACCGTATCAACCTTAAGCACAAACTCGCTGCCCTCAATCGGCACTGGCCGGCACCGGCCGCTTTTGTCTTTGGCGCCAAGCTCCATTCTCTGGCATTCAATGCCATTTACCCGGCCGGACTTGTTACCCTTGATGCAAATGGGGCTCGCTAGAAATATAAATTTAATGCCCTCTTCATCAGCGTCTTC
>JAUWRD010000213.1 GCA_030610765.1 Actinomycetes bacterium
ATCTCAAAGCTACAAAACCTGGGAAGTTTATATAATTTCTTGGCCATCTCATTTGACCTCGCTAAGGCTCGTTCTCCTTTCTAAAAGCACCCACCCAGAAGCAGGGTGACTAGCTCCCGGCCCCGGCCTCGCACGGCGTCCGGTGACGACGACCCGTTCAGCTTGACTCTTCCCAAAAGTTCGCCGTCCGGTGACTCAATCTCTATTTGTTGCTCTTGAGCAGGGCGACTAGCTCCCGGCGACCGGAGTCTCACCACCAAGCACGTGTCGCCACGGTCAATGAGTCGCAGCATCGTGATTCGCTGCAGGTCGGTCACCTTTCCTTTGTCTTTTTTGAATTCCAGCCATCCCCGGAAGTCCCGATGACAGACGTATCTGTCTGGAACGCCATTCTTCTGCATCCGCGAGCCCACCACCGGTATGACGAAGGCATTGACCGCCTCCAGTCTCTTGCAAAACCACCGCGCAAAATCGCTCTCCGACTTAAACGTCTTCACGGTCTCCTCCTCCCGTCTCAGCCTCGACGATCATAAATCCATTGGCCCTTATCACGTAGGTATTCCTTGGCGAGCATATCGATCTATTCTTTCTTTTACGTTTTGAGGCAGCATTCTAATCTCCTTTCTGTTTAGAACATCAAGTATCGAACTAATTTAGAGACCAAGACTAAGATCACCGACGCTATAAATAAAATCGTGCAAACGCAGATCGCCTGCGCTGCAAATTTTTCTTTCTCTGTCATTTTATGGTCTCCTTACGTATGATTTAATAATCAATAACCGTCTTAACTGTCTTAACCGTCTTAACCATCTTAACCGTCTTAACCGTCTTATTTCGCGTCAATAGAGTTCGTTCGGCTCCATTATTTTTCGCGGAAAGCGATTTCTAAAGTCGTCGAAGTCGTCGAATATTTTTTGAGCCAATTTCCAATTTTTGGTCGTTGGTGAGAATATCGATTGATAAACTCGAATCACACTCAAGGCTTTCGAGTCTCTTGCTCGCAGAATAAAAATCGGCTCGTCGTTTGGGACGATCACTCCATTTCTCGTCGAGATCAGTCGATTATCGACAATTTCAAACGCGTCGTTATTCATAACTTATCCCTTGTCAAGTCGCTTACGTTTCATTGTCTATATCCCCCGAATCTCTTCCACCACTCATCAGAACCCGTATCGCGGCCTCGCAAGACGTCGTCGACGCAATTGTCGAGCAACGAATAGTCGGGTTCAGTCTCTCGCCATAAATCGCTTATCATTTTTTGACGAAACTCTTCATTTTGGTTAAAATATTTTACAAGTCTCAACAAGTCACCGGGCTTCGTGATTCGTAAGTTAGAGTCTAAGGCTAAATACTTGCCCAGCGGGTCGTGCGTATAAGGTCCGCCGTTACCATAGAACAACGGTAAACAGCACTGAGCCAGACAGAATCGTCCCTTGTTAGTATAGAGCTCGCCACCGGTGATCGTAACTGGACAAGTCTTGGAGTTGGCTAAGATCTGTTCGACAATGGCGGGAGTAACCGCGGGTAACATGTAACTTGGGTCGTATTTGCTAAAGTGTTTCCAGCCCTTGC
>JAUWRD010000209.1 GCA_030610765.1 Actinomycetes bacterium
TGTCAAGATTAAAGACCTGACCCCATGAACTAGGTGAGGGTTTTGGCCGCATCTATCCTCGCAAGGCTGGTCTCTTTCCCTAGAGCCTCAAGACTTTCAAAGAGAGGCGGGCTTACCATCCGACCACTTATGGCTACCCTGATCGGCTGAAAAAGCTTACCCGGCTTTATTCCGATCTCCTCTGCCAATGCCCTGAGCTCTTCGTCTATAACTTGATGCGACCAGTTATCAATTGAGTTGAGTTTGGCAGCGACAGCTTCCAAGCTCTCTTTTGCTCCCTCTTTCTTCAGCACTTTGTTGACGGCGCGTTCGTCAAAATCCACGTCTTTAAAAAAGAAGTCTGTTAAACCAATAATGTCGGAAAGCTTGATCAACCTCTCCCGGCAAATCGAAGCTAGAAAAATTAATTCTTCTCTCATTTCCCCGGTAATTTCCTCAGCCGGCAGCAATTGAGCATCTTGCCAAAATGGTAAGAGTTTTTCGGTCAGCTCGGCGTCGGATAGATCTCTTATATATTGGCCATTCATCCAGTCCAACTTGGCTGTGTCGAAAACAGCCGGGCTTTTTGTCACTTTGTCGAGGCCAAAATGGGTCTTAAGCTCTTCTCTCGAAAAAAGAGTAGTTTTGTCATCAAACGCCCAACCCAAAAGAGCCAGGAAATTGATAAGCGCGTCGGATAAATAGCCTTGATCCCGAAAGACCTCAACCGATGCTGCCCCGTGTCGTTTGCTAAGGGGCGCTTTGTCTTCACCCAGGATCATCGAGAGATGAGCGAAAGCCGGTGGTTTGGCCTCCATGGCTTTATATATCTGGATCTGTCGGGGGGTGTTTGGTAGATGATCTTCGCCGCGAATCACGTGGGTCATCCCCATATCCAGATCATCAATGACCGCGGCAAAATTATATGTTGGCAGGCCATCTGGTCGCATAATTATCAGATCGTCAAGCTCAGCATTGTCAAATACCACCCGGCCTCGCACTAGATCTTCGACAATGGTCTCGCCTTTGTCCTCTGAATAAAAACGAATGGATGGTTTTAACCCGCGCGCCTGGTAGGCTGACGCCTCCTTTGACGACAAGTCATGGCAACGCCTGTTATATCTAGGCGCACCCCTGGATGACAGCGCTTCCTGGCGCCGTTTCTCAAGTTCCTCAGGTGTGCAATAGCACTCATAGGCGCTGCCGGATTCGACCAGTTTTTGCGCCTCTTTCTGATAGATATCCAAACGCTCAGTCTGATAAAACGGGCCTTCATCCCAATCGAGACCGAGCCAGGACATTGAAGCCAAAATTGCCTCGATCGCTTCCTCTGTTGACCTCTCTTTGTCGGTATCCTCAATCCTTAGAATAAACTTTCCGCCTGTATGCTTTGCGAAAAGCCAATTAAACAGAGCGGTACGCGCGCCACCGACGTGTAGATAGCCGGTCGGGCTAGGAGCGAACCTAACTTTAGTAGTCATATTTAAGCCTCTTCCTTTTTAGCAACGCCCATCATAAATGAGTGGCCGGTCGTCGGGTTTCTCTGAAACAACAGTCAAGGCCTTAGAAACCAGCTTTTTGGCCTGAGGCAACCATAGTTCGTCCGAATAGAAAATGTCAACGAGCGGCGAGCCCTTCAAAACCTCTGCTCCAGCCTTGAGCTTCATCACCAAACCGGCTCCCAGATCGCTTTCGCCCTTGTCGTGAATCCTCCCGCTAACAAGTGTGGCGGCCTCGCCAAGAGCCCGGCAATTATCGACTGCCAACCAACCGTTCTTTTCCGCCTTAACAACAAAGTGTCCCGGCGCCTGCTCAAGAGATGAAGGGTCCGTCAAGAACGCGGTCTCCCCTCCTTGAGCCAGA
>JAUWRD010000145.1 GCA_030610765.1 Actinomycetes bacterium
CGACGCTTCCCTGGTAAAAGAGGTACTAATGAGGGAAGTCGATGTCATCAATATGATGACTTTGCTGCGCCTTTCCAGGGATAAATTGTCTAAAGAAAAAAAGATGGAGTTTTTCTTAAGCGGCGGCAAATACATTAACAAAGTCTCCTTTGAGACAATGGCCAATCTTGATGATGCCGGCGACATTATTTCGAATCTTAAGGAAACTCCCTACAACAAACCCATATCAGAAGGGTGGGAAGAGTTCATCACCAGCGGACTCTTTTCCAGAATTGAGCGATCTTTAGAGTCTTTTATGATTAGCGCCAATATCAGCCTCTTCCGGGCAGACCCTCTTAGCGTCGCGGTAATCATCGCTTATATATGGGCCAAACTAAATGAGATCGTCAACTTGCGGATCATAGTCAGAGGGCAGATCGTCGGTATGCCAGAAGAAAAAATCAGAGAAGCGCTGGTGTTTGGCTAATGTATAAGCTGATGATAATAACAAACCCGAACGCGTCCGCTGGCTTTGCGTTAGCGGGAGTTGATGTTTTAACTGCGCGATCAGCCGATGAGGCGAGAATTGAGCTGGCCAGGGCAATAAATGATGATCGTGCCGGAATAATCGCTATGGATGAAGACTATTTTGCTGAAATTGGCGCCGCGCTTCAAGCAAAGACCGAAAAATTATATCGTCCAATTGTCTTGCCGATACCCTCAAAATTAGACTTTGAGGAGCTGGGAGAGGGTCATGAATACCTGTCAGCGTTTATTAAAAGAGCGGTTGGCTTCGATATCAGGCTGAAGAATTAATTAAAAGACTTCTAATTGCTAAAGAGGTGAGAGACAAATGATTCAGGGAACAATCGCCAGAATTACAGGGCCCGTTGTCGAGGCAAAAAACATGGTTGGCTCAAGAATGTACGATATCACCAGGGTTGGTGAGATTGGCCTCATTGGTGAAATCATTAAGATGAGAAGAGACGTAGCTGTGATCCAGGTCTATGAAGACACGTCGGGTCTTACAGTCGGCGAATCGGTCACCAGCGAAGAATCGTCGCTCGCCGTTGAACTAGGTCCTGGTCTGCTCACATCAATCTATGACGGCATTCAACGACCCTTGCCGATAATAAGCAAAGAATCCGGGGTTTACATACCTAAGGGAAGCTCGGTTAGCCCTTTGGACCGGGATCGAAAGTGGCACTTCTCCCCAACTGCTTCCGTAGGCGATAGCGTGATCGCCGGAGACATAGTAGGCACAGTTCAAGAAACCAGCAGCATCGTTCATAAAATCATGATCCCCGATGGGACCCAGGGTGAGATCACAAAAATTAAAGAAGGTGATTATAAAATAGATGAAGCTGTCGGTGAGATCGAAGGTGAAGTGCCGCTTTTCATGCGACAAACTTGGCCCGTGCGCAAACCCAGGCCTCGAAAGAGAAAGCTTGATCCGGAAACACCTTTAATAACCGGCCAGCGAGTTTTCGATACTCTCTTTCCCATACCTAAAGGGGGCTCCGCCATCATCCCGGGCGGTTTCGGAACCGGTAAAACAGTTACAGAGCAGACCTTAGCTAAGTGGGCCGACGCTGATATCATTATTTACGTGGGCTGCGGTGAACGCGGTAATGAGATGACCGAAGTGCTTACAGAATTTCCTGAGCTTGTAGACCCAAAAAGCGGCGCCCCGCTGATGGATAGAACAGTTCTGATCGCCAACACGTCAAATATGCCTGTCGCTGCGCGCGAGGCTTCTATATATACTGGAATTACTATCGCTGAATACTATCGTGATATGGGTTACGACGTAGCTTTAATGGCTGACTCGACCTCTAGATGGGGCGAAGCCTTGAGAGAAGTCTCTGGACGCCTCGAAGAGATGCCGGGTGAAGAAGGATATCCCGCTTATCTCGCCACGAGATTGGCAAATTTTTACGAAAGAGCCGGTCGGGTCGTGGCCAGCGGCAGTCAAGATCGAGTCGGGTCAGTAACAATTATTGGAGCGGTCTCGCCTCCAGGTGGTGACTTTTCTGAGCCGATGACGCAGAACTCCTTGAGAATAGCAGGAGCCTTCTGGGCACTCGACACGAACCTTGCTCATCGACGCCATTTCCCAGCCATAAACTGGATCAAAAGCTACTCTCTTTTTCTTGATCGGATCCAAGAATATTATTCTGAACACGTCTCAAGTAATTACGGTCAGCTTCGCCAGGAGGCCATGGAGATTCTCCAACGCGAATCTGAACTTCAAGAAATCGTCCAACTTATCGGCCCGGACGCTCTCCCGGAATCCGAAAGAGCTCTACTTGAAGTGGCTAGAATGCTCCGCGAGGATTTTCTGCAACAATTCGCTTTTCATGAAGTCGATGCATTTTGCCCCCTAGAAAAGCAACTGGAAATGCTCAATGTGATCTTAACGTTTCACAAGTCGGCGGCCGAGGCAATTCGCCGGGGAGTAATACTTACGCAAATCACTGAACTGCCCCTAAAATCGCGGATTTCCCGAATGAAGGAGATCGCCAATGATCAAGCGCTCGAAGAACTAAAGAGCTTAACGAGTGAAGTCGGAAAAACAATTGCCGAAATCGAGGTGCTTTGATGAAAAGCAAAAAAGACGCTTCTTCCTTTAAAATTGACGACGTTTCCTTGCTAAGCTGGGAACTTAGAACCATACGTGACATAGCAGGCCCGCTCTTGGTCGTGGAAGGTGTGTCCAACGTCGGCTACGGTGAGATGGTTCACGTTAATATGCCAAATGGAGTTCAACGGACAGGCCAGGTTTTAGAGGCCGGGGAGGGCTATGCTGTTGTGCAGGTCTTCGAAGGCTCCGACGGTATAGATATTGAAAAAACTTCTTTGCTCTTCACTGCGGAAGTCGCCAAGATTGACGTATCTATTGAAATGCTTGGTAGAGTGCTTAACGGACGCGGCGATCCTATTGACGGTGGTCCGCATATGATTCCAGAAAAGAGGCTCGACGTTGGTGGAGCGCCGATCAATCCATGCTCCAGGCAGCAACCGGCCGATTTCATACAAACCGGCATCTCTTCCATTGATGGCTTAAATACCCTTGTGCGCGGTCAGAAGCTGCCAATTTTTTCTGGTTCGGGGCTACCGGCAAATGAGCTCTGCGCTCAAGTAATCAGGCAAGCAAAAGTCAAAAGCGGTGAAGAGTTCGCTATCGTATTTGCGGCTATGGGAATTACCCATAGGGAGGCCTCCTTTTTCCGCTGGGATTTTGAAAGAAGCGGAGCGCTTGAAAAGGTGATTTTCTTTCTAAATCTAGCTGATGATCCAACAATAGAAAGAATCATGACACCCAGGTGCGCTCTGTCTGTTGCCGAATACCTGGCTTTTGAGCACGACATGCAAGTCTTGGTGGTCTTAACAGATATGACAAACTACTGTGAGGCTTTGCGCGAGGTTTCGACAGCTCGAGAAGAAGTGCCGGGACGCCGTGGTTATCCCGGATATATGTA
>JAUWRD010000007.1 GCA_030610765.1 Actinomycetes bacterium
GCCTTCTTGATTTGCCTAGAGAAACTCTTGCGATCGGCAATGGTTCAAACGAGCTGATTCGGTTGCTGGCGCAAGTTGTGTTGAGCCCCGGCGATGAAGTAGTCATGGCTGATCCCTCGTTTCTTGTTTATCCGATCGTCACCGCGATCATGGGTGCTATTGCGGTAAAAGTGCCACTCAATAATATGAAGCACGATCTCAAGGCTATGGCGGCCCAAATTACAGATAAGACCAAGCTTATTTTTGTTTGTAATCCCAACAACCCTACAGGCACGATTGTCCACGCCGGGGAAATTAACGACTTTCTAAAACTAGTCCCTGAAGATGTTCTTGTCTGTTTTGATGAGGCCTATCATGAGTATGTTAACGATTCGGAATATCGCACTGCCCTCGATTTTCTACAGAATCATCAAAACATCATTGTTTTGCGGACTTTTTCTAAAATCTATAGCCTAGCCGGAGCCCGAATTGGCTACGGGGTTGTACCGGCCGAAATCCTGGAGGCGATAGATAAAGTTCGAGAACCTTTCAATATCAATACGCCCGCTCAAGTTGGCGCCACCGCCAGCCTTGACGATCAAAATGAAGTGAATGCGCGGAGTCAGTCCAATCAAGAACAAAGGAAGCGTTTGGAGGAGGCATTGGACCGGCTTGGCATGCGGCGATCAGAATCACAGACAAATTTTGTCTACTTTAATCCCGGAATACCTCCGATGCGTGCTTTCGAGACGCTTAAAGCTGAGGGGCTGATCGTACGCGTTCTTGGTGACAACGAGTACATAAGAGCTACTCTGGGGACTGATCAAGAAAACACCAAGTTAATAAAAGTGTTGGAATCTCTGGCCTAAAGAATGTAAGGTATCTAATAACAAAAGGTACGGCAAAGGGGGATTTAGCGAATATGATGGTCGTCATGAAAGAAGGGGCTAGTGAGGCAGAAGTACAGCATGTGATCGATCGGCTGGAAAAAGCTGGACTGGGCGCTCATATTTCGCGAGGCGAGTTTAAGACGGTTATTGGCGTTATCGGCTCTCGTGAAGATATTTCAAAAGTCCCGCTTGAGGCAGTTGCCGGCGTTGAAAATGTGATTCCGATTCAAAAACCTTATAAGTTTGTCAGTCGCGAGTTTCAATCTGAAGATACAGTTATAGAAGTTAAAGGCAGCAAGATCGGTGGAGACACATTTGCTGTCATTGCCGGGCCGTGTTCTATCGAGACAGAAGAACAGATGACGGAGGCGGCGGAAAAAGCTAAAGCCGCCGGCGCGACTTTCTTAAGAGGCGGCGCGTTTAAGCCCAGAACCTCCCCTTACAGTTTTCAGGGATTAGGTGAGGCCGGGTTGAAAATGTTGGCTGCCGCTGGCAAGAAGACCGGCCTGCCGATTGTTACAGAGCTTCTTGATGTTCGTGATGTAGAAGTAGTAGCGGAACACGCTGATGTTATTCAAATCGGCACACGGAATATGCAGAATTTCATTCTATTGCTTGAAGCTGGGAGCACTGGCAAACCGATTGTGCTCAAAAGAGGCTTTGGAGCAACTGTTGATGAACTATTGATGGCAGCGGAATATGTCGTTAAGGGTGGCAGCAGACAGATTATTCTTTGTGAACGAGGCATCCGCACTTTTGAGAAAGCAACTCGAAATACTCTCGATTTAAGCATGATCCCAATCGCCAAGAGCTTGAGTCATTTACCAGTCATTGTCGACCCGTCGCACGCAACGGGAAAGAGCAGCTTAGTGGAACCAATGTCCCTAGCGGCGCTGGCCGCCGGAGCTGACGGAATAATGGTAGAGGTTCACCCCAATCCGGAAGAGGCTTGGTGCGATGGACCGCAATCTCTGGATCTCAAGGCTTTTGCGGGATTAATGGAGAAGATAAAACCGATTGCCGCGGTGCTTGGCAAGAAAGTCTAGCTGAAGATGGCCGAACCTCAAAAGGTCACAGTCATTGGCGTTGGTCTTATTGGCGGCTCAATCAGTTTAGCCGTCAAATCCCGGTGGCCTCAAGTGACAGTAACCGGCTTTGATATCGACTCCGACGTTCAGAGCGAGGCGCTGTCTCAAGGAGTAATCGACGAGATTGCCTCGGATATCGAGTCTAGTTGCGCGGGCGCTGATTTTGTTTTTATCGCCACACCGGTACTGATAGTTCCCCGTGTTATTGAGGCGATCGCTTCTGTGGTTGGCGAGGAAACAATTGTCACAGACGTTGGTTCGACAAAAACCGCGATCGTTGAAATTGCGGAAAAGGCCTTGCCGCCCACTACCAATTTTATCGGCGGTCATCCACTTGCCGGTTCTGAACAAGCGGGCCTGCAGGCCGCGACACCGGAGCTTTTGAAAGATTCTGTCTATGTTTTGACGCCTACGACGAGAACTAGCCCGGATGCTTTTCAAAAACTTCACCAATTACTAACTAATCTAGGCGCTAAAGTTATGGCCCTTAGTCCGAACAAACACGATGAGATCGTAGCCGGCGTTAGCCATCTTCCACATTTAACAGCGACAGCACTGGTAAATGTAGTTGCGGCTGTTGAAGAAGAAGGCGAAAATCGACTTCTCTTTGCTGCCGGAGGCTTCAGGGATTTGACCAGAATAGCTTCGGGCAATCCAGAGTTGTGGGCTGATATATGTCTAGACAATAAAGAGGCGATCGCTGTCAGCATTGACAAGCTCACTGCCGGCTTAAACAATATCCGGCAGGTGATAACCGTTGGCGATCGAGACCGGTTGTTAAAGATTCTGGCCACGGCCAAAGATCGACGCGCGTCGATGTCGAGCGCAGCAGCAACTACCGTTATTCGCGAATTCAATATCTCGGTAAGCGATAAGCCGGGCATCATAAGTCAGATAACTTTGACCTTTGGTCAACTTGGGATAAACATTGAGGACATACAGATCGTACATTTAGGCGGCGACAGTGGGGTGGTTAAGCTCTTGGTTAACGATAGCCCTCGTATTCATAAGGCGCTTTCAGAACTCAAAAACCTAGGGCATAAAATCACCGAAAGCCGGGAAAGTTCTGGTTCCAAAGAATGAGCGAAAAAGTTGTAATTCAGGGACCGGGACCGCTTGCGGGCACTATTTCCATTCCGGGAGACAAATCAATTACCCACAGAGCGCTGATTTTTTCAGCTATTGCTGAGGGTGAGTCGCGACTTCTCAATATATTACCTTCAGAGGATTGTTTGAGCACGTTGCGGATCTTGCAGAATCTGGGTGTCGAAATTGAGCGCGCAGGTGATGAGACCAGACTTCTGGGCCGGGGCTTTTATGGTTTAGACGAGCCTAAGGATGTTCTGGATGTCGGCAACTCGGGGACGGCCTTGCGTGTGCTTCCCGCGGTCCTGGCGGCTCAAGCCGGAGTCTCAGTTATCACCGGCGACAGTTCAATCAGGAAGCGGCCCGTTGATCGCATAATTGAGCCTATTGCCTTGATGGGTGGAAAACTCTGGGCTCGAGAAGGTGGCAGGCTTCCCCCTTTGACTATCGTGGGCGGCCAACTAAAAGGCACAGAATATCGGCTACCCGTCGCCAGCGCTCAGGTTAAGACAGCGGTGATTCTAGCGGGTATCCTGGCTGAGGGCGAGAGCACGGTGATAGAGCCCGTGCGTTCCCGCGACCACACTGAGATCATGTTAAATTACCTCGGCGCGGCTATCTCTATAGAAGAGCAAGCAGAAGGCCGACGGATTATTGTCCAAGGTCGCCAGCAATTTAGCGGCCGGGAAATAGTTGTTCCCGGAGATTTTTCATCAGCCGCGTTTTTCTTAGCCGCCGGCGCGCTATCAGGGGCGTCTGAAATAACGGTACAGAATTCCGGTCTGAATCCGACGCGAACTGGTTTTATCGAGGTTTTAGAGCGCATGGGGGCAGGAGTTAAAATAGCCGATCAAGCCGAGTTCGGGGGCGAAAGGTCTGGATCAGTGACGGCGCTTAAGTCAACGCTCAGGAGTTTAGAGATCGGTGGCGATATTATTCCCAGGATAATTGACGAGCTGCCCTTGGTGGCCCTGCTGGCGACTCAGGCAGATGGTCAAACTGTGGTAAAGGACGCTGCTGAATTACGTGTAAAAGAAACCGACAGAATCAGCTTGGTCGCACGTGAGTTGAAAAAAATGGGCGCCCGGATCACAGGCACGCCCGATGGTTTTTTGATTGATGGGCCAACACCTCTTTTTGGCGCCGATGTCGACAGCCACGGGGATCACCGTTTGGCCATGATGTTGGCGGTGGCGGCAACGGTCGCCACAGGTGAAACAACTATCAACAACCCGGACGCAGTTGATGTCTCGTTTCCCGGATTCTTCAAATGTCTACAATCCTTAGGCGCGGAACTGGTCTCTATTGCCGGATAGTAGTTTGGTTATCAACCCATTGTGGTACAATCCACACCAATGAACCGACTACGCATAATCATCGGAACCTTATTAGCAGCTGCTGTCATACTGTTCTTTATTGGCGCCACAACTTTTACCGACTGGTTGCTTTTTGTTCAACTTGGATACGAGCAGATATTTGTTACCAGCTGGGTCTATCGCCTGGGTGTCGGGTTTGGTTTTGGAGTAGTCACGTTCATAGTCTTAGCGCTCAATATATGGCTGGCTAAGGTCTTGTCTCCCAATATTCATTTTATTTCAAAAAGTGCCGAGCTCGAGCAGCTTATTCAAAAGGGGCGCGTATATCTCGACAGATATTTCGCTCTAGCTGCCTATACCGGCTCGGCGGTGGTGGCGACCTTGGTCGGCATCTCGATGGCTGCTTTTTGGGAGGTCTGGTTAAAATACTTTTCCTATGTCAGCTCAGGGGTTAAAGATCCTCTATTTGGCAGAGATGTCAGTTTCTACTTTTTCATTTTGCCGGCAATTGAAATCGTCCAGAGCTTTCTCTGGTTTATTCTCTTGCTTGCCCTTGGATTAGCGGTAATCGTTCACTTGATTCGCGGCAGTTTTAATATTGGTCAAGGGTTGAAAGCTGTTTATCCAAAAGCCAGAATCCACTTGACCGTGTTGGGTGCTTTGGTTTTGGTTGTATTATCTGTCGAGTGGTGGGTGGCCGCGTTTAAGCTGGTCTATTCGTCTCGCGGCGTAGTTTTCGGGGCTAGCTATACCGATGTCTATGTCCAATTGCCTGCTTATAATACTCTTGTGATCGTGACTGCCACCGCCGCGCTTCTACTTATCATTAGCGGCTTGTTTAACCGGTGGGGCATCGGGATTATGGGTATTGTGGCTGTAGGGGTTGTCTGGATTGTCGGTTCCGTAGCGCTACCCGTCGTAGTTCAACAATACAGAGTTGCTCCGAATGAATTCGCTAAGGAAGAACCGTTTATAGCAAAAGGGATCAAGTTTACTAGAAAGGCTTTTGCGCTCGAAGATGTTGAGCGCAAGAAGTTTCCCGCTTTGTCCAACCTCACGCGAGAGACTCTTGAGAAAAATAGTGGCACAATCGATAGTCTTCGGTTGTGGGATTGGCGGCCGCTCAAGAAAACCTACAGTCAAATTCAAGAAATACGTCTCTATTACAGTTTTAGAGATGTTGACTTAGATCGTTATTTCATTAATGGGCAATATCGTCAGATGGCCTTGTCCGCCCGGGAAATGATAACCGATGATCTGCCCGACAAGGCAAAGTCATGGATTAATCAACACCTCGTTTATACTCATGGCTATGGCGTCGTGGCCAGCCCTGTTAACGAAGTAACAAAGGAAGGCTTGCCCGAGTTGACGGTCAAAAACATTCCCCCTACGTCCACGGTTTCCAATCTGGAAATTGATCGACCGGAGATCTACTACGGAGAAGCGCCAGATGATTACGCCATAATCAAAACCAAAACAAAAGAGTTTAACTATCCGGCCGGTGATCATAATGAATATACGGATTATAAGGGGAACAGCGGGATTGAGTTAAGCAATTACTGGAGGCGTTTGGCTTTCTCGTATCGCTTCGGAACCGCAAAGTTGCTAATCAGCGACGCGCTGACATCCGAAAGTAGAATTATGTTTCACAGAAACATAATTGGGCGGCTGCAGACTGTCGCGCCGTTTTTATCTTATGATTCTGATCCTTATATTGTGATCGACAAAGGCCGCCTTTTTTGGATCGTCGATGCCTATACTATGACCAATAGATACCCTTATGCCGAACCGGCGGAGAATGGGCAAAACTATATTCGCAATTCAGTAAAAGCAGTTGTTGACGCCTACAGTGGCGACATAGATTTTTACATCGCTGACGACAAAGATCCGATAATCGCAGCATACGCCCGCGCGTTTCCAGGCGTTTTCAAGCCATTGAAAAGCATGGAAAAAAGTCTCCTGAAGCATATTAGATATCCGGAGGTTCTATTTAAAATACAGGCCGAGGTCTACTCGTCTTTTCATATGACCGACCCGCAAGTCTTTTTTGGCCGCGAGGATCTGTGGGCTCTGCCGAACGAGATATATGATACTGAGTCAACGGTTATGGACCCTTACTATATGATCATGCAACTACCCGGTGAAACCAAACAGGAATTTGCCTTGATCTTGCCGTTTACGCCAACAAATAAGAATAATATGATTGCCTGGTTGGCCGCGAGAAGCGATGCGCCAAACTATGGCAAATTGGCTCTTTTCACGTTTCCGAAAGATAAATTGGTTTTCGGACCGCTGCAGATCGAATCGCGCCTTGATCAGGATACTGAGATATCACGTCAACTAAGCTTATGGAACCAACGCGGGTCACGTGTTATTCGCGGCAATCTACTTGTCGTTCCGATCGACGAGTCCATTTTATATGTCGAACCTATCTATCTGCAGGCGGAAGCGAGTGAGTTTCCGGAATTGAAAAGAGTGGCGGCCGCTCTGGGTGACAAAGTGGTTATGGAGGAAACTCTCGAGGAAGCCCTGAATAGTTTATTGGGCGAAGAAGTCTCGAAGCCGCCGTCGAAGAAGACAGCCTCCAAGAAGACCGGTGATGAAAAACCGGCCACTCGAGAAGAGCTCGTTCAAAAAGCATCCAAAGCTTTTGATAAATCAGAAAAGGCCCAAAAAGACGGTGATTGGGCTGAATACGGACGCCAGCTGGAAATTCTGAAAGACGCCCTAAAAAACCTAGCAGATTAAGGAACGTTGGTTGGGTAATTCGGTGACACAATACTTAATTATGGGGACACGTTCTTAATTCTATTTTTAGAATTAAGTACGTGTCCCCATAATTCGAATTAAGTATTGTGTCACCGAATTACGTCACCGAATTACCCCAACGTCCCCTTTCCCACTTTTTTCTTAACTAGCGCACTTTTGTCCGCCCTTGTATCATATAGTCATGATAATCGCCATAGATGGACCGGCCGGTGCCGGAAAAAGCACAATCGCCAGGAAGCTGGCTGAGAAGTTGGGCTATGGGTATGTTGATACCGGCGCCATGTACAGAGCTGTCACGTGGAGTGCGCTTGACGCGGGAATGGATCTAACGAACGAAGCGGCGCTTGGGCGATTGGCTGAGCAGAGCCAGATCGACCTGAGTGATTCTAAAATCCTTATCGACGGCCGGAACGTGACCCATGAGATCAGATTGCCGGATGTCGGGGACGCCGTCTCGATTGTCTCAAGCGCTAAAGGAGTCCGCGCCTGTCTTGTCGCAAAACAAAGATCACTGGCTGATGCTTTCGGGGATCTGGTCATTGAGGGCCGGGATATTGGTACTGTCGTATTTCCGGATGCGGATATAAAGATATTCTTGACAGCTAGCCATGAGGCTCGGTCTGAGAGGCGGCTTAACGAACTGAGGAGCAAAGGCGTTGAAGTGGAGGCAGCTGTTATCGAAAAGGAATTAACGGCTCGCGACAGCATAGATTCGAAACGCGCCGTTAGCCCGCTTGCAAAAGCTAAAGACGCTCATTTAGTTGACACGACAAATAAATCAATTGAAGAAGTTGTGGAAAGCATTATGGCTTTGGTCGCCGTATGATCTACAGGGTGTTGCAAATAGTCCTTTGGCCAATATTTAGACTTTTTTATCGGTTTTCGGTATCAAATAGATCTCATATACCTGTTAGCGGACCGGTGCTACTTGTTGCCAATCACACGAGTTATTTAGATCCGGTTCTGCTCGGGTTAGCGTCGCGTCGTCCCATTGCTTTTATGGCTAAGGCCGAGTTATTTAAGATTCCGGGTCTTGGCTGGTTGATCCGTCGCTTGTACGCGTTTCCTGTGCAAAGAGAGGGTTTTGACAGACGGGCCGTGAGAACAGCGCTCAATAAACTGAAAGAGGGTGGAGTGGTAGGCATATTCCCGCAAGGGTCAAGAGAGCGGGGAGAAACAAAAGAAGGGTTACCTGGAGCCGCTTTGATTGCCCTCAAAAGCGGGGCGCAGATATTACCCGCTGCTATACTGGGTGCCGACAAAGTTATTCCAGACGGAAAAGCTTTGCCGCGCAGGGCGACGATTGAAGTTAGATTTGGCGAACCGATTCAGTGTGGAACCACTGGTGAGAAAAAGGAGATAATCGAACAGATGACGCGCAAGATTATGGAAGAAATAAGAACGCTCCTGGGTGAGCCCGTTTAATGAAAGTAACACTTGCCAGTCAAGCAGGTTATTGTTATGGCGTTGAGCGAGCTCTGCGAATGACCGATGAGGCAGTCAGGAGCCAAAAGACGCCTATCTTTACGCTTGGACCGATTATCCATAATCCTCAAGTAGTCGAGTCATTTAGGGCTCTGGGCGTTGAGCCCGTTGTCAATCTTGATAAAACTGAAAAAGGAACAATTATTGTGCGCACCCACGGAGTCGATCCTGTGATCATCGATAAGGCCAGTAAGAAAGGGCTGTCGATTGTTGATGCCACCTGTCCCTTTGTTGCCAATACCCAACAGCGGGCCGCGGATCTAGTTAATGGGGGCTACGATTTGATTATTATCGGTGAAAAAGATCATCCGGAAATCATTGGCATTTTGGCCCACGCAAAAGGCCGGGCCGTCGTGGTAGAAAAAGTTGAGGATATCCCTAAAGGCTTGCGCGGCAAAGCTATTGGTGTGGTTATTCAAACCACCCAGCCATTAGAGAACTTTCAACAAATCGTGGCCGGTCTCGCCGCTCTGGCCACCGAGCTAAAAGTTTTTAATACCATTTGCGGCGCGACTAGCCGAAGGCAGCATTCCGCTAAAAAGCTGGCCGAGAAAGTTAGTGTGATGATTGTTGTTGGCGGAAAAAACAGTGCTAACACATCGCGGCTGGCGCAAATCTGCGAGGCCACAGGTACGCTTACTCATCACATCGAGACATCCAAGGAACTAAAGGCGACTTGGTTTAAGAAAGTAGATACCGTCGGTTTGACAGCGGGGGCGTCAACGCCGGAGTGGCTCGTGCAAGAAGTTGTCGAGGCTATAAAGGAGTTTAACTAGTTTGAGGGTGGCCTCACCCGACAATCTGCCGGTTATCGACAAGGTTGATCCTAGTGGCATCGCGGCTCAGGCCGGTATTAACGCCAAAGATAAGGTGGTTTCCCTTAACGGTCGCGAGCTAAGGGATGTTATCGACTATGAGATGCTCCGCATCGAAGATGTTCTGGAATTCAAGCTGCTCCGCCGCGATCAAATATTGACTGTTTCGATCGAAAACACCAGTGGGTTTCCGTTAGGGATATATTTCGAAAAATCGATTTTTGATAAAGAAAAGTTATGCGAGAATAACTGTCAGTTTTGTTTTATCAATCAGTTGCCGCCCGGTCTACGTCAAACCCTGTACTTAAAGGATGATGATTTTCGACTCTCTTTTCTCTATGGCAACTTTATTACACTGACAAATCTAAGCCAGGTGGAACTAAAAAGAATAGTTGAGCAGCGTCTATCTCCGCTATACGTCTCGCTTCACAGCACAAATCCAAATGTGCGGCGCGAGCTTATTGAGCCTCCGAAAGTGGACAGGGCGCTCGATAATCTCAAAGCTCTTCTTGCCGGCGGAATTGATATCCATCTTCAAATTGTGGTTTGCCCCGGTCTAAACGATGGTGACAAGCTAGCCGCGACTATCAATGACTTATGGACAGATTTCCCTGCTTTGAGCTCAGTTGGTATTGTGCCGGTGGGCTTAACAGGGTATCGTTCGGCCTTGCCGCATCTTGAGGGTTTTACCAAAGATAAGGCGTTGGAATTGATCGCTCAGCTTAAAGTCTGGCAGAAGCGGGCCTTGGAGGAAAAAGATTATCGATGGGTCTACGCGGCTGATGAATTCTACTTGTTGGCTCAAACGCCCCTGCCGGCTCTGGACGAGTATGATGATTGTCCGCAAGTGGAAAATGGTATTGGAATCTCCCGGATCTTTATTGAAGAAGTGAAGGGATGGGCGGTGCCGGAGAAAGTAAAGAGCGGATCACGCGGGCCGTTGAATATTGTGACCTCGGTCTTAGGGGCCAAGGTCATCGATCTCGTTCTGGCTGACATTGCGAAGGCGACTGGCTATATTCCTAAATTGATCAAGGCGGAAAACGATTTTCTGTGTGGAGATGTCTCCGTGGCCGGATTGCTTTCCGGATCAGACATCATGAAGGCGATCGATCTCGCCGAGCCAACGGGTCTGATTGTAATTCCCGATGTCGCGTTGGATACCGGCGGTTTGTTTCTGGATAATCTAACAGTTTCGGATATTATCAATAAGACAGGGAGAGATATACGTATTGTTCCAAGTGGCGGGAGCGCGTTCATGGAAGCTCTGACCACTCAATCTAGTTAGGCGGGGAAGATGGCAAAACCACTGGCGGCCATTGTCGGTCGACCAAATGTTGGAAAATCTACGTTGATTAATAGGCTCGCGGCTTCCGGGCACGCGATCGTCGATAAAATCTCGGGTGTCACGCGTGACCGAAATTATATCGAGGCTGATTGGCGGGGCGTAGAATTCACCTTAGTGGACACAGGTGGACTTGAGACAACCGGAGATCAACAAATAGCGATGGCCATTAGGGATCAAGCTTTAGCTGCTGTCGACGAGGCCGACCTGGTCTTGTTTGTTGTTGACGGAAAAAGCGGACTTTTGCCTGACGATCACGATATTGCGGATATCCTCAGAAAAAGACGTAAACCGCGGATACTTGTTGTCAATAAACTAGACAATCCAGCGGACACCAGTGGATTAGCGCCATTCTATAAACTGGGTCTTGGTGAACCCCAACCTGTGTCGGCGGCTCAAGGGTTGATGGTCGGCGATCTGTTAGACACAATAGTAGATAATTTACCTGAAATGCCGGCTCCGCCCGCTGAGACTGATGAGACCAGCGTAGCTATTGTCGGGCGCCCCAATTCCGGCAAATCATCTATTTTGAATAGTATTACAGGGGATCAGAGGGCCATGGTCTCCGAAGTTCCCGGAACGACCCGGGATGCAATAGATACCGTTGTCAAAGCCGGAGAAAATGAGTATAGATTTATTGATACAGCGGGACTCCGGCGGCTGTCCAAGCTCTCTGGCAACCTTGAGTATTATGGTATTTTGAGGGCCATTAAGGCCCTTGAGAACGCTTCCGTGGCTCTTTTTGTGGTCGACTCTGAAGTGGGCGTTACCTACCAGGACCAGCGCATAGCCCGACTAGCTGGTGAAAAAAAATGCGCCCTGATCATCTTGCTTAATAAGTGGGATCTGATAGATACAGAGAGGGCGGAAGAGATTAGCGCGGATCTAGTTCGAAAACTCGGATTTGTTGACTGGGCTATTGTGATCAAGACATCGGCTACGACCGGCCGCGGACTGAAGAAGCTTTTCACGGCGATTGATCAGGTGCGCGAATCATTTGAAAGGCGTATTTCTACGCCTGAACTTAACAAGTTCTTATTCAAGATGAAAAAGCGGCATCTCCCGACAAAAAGGGGAAAGTCGCTAAAATTACGATACGCCACTCAACTTGACGCTAGTCCGCCCACTTTCTTAATTTTTGTAAATGATCCAAAAATAGCTGATGACGCATATAAAAGGTTCCTGGACAAAAATATTAGAGATGAATTCGATCTGATCGGTACACCTCTCAACTTTTATTTCCGAAAAGGCGAAAAACGTTGATGTCCTTCCTGGTTATCTTCGCCAGCTATCTCGTTGGCGCCATACCAGTAGGCTATTTGGTCGGCAAAATTGGTTATGGCCTCGATATTCGCCAACACGGTAGTGGCAATATCGGCTCAACCAACGTTCATCGCGTTTTGGGTGCCAAGGCAGCCGCTTTAGTTTTGACCTTAGATATTTTTAAGGGCGCTTTGGCTGTTGCGGGCAGCGTGTGGTTGATTAACGGCACTTTCAGTTTTCCGGTAAAATCCGGCTCCGCCGGTTATTTCCTGATAGTAGTTGTTGCCATGGCTGCCATTCTCGGCAACATGTTCTCAGTTTTTATTAAGGGGCGGGGCGGCAAAGGTGTCGGCGTCGCTACCGGGGTTTTGCTCTTTATGGTTCCGGAGATTATGCTTATTCTATTAGCGGTTTGGTTGTTAGTAGTGTTAACCACTAAGTATGTTTCGTTGGGATCATTGTTCATAGCCGCGCTCTTTCCGATCCTTGTCTGGATTTTTCATAGGCAGAATACAGCTTATCTGATCTTTGCGGCTGTGGCGTCGGTCCTGGTTTTCTTTAGTCACCGGGCCAACATAAAAAGGTTGATGGAGGGTACGGAATTGAAATTCAACAGAAAGAAAGAAGAAAATAATGGCTGACACCGCGGTTATTGGCGCTGGTAGCTGGGGAACAGCAGTCTCGAATTTGCTGGCTAAATCAGGGAATACGGTTGCTCTTTGGGGACGAGATCCCGACCTCGTCGATACGATCAACGCGACAGCTAGGAATCCGCGATATCTTAAAGATATAGAATTGCCTGCAAAAGTTGAGGCGACCTCTGATATTGCGCAAGCGGTAAGAGATAAAGAATTTATAGCTGTGGCTGTCCCTTCACACGCCATGCGAAGCATGATGCAAAAGATGTCTGCTCATATAACCGGCGAGCCCATAATTGTCAGCTTAACTAAGGGTATGGAGCAAGGAACGTTGCTCAGAATGACCCAAATAATTTCGGAGCTGATCGGCGGAGCCAAAGTAGGTGTGCTGTCAGGTCCGAATCATGCCGAGGAAGTTAGCCTAAGCATTCCAAGCGCGACTGTAGTCGCGGCTGAAGACGATGAAGTCGCTGTCAGGCTTCAGAAGCTTTTCATGGCGCCAACATTTAGAGCCTACATCAACAAAGATGTCATCGGAGTCGAACTGGCTGCCGCCACAAAAAATGTTATCGCGATCGCTGTCGGTATCACGGACGGTTTAGGTTATGGAGACAATGCGCGCGCTGCCCTGATGACACGCGGTTTGGCAGAGATGACGCGTCTTGGCGTGGCGCTCGGAGCCAGGCCGATGACCTACGCCGGCTTGGCTGGAATCGGGGATCTTGTTGCTACCTGCACTAGCAGGCACAGTCGAAACCGGGCCGTGGGTGAGAGTGTCGCTAAGGGTCTGAGTGTGGATGAATCCCAGGCAGAGATGGGTATGATTGCCGAAGGTATTAAGACGGCTGAAGTTATTCGTTCCTTAGCCGAACGGTTCAAATTAGAGATGCCGATTACTCAAAGCGTCTTTGATGTGATTTATCGTGAGAAGAATCCGAGTGTCTGTGTTCGTGAACTAATGAATCGCGGGCCAGCGGAAGAAGAGCTTACGTAGTCGATTTTTCCTTCGTTTTTTCCGGCGACTTACTCTCTCCGGAGGGTTTCTCAGATTTTTCAGACTTATCAGACGTATCTGATTTTTTATCCGATTTTGTTTCTCGCGGGGCCGTGTCGGTCGGCTTCTGCTTGTAGTCTGTCGTGTAGAAACCCGAGCCTTTGAAGATTATTCCAACCGGATGAAAAACTCTGTGTATTGATCCACCACATTTTTCGCACGCCGAAGGCGGTTTATCGTTTATCTTGTGTATAACTTCAAATTCATGTTTACATTTTCGGCAACGGTAGCCATAAGTTGGCATATGCTAGTACCTCCCTAAACTCATTAGATTCTAGCATGAGAGTATAAACATGCAAGGCAAATTGTTTGTTGATAGAATACATAAGCGCCAAGAATGAGCAACCAATCTATAAGGAGCGATTGGTGCACAAAAGTAGACCAAAATTCCTTATCCCCGAGAGCTTGCCTCCCGGAGATATCAAAATTGCGTTTTCGACCAGGCTTGGGGGAGTCAGCGAACCTCCTTTTGACTCATTGAACCTTGGATTCAAGTCTGGCGACAAGAGCGAAGCGGTTTTAGAGAATCGCCGTGTATTAGCTAAATCTTTAGATCTTGATCTCCGGGTTTTGACTTTTGCTCACCAAGTTCATGCTGATAATGTCACTCTGATTGACAAAAGCTTGGTCGGTGCCGGCAATGGATTATCGCCATTAGTCTTGCCTGAAACAGATGGACTGATCACTGGTCTTGAAGATGTTGGCCTGGTGGTTTTGAGCGCCGACTGCCTGCCTATTATCTTAATTGATCCCCTTAAAAAGATTTGCGCCGCGGTACACGCGGGTTGGCGCGGAACCCTTAAAAGAATAGCCGCAAAAACCGTTGCCGACATGATACGGCAAGGGGCCGTCGCTTCCAGGATAAAAGCGTTCCTCGGGCCGGCAATTGGAGAATGTTGCATGGAAGTTGCCTCGGATCTATTTGAACAGTTCTCAACAGCCTTCGATTTAGGCCCGGTTACCGAAAAGCCCCATCTAAATTTACCCGGTATTAATGAGACGATCCTCATAGGCGCCGGTCTTTTGCCCCAAAACATTGAGAACATGAAGTTGTGCACCTCTTGTCGACCGGACCTATTTTTTTCCTGGCGGCGAGATGGCCAAACCGGGCGTCAAGGCGCGATAGTTATCCGCTCTAAATAGGGACAGCGACCGTTATGAGCAGGAGAAACACTATTTCCGAGCTGATGAGGCTAGACGTCGTTCGGCATAAATATTACGGTTTATTTGCTGAACCCCTGCTCATAACGGTCGCTGTCCCTATTTAGGAGGCAAAATTGGTCAACCCTTGCTCTTATGCGTAGAATAATTGCTTAAGCGGGTTAAATTACTTTGGTCTGGAGGATCATGCGGCTGACTTTTCATGAGGAGCTAAAAGAGCTAAAAGACGAAGTCTTAGGAGTCGGTCGCCTGGTTGAGACGGCAATTGAGAAAGCTGTCAATGCTCTTGTAGCTAATGATCTCACTCTGGCAGACGAAGTGATTGTCGGTGACGATGAAATCGACAAACGAGCAATGATGGCTGAGGAACGTTGTTTCTCGGTTGTTGCCCGCCAATCGCCCGTGGCTCGAGATCTGAGACTTATTTTCTCGCTTCTTTTCATTAGTGTTCATCTCGAGCGGATGGGGGACCTGGCTCACAATATTGCCAAGATGACGAAAAGAACCTCAAAAGAAGATAGCCAACCTGAGCTATTAGATTTAATTACAGAGATGGGGCGGCAAACCCGCGGCATAGTTCACACTGGATTGAAGGCTTTTGCCGAAAGAGACCTTGAGTTGGCCCGGGCGCTTCCGCAACTCGACGAACCAATTGATGATCTTTTCAAAAAGTTTTTCAAAGAACTGGCGAAAGTTTCGGATATAGAACACTTTTTTGAGTGGGCCAGTAATATGGTCTTGGCCAGCAGGTATCTTGAGAGGATCGCTGATCATGCAGTGGACATAGGGGAGCGGGTCAGCTATCTGGTCACCGGCAAATTGGAAGAATTCTAGTTCATGGGTTTTGAATATATCTCAGACAATCTTCAGGACATTCGGGAAAAAATCAGACTGGCAGCTCTAAAAAGCGGCCGGGATCAAAAAGATATTCGTCTTGTCGTAGTCGGGAAGACTCGATCAGTTGATGAGATATCAAAGGCGATCGCCGCAGGAGCGGTTGATTTTGGTGAGAATCGCGTGCAAGAACTCCTGGCCAAACAATCCCGGATCGACAAAGACATCTGTTGGCATTTTATCGGATCGCTTCAGAGAAATAAGGTTAAAAGCGTAGTCGGAACCGTTGGGCTTATACAGTCGGTTGATAGACACGAGCTTGCTGTTGAAATAGACAAGAAAGCGGAAATGGCCGGTTTGGTCCAGTCAGTGCTGGTTGAGGTGAATGTGGCGGGCGAATTAACGAAGCATGGAGTTGATCCAAAAAATATTGAAAGTTTTATTGCCGAAGTTGGCAAGCTAAGGCATATTAGTGTAGAGGGAGTTATGACGATTGCGCCATTGGCGGAAAATACGGAGTCGATCAGACCGGTATTTGCCAAACTAAAGCAAGTGTACGACAATTTAGCTAGGAACTGGAACTTGCAGTGGCTATCGATGGGCATGTCAAATGATTTTGCAGTGGCTATCGAAGAAGGCGCAAACATGGTTCGGATAGGAAGGGCTGTATTCCAAGAGTCTTCATAAGGAGGAGCGATGAGGGAACTTTGGCAAAAAACGTTAGGGTATTTTGGACTCGCAGAAGAGGAGCCGTATGAGGATGAGTACGACGATCTAGATGACGACAGGCTTTATACCCGTGAGGCGTCAACTGTTAGAAGGATAACTCGATCTCCAGATTTGAGTCGCGCCGAAAGGGCGGCGGCTTTGAGGTCAGTACAGGCACCGGCGGTCAGAGTCAATATTATTGAGCCCAAGGGCTTCAATGATGCTCAGCAGATTGCGGATAAGTTCAAGGCAAAGCAGCCCGTCATTATCAACCTTCAACAAATCGAACACGACCTTTCAAAACGCTTAATTGATTTCAGCAGCGGTCTAACCTATGGCCTCAACGGAGGAATGCAACGCATTGCCGAGAAAGTCTTTTTGTTGACTCCCAGCAATGTCGAAGTGAGCGCTGAGGAGAAAAAACGCCTGCGCGACCGGGGTTTCTTCTTCAATCAATTCTAGGTTTTGAAAGAAATAAGTTTTATAGGGGCAGGACGGATGGCAGAGGCCCTCGTTAGCGGGCTTCTTTCAGAAGACACTCTTGGCCCCGATGAAATAATTGTATCCGATATCGACGACCAAAGGCTTGAGGCCCTCTCAAGAAGTTTTGGAGTTGAAACCACAACCGATAATCGACGTGCCGCAGAGCTCGGCAAATATATTCTCCTAGCAGTTAAACCGCAGAACATAGATCAAGCGGTAAAGAGCTTAGGGGCTCCCTTAACAGGCGACAAGGCTATCATTTCAATTGCCGCCGGAATCACAACCTCTCGCATCCGGGATTTGCTTGGGCAAGATCTGCCGATTGTCCGGGTCATGCCAAATACCCCGGCGCTGGTAAACGCTGGTGTGTCGGCAGTCGCTTTGCCGGAAGGAATGGATAAGGAAAAAAAAGAGTTCATCCAAAAGTTGATGAGCGCGGCAGGCGTTGTTGTTTATGTTGACGAGGATGATATTGACGCGGTTACTGCTCTTAGCGGTTCAGGTCCGGCATATTTTCTGCAATTCGTTCTCGAGCTCAAAAAGGCTGGTGTTGACGCCGGTCTTAGCGAAGAGACGGCTGCGGTTCTGGCTCGTCAAACGTTTATCGGGTCAGCCGCCCTGCTTGAGCAGACGGGCAAAACCGAGGGTGAACTCATTAAAGCTGTGGCTTCCCCTGGAGGCACTACGGAGGCAGCTCTAAGCGCTTTTAGTGAGATGGGCCTCAGTGATATAGTGAGAAAGGCTGTCGACGCCGGGTTAGCTAGAGCGAAAGCACTAGCTAAAACTTAAACAAGCTATGGATTTGTGCCCGGTCTTAGTGGTATGATATTGATTTGCAGTTTCTTGATAAAGAGGTAAATTTATTTGCCAATTATCGAATTAGTAGACAAAGCTTTTCAGATTTATAGTTTCCTGATTCTGGCGAAGATCATAATGTCGTGGATAACCGTACCAGATACACCGCCGCTAGATGTGGTGGTCAGGTTTATTAACGATGTTACCGAACCGTATTTAGGAGTGTTTCGAAGGTTGTTGCCGATGGTCGGTGTTGGCGGCGCAGGAATAGATTTCTCACCGATTATCGCGTTATTTGCTCTAAATCTAATAGGACAGCTAGTGCACACGGTATTATCTCAGGGCCTGGGCTTCTAGCGAATAAGGAGAGGTAGGGAATATCAGATGAAACTTACACCTTTGGATATTCATCACAAAGAATTCCGACGAGCGCTTCGCGGGTACAACGAAGAAGAAGTAGATGTCTTTCTGGATCACGTTGCCGAGGAATTCGAAAGGATTTTTAAGGAAAACATCGATTCAAAAGAGCAAGTTGAAAAGATGCAGGAAAAAGTTAAGCAGTATGAAGGCGTTGAGGAGACTCTCCAAAAAGCGCTTTTGACCGCCCAGAAAGCAGCTGACGAAGTACAAAGCAATGCCCGGAAAGAATCAGATCTAATTATTAAAGACGCCGAACTAAAAGCCAAAGAGATTATTCAGCACATCTTGACCGAAAAGCAGAATCTGACCAGTGAGCTTAGCACCCTTCGAGCTGCTGAAAAAGAGTTTAAAGAAAAGTTTAAAGACATGCTAACTCAGTACTTAAGTGTTATTGAGAAGGGCCAAAAGACAGACGTGCCCAAAGTTATTCCTCAACCTGAGCCTGAGGAGACAGAGGCACCAGAGCCATTGCAAGACATAGAGACGATAGATGAGATAAAGACGCAGAAAGAGCCGGTAATCGAGAGAGCTGTTGAAGAGGTTCCGCCTATTCAGACAGACATTGAGGCAAAGCGAGCCGAGATAGAGGCTGCGGAAGCCGGGATAGAGGCTAAACGAGTTGAAGCCGTCAAAAAACGTGAAGAAAACGAAGCGAAACACGAGCAACTAGACGCTCGGAAGAATGATTCTGACCAAAAAACTAATATTTTTGGAAAGCCGAAGGGCTTTGGGGCGCCCCCGAATCCAACGGTTAGCAGTTTTCCGACTGACCAGAAAAACGGGCTATCTGACGAAGTGCAAAAAGACGAGGCAAAACCAAACGGTGATGGCGAAATAAAAGTTACGCTTTCGCCGCATTCTGCTAATGACGAGCAGGAAAAAGATGTCCAGGGTGACGCCGGCGGTGATGGCGAAATAAACGTTACGCTTTCCTCACAGTCTGCTAATGACGAGCAGAAAAAAGATGACGAGGGTGCCGGCGGGTTGGCAGCTGCAAGCGTATCCAGCTTTTTCGATGATGACCTTGGAGTCGACGAGGAAGAGAAAAAGCCTGACTGGCACGTTAACACGGTTGACAGATCTGAAGGCAGCGACAATGCCAAAGGGGAAGACGAAAAACCTTAAGACTTGAAGATTCGCGATGAGCTGGATTCGAGCTAAGGGCGATACGGTCTTTCTAAAGGTTTGGCTACAAACAAAAGCTTCAAAGCTATGCGTTGACGGGGTTCTCGGAGACGCCCTGAAAGTGAAAGTCACGGCCGCGCCAATTGAGGGAAAAGCCAATAAACAATTGTGCCGCGCTTTGGCGAAATGGCTTCAAATACCAGCCGCACAAGTTAATCTAAAGTCCGGTCAAAAAAGCAGACAAAAATTGATTTCCGTCACCGGCCTAAAGTTGGATGAGGTCGAGACAAGACTCCTCAGTCAAGACCGTTAATAACAAGCCCGGACCGCGGTTTTGGATAGAAGAAAGTTGATTTCTGCGGCATTTTCTCACCGGCTTCAGCTACACCAATAATCTGGTTCATCTCTGTTGATCTTAGAAATACCGCAAGCGATGCCTCGTCGCTATCGACCAGGCTTGTCGCCTCCAGAATATCCTGTTTGAAAGACAATCGCGGGTCACCGCTGGCGATATCCAGCAGGGGTCCGAAGATCGTATCTTGCAGGATCGATGTGTCCAGACGTTTTGAAATAGGGGCAGGGGTCTCATTATTCAGTCCGACCAATGAATCCCTCCGACCCTCAATCCTTATTACTCGACCCAACGCGTAAAGATCAAAGGTGACTTTCTCGGGATCATCAGACGCCGGAGATACGTCGGCAAAAGCCAACGGGTCTGACACTTTATAATCATTAGGCAATTTATTCAGTAAGTCAGAGAGGTCGAAATTATCAAGCTTTAAGACCCGGTGCGTGGGAAGAATGGTCATGGCTTCGGTCGCCATATCGACCAAATACATCATCATGTATTGATATGATTCTGGTGCCTGGCCACTCTTTTGCGAATTCTTGCAGAAGTTAAGCGACGTTTCGTAGCGATGATGTCCATCCGCGATAAAGAGACGCTTTGTCGACAGAACATTTTCAATCGCGCTAATCTCACTTGTTTCTGTCATCGGAAAAATTTCGTGTATGGTTCCGGGTTCATCGGTCATTTGAAGCGTTGGGGGTTTGAGCTTGGCGCGACTGAGGATCTCAGCCATTGTCCTGCTTTCATCCGCATAGAGTGCGTATATGGGGCTAAAATTCGCATGGCAGGCCTCTAAGAGCTGGTACCGGTCTTTTCTGGGCGCGGACAAAGTTTTTTCATGAGGAAGGATAGACTGTCCGAATTCTTCCAGCTTTACCAGGCAGATAATTCCAGTTTGAACATAGGTCTTGTCAAGCTCATATGTTTGTCTATAGACATAAATAGTTTTCTCGGGAGCTTGGACAAGAATGTTTTCGTTTCGCCAATCATCATAGAGCGCCGCCGCGCGGGTGTAGCGATTTTCGGTATCGCTGTCACTGTCATATTTGCGTCCAAGGTCAAGGCGTATCATATTGTGCGGGCTTTTATCGTAATACCCGGTTTGTGCTTGAGTGTTTATTATGTCGTAGGGAGGCGTTGTGACGTCGGCTAAGTCTACTTTTGAAAGATTGTAAGTTATTCCGCGCAAAGGTTTAATCTGAGCCATATCGTCACATGATAACCGAAAGATCGGCGGTTAAGCAATGCTTAATAGTGTTGCAGGCCAGGCGCAAGATAAAAAAGTTTTTGCGTTTGCTCCACTGTTTGTTAGCCAACTCATTGACTTTTTGGTTGACACATAGTATGGTGACCTCGATGTGCCCCTATGTTCAGGCAAGAAGTGTAGTATGTGTACGTATTTAGGAGGGTAAGATGGTACAAGGAACGGTCAAGTGGTTCAATGCAGCCAAAGGTTATGGTTTCATTGAGCAGGAAGCTGGCGAAGACATTTTTGTTCATTTCTCAGCAATTGGGGGCGATGGGTTCAAAACTCTTAATGAGGGTGAAGCCGTTGACTTTGAGATTTCTGAGAACGATCAAGGCAAGAGTCAAGCTATTAATGTCACCCGCGCGAGCGACGCAGAAGCTAATTAAATAAATTAGCCACATCACAGCCCCCAAAAGTTTCATTGCGGGGGCTGTAATACTTTCAAAAATCGGGTGCGGTCAATAACTCACAGGTTCTGCTAGGTAGTTTTCTGAACTTCCATGTCCAAGAATTTATTTACTTGCTGAGGAAATTCCCGAGTGTTAATCGGTTTGGTAATAAAACCGACGCATCCTGCTGCCCGGGCACGTGTTTCATCGGTACTCATGGCAAAAGCGGTGACAGCCACTATGGGAATATGGGCTGTGAGTTCGTTCGCTTTAAGGCGCTCAATTACCGCGATGCCACTCATCACCGGTAGCTGAAGATCCATGAGGATCAATCTGGGAGGAGCCTTCTCTGCTGCTTCAAGAGCTTCCAGTCCATTTGTAGCTGAAAGCACCTCAAAACCGTAATTCTCCAAAACGTCTTTCGCGAGTTCTAAATTTACTGGATTATCTTCTACTAATAAAACTGTTGGCCGTGTCATTTGTCAGTCCTCCATGTTAAGAGATTGTGTTATTTCGTTTGGTTTAGTAAGACCGGCTTCAAGTAAACTTATCAAACTGTCACTGTTTTTTGAATCTTCGAAAAAAGCCGCCGCGCTTATTGATGCCTCAAGCCTGGCTGGTTCCAATGTATCAGCTGCCAAAGCCTGGTAGTTGTTGAGAATATTGGAGATTTTCCGGGCTACGCGAAGAGCGCCGGCTTTTGTCGTCTCAGGAAGTACAATGGCGAATTGGTCTTCACTATACCTGGCGACCGGGTCGGCGCCGCGAATATTTGTCTCGAGAATCCGGGAAAGATCTTTCATGATAGACATGCCATCGTGATCACTTGATTGCGGATTTAGCTGGTCGAGATTGGTAATTTTTATCAAAACAACGGAAAACGCGCGCTTATATCGCTCGGAACGCGCTTCCTCTTCCAGTAATCGTTTTTTGAAATAACGGTAGTTGTATAAACCGGTTTCAGCATCGATCAACATTGCTCGATGAGGATCAAGTCGCTCGAGTTTGTGGATCTCATGTATTAGATCTTCTTTCTTAAACTCGGCTTTTCGCATAATCAGGTCAATATTGCGATTAAGGTGTTGTCGGTCTTGCAAAGTTAATTCTTTGGCAGTTAACACAATAATTGGGATATCGCACCCGGTAGTGCTTTTGTTTAGGGCTTGGATAACGTCAAAACCACTGACTTTGGGCATCATCAAATCGAGGACAATTAAGTCGGGATGACAATCCAGGGCTATGTTTATTGCTTCTTCGCCGTCATTGGCCTTCAAGATACCGAAGCCCTCAGGCTCCAGGATAGACCTCACTAGTTCGATAGCTTGAGGGTCGTCGTCGACAACTAGAACAACATAAGGTTTATCAACACGAGTGTTTTGACGACATTTTGTAAGTGTGGTGATAAGTTCTTCTCTTCTAATTGGTTTTGTTATGTGTCCGACCGCGCCCATGGTTAAGCCGAGGCTGCTATCGTCTACCATGGAACAGATAATGACAGGGATATCTCGTGTTATCGGGGAAGCCTGTAGCTCCTGAAGGATAGCCCACCCGTCTTTGGTCGGCAACATGATATCAAGTGTAATGGCGAAAGGTTTGATTTTGGGTGCCAACGCTAACGCCTCTTCACCGTCAACGGTTAGAACCACTTCATAGTCGGCGTCTCTTAGGTAAATTGATAGAAGCTCCGCGGCTTTTGGATCATCCTCCACAACTAAAATAGTCGGTTTCGAGCTATCTTTATTGATTCCTGCGACTTGTATCTGCGGCGCAAGCGGTTTCCTGGCCTCGTTTTTGGGAGCCGCCGGCCACTCTGGGAGTCGACATACTCTGGTGATATCTTCCGCGTCTAATAGATCTTGAGGCATTTCAAACGGTATTGAAAAGCTAAATGAGCTGCCTCGACCGGGTTCGCTTTTTAGCCAAATACGCCCACCGTGCATTTCTACGAGCTTCTTGGTTAGCGCTAGTCCTAAACCGGTTCCCTCAAACTCCCTATCATCAGAGCCGCTTACCTGTCTGAACTGTTGAAAGATTATTTCTTGATCTTTCTCTGATATGCCTATGCCGGTATCGGTAACAGTCACGACAGCCAGCTTGCGGTTTGCAACGGCCTTAACCGTGATCTTTCCATGATCAGGAGTGAATTTCACAGCGTTTGACAGGAGGTTGTACATGATTTGCTTAAACTTAGATTCATCGGCAGCGATGGAGGCTAATTTTGAATCAATTTCAACTTTCATATCCAAGTTTTTCTTTTCTGCTAAGGGAGCCACAGAAGTCAGGGTGTCATTTAGGACTTCGTTGGCAGAAAATTCACGGTAGTTCAGCTCGAGCTTTCCGGCTTCGATCTTAGATAGATCAAGAATGTCATTTATTAGTTGCAGCAGATGATGGCCGCTCGTATGGATATTGCTCATATATTTTTGCTGTTTGGGATTGAGCGGGCCAAAAAGTTGATCTGCCATGACCTCGGCGAAACCGATGATGGAGTTAAGAGGAGTTCTTAGTTCGTGCGACATACTGGCTAAGAACTCGGACTTGAGCTTGCTGGCGTTGCTCAATTGTTCATTAACTGCGCGGAGCCTTTGTTGAGACCCTTTTAGAGCGATCGCCATGTGATTAAATTCCTCGGCTAGATCCTGGATCTCGTCGCCGGACTCAAGGTCGAGATGAATATCTAAATTACCTTCGCCAATTTCGCGGGCTCCGGATTTTAACTTTTTTAAGGGTTTAATTATTTGCCCTGCGCCGAAGTAGCCCAAAAGAAAGATAACCAGGACAGCTCCCCAGCCCAAAACAAATATTTTTTTCATCAAATCGATAACCGGGGCATAGGCGTCAAAAAGTGGTTGCTGAGCCATCACATACCAGTGTTTGCGGCCAGAGAAAATATCGCTTTTAAATTGTTTTTCAAAAATGATGGGGGCCGTGCCGATCAGAGCCATCGTTTTTTCTTCATTGTTTACGACTTTCCAGGTTGGCGTAGGCTGAGCAATTGCTTTATAAAGAGATCTCGTTACTTTCGATTTCATGAAACTGCCTTCGTTTAAAACAAGATTTCTATTTGAGTCAACTATATTGAGATTTATATCGTTCCCGACTTTCTTCTTAACGATATCTCCAAAAAGTCGATCTAGCGTCAGATCCATGATTAATACACCAGTGGTTGGAGCTTTCTCAGATTTTTTTACAGCAGGTTGATCTATTGGAGAGCCTTTAAGAGGAACAGCAACGGTGATCAAGTATTTATCGATATCGGGATTAAAGTGTAGGTTGCCAATAAATATGTCTCTATTCTTCTGATTTATGGTCTCTTGCCACCAAGATTTTTTAGCATATTGCTCATATTCTTTTTTTGAAGGGGTCGCGGACACGACCGCGCCTGATTGGTTTGTAAGAGTGAGTCGGGAATATTTTTTATTTCGCGCTGTTGTTAAAAAAGGTAGAATCTTTTTTAAGCTATTTCCTTTTTGATCCGAGAGATCAGCACCGTTTTCGCTTTCATCGTTGTGTAGGTCAATTTCGCCCTCTTCGATTTCGTGGTCAAGTTCTTCCCCAAGAACTTCAGCATCGTCTACAATTGAGCTCAACTTGTTGGAGATATTATCAGCTGATTCTTTCGCTGAGTCTTCAAAAGACATGCCGATAGACCGCGACAAAGCTTCGGTGCTGCTTTGCCAGGTCACGAATGTATATATAGCACCGGGCACGATCGCGGTTATGATCATATACAATAAAAGTTTTTTCCTAATGCTTCCGGTCGTTAAAAAAGACAGAGCTAACCTCCCAGGAAATATTTGTCATTGCTTTAAAGCTATCGGAAAAGAGATATCTTAGCTTTAGTGCTATTGACCATTTGTTTTGCGCATAGAAGTCGGGCAGATGGATATAATTATTTGAGTAATGACTATATCTTCTTCTAAAGAACCATATGATCTCTATATGCGAGGCATGAAGTTGCTTCGGTCCGGTGATCCGGCTCAGGCTGCCGTTTTGCTTGAATCAGCTAAAAAGCAAGAACCGGCAAAAGCGTCGATTCGAGAAGGTCTCGGACAAGCATATTTTAACTATGGACGGTTTGAGGAAGCCCTGCGAAGCTTTGATGAGGCGCTGGCCATTGATCCCACCAACGACTACGCGCATTTTGGGGCGGCTTCATCCTCGGAGCGGTTGGGTCAGTTTGGACGGGCCCAAGGACATATAAAGCTGGCTCTGGCAATGGCGCCCGATAAGGAAATATATCAAAAACTAGCTCGGAAGTTTGGCAACAAAAAAGCCCGATAAATAAGGGTGAGAGCGGTGTAATTCCCCTTCTGTTTTAACCTGCCATCTATCTACTCTTCTTTAGAAACCTAAATCAGAGTGTCTTTTTAAAAAGACGGCCTCTACCCGTTCGGAACCTTATAAAGGTGCCGGACTATTTGAGTTGCACCCAGCTGGAGTTTACCGCGTTTCACCCCCGCGCCTAACTTAAAAGCCGGCATCACCATGCTGATCTTTAAGATAGGCGCGGGACTCGTCTCTGTGGCACTAGTCGTCTCTTCTGAGCCCGCCCTTACGAACGGCAACTTTTTACCCATATAGGGTGGGTGGGGGATATTTCCTCTAGTCTTCAGGATTAACTAAAAACCAGCGGCAGGTCACGCTCTCACCCTATTTCATTATACCAATTTTTAGTGTGGAACTTCTTCTTTTTGCTGCGAGGCTTCAATGAGCTTGCGGGCTTGATCCGTTGGCATTTCATCATAGTGAGAGAATTTTAGCGAATAGCTGCCGCGGCCGCCGGTTAGCGACCGGAGCTCGGTCGCGTAACGCTGGATTTCTCCCAGTGGCACCTGGGCCTTTATTACTTGTCGCCGCCCCAGGGGCTCCATCCCTGAAATCTTGCCACGTCGACCGGACAGGTCTCCCATGACATCGCCCATATTGGCCTCGGGCACTGTAATTTCTAGATCAAAAACCGGCTCGAGAAGGTAGGGCTTTGCTTCTTTCACCCCTTGTTTAAAGGCCATAGAACCGGCGATCTTAAAAGCCATTTCCGATGAGTCGACCGGGTGAAATGAGCCGTCAAACAGAGTGACCCGGAAATCAACAGTTGGGTAATTTGTCAGGACGCCGCCGACAAGAGCCTCGCGGATTCCTTTCTCAACCGCCGGGATAAAGTTTCTGGGGACTGCCCCGCCGACTATCTTATCGACGAACTCAAACCCACCGCCGTGAGGCAGCGGTTCGATTTGGATCCAGACATCGCCGTATTGACCCCGGCCGCCAGTTTGCTTTTTGTACTTGCCCTGAACCTTGGCTGTTCCTTTTATACTCTCTTTGTAGGCGATCTCAGGAATTGAAGTTTCGGCCTCGACATGGAATCGGCTTTTTAACTTATCGAGCACTATGTCTATGTGAAGATCCCCGACACCCGAGAGAACCTGTTCGTGCGTGACGACATTTCGTTTAAAACTAAGTGTCGGATCCTCCTCAGCCAATCTGTGAAGGGAAGTGCTCAGCTTCTCTTCTTCTTCCTTAGATTTTGGATTCACCGCTAAAGATATGTGCGGCTCCGGGAAGACTATCGGATCAAAAACGAGGGGATTGCCCTCATCGCAAAGAGTGTCGCTGCTGCTCACATCAGCTAGTTTGGGGGCCGCGCCGATATCGCCCGCTGGAATCTCTTTTGTTTCAATCTGTTCCTTTCCACGGACAAAAAAGAGGTGGCCCACTTTGTCTTTCTTATTCTTGTTCGCGTTATAGATAGGGGAGTCGCTCTTTAAAGTGCCTGAATAGACTCGAAAGTATGATAGTTTGCCAACGTAAGGATCGGCCACGGTTTTAAAAACAAATGCGGATAATGGTTGGTTTGCGGCCGGCTTGAGGCTTACCTCTTCTTCTGTTTTGGGTTTGTGACCGACAACCTCACCTGCGTCTACAGGGGAGGGAGCATCGTAAATCAGTTTCGACATCAGCTCTTGCGCCCCGATCGTTTTTTGGGCTGAACCACAAAGCACAAGCGATAGCGACCCTGACATCAAAGCTTGCTTAGTCCCGTTGGCAACTTCTTCTTCTGTTAATTCTTGACCTTCAAGATATTTTTCCAGCAAAGCATCGTCACTTTCCGCCACGGCTTCCATTAACTGATCGCGGTAGGGGTTGGCTTGTTCATCGAGCTCGGCCGGGAAAGCTTCTTTTGACGCTTTCCCGTCTTTATAGATATATGCTTTGTTGGTCATTATGTCGGCAACCCCGGAAAAACTAGCCTCTGCGCCTATCGGCAACTGAATCGGGACAACCATTTTTCCAAAAGTATCCTGAAGGTCTGAGACCGTCTTAACGAAGTCGGCGTTTTCCTTATCGAGCCGGTTGACAAAGAAAAGGCGGGGAAGATTTCTCTCCTCCGCCAGCCGCCAGACTTCTTCTGTTTGAACCTGAACCCCGTGAACAGCATCAACTACGATCAAGACAGCGTTGACTGCTCGGAGCGCCTCGATAACTTCGCCAATGAAGTCGGCGTATCCAGGTGTATCAAGAACATTAATTTTGTGATCTTTGAATTCGCAGGGAATGATGCTCGTGCTAATCGAGACTTTGCGATGGATTTCATCCGGGTCGTGATCTGATGTCGTATTACCGTCTTCAACTCGCCCCAGCCGGTTGATCGCGCCGGTAGAATAGAGCAAAGCTTCGCACAAAGTGGTTTTGCCCGAGCCGCTATGGCCGGCAATAGCGATGTTTCTTATTTTTTCAGGCGGATAAACTTCCATCAAGTTCCCCCAAAAAAACGTTTCGTTGCCGTGGAGGCAACTGTTATTAGAATACCGGAATAAAGGGTTTCTGTCTAATCGGGCAAGCGATGACTTTTGCAACATGTACTTACGTACGCTATATTAGTACGACCATGATGATTGAACGAATATGCCCACATTGCGGGCAACCCATTTTAGAAGGATCGCTCTTCTGTCTTGACTGCGGGCGTCGCATATTAAGAAAGGCTGAAACCGCTAGCGGCCAACGGCTTGCCAAATTGCGGACCTCGG
>JAUWRD010000055.1 GCA_030610765.1 Actinomycetes bacterium
CCGGAAGGCCGACGCCCCTCACCGAGGCGAAGCGCTTCTGCGCCGCGACCGTGAAGAACGGCGCGCGCGTATACCTCAAGCGTGAAGACCTCGCGCACACGGGCGCGCACAAGATCAACAATACGATCGGCCAGGGACTCCTCGCGCGCAGGACCGGCAAGAAGCGCTTCCTCGCCGAGACCGGCGCCGGCCAGCACGGGGTCGCCACGGCGACAGCCGCGGCCCTTTTTGGCATGAAGTGCCGCATCTATATGGGCGAGGAAGACGTGGCCCGGCAATCACTTAATGTCTTCCGCATGAAATTGCTTGGAGCTGAAGTTATCTCAGTAACAAGTGGAAGCAAAACACTGAAAGACGCGATGAACGAAGCCCTCCGGGATTGGGTGACAAATGTGGCTGATACTTTCTATATTATTGGTTCGGTAGCAGGCCCTCATCCGTATCCGACAATTGTCAGAGATTTTCAGAGGGTAATTGGAGATGAGGCCAAAGTACAAATCCACTCCGCCCGCGGACGTGATCCTGATGCAGTTGTCGCCTGTGTTGGTGGTGGCAGCAATTCTATAGGCATTTTCTACACGTGGCTCAGAGATGACGTGAAACTTTACGGCGTGGAGGCAGCCGGGCTCGGGTTAGAATCAGGAAAACACGGCGCGGCTCTGGCTAAAGGAACGAAGGGAGTACTCCACGGATCCCTGCAATATCTCCTTCAGGATGACTTCGGCCAAATACTACCGGCGCATTCTATCTCCGCTGGTCTCGATTATCCCGGAGTCGGACCTGAACACTGCTATTTTAAAGACGAGGGTTTAGTTGAATATGTATCTGTTACAGACCAGGAAGCTCTTGACGCCTTTCAGCTCCTCTCAGAAAAAGAAGGTATTCAGCCAGCCCTGGAAAGCTCGCACGCCCTAGCCTATCTTACTAGGCTAGCGCCAGAATTGAATAAAGAACAAATAATCATCGTCAATTTGTCCGGTCGCGGAGACAAAGATATGCACGTTTTAACTGAGCGACTGGGAATCGATCAATGAGCGATATTAAAGACCGTTTCTTATCTAAAAAATTGCTGATCCCGTATATCATGGGGGGCTGGCCCGATATTCCGACATCGGCGGAGGTCTTCAAAATATTCGCGAAATTGGGCTGCCCTGTTATAGAAATCGGCATCCCCTATTCAGATCCCTTGGCGGACGGACCCACAATTCAGCGGGCCGCGGAGGCGTCTCTGGCCGGGGGCACAACGACAGACAAGGTTTTCTCAATGATAGCCGAGGTAACAGCGAAAGTTGATGTCTCGCCCGTTCTTATGGTCTATTATAACTTAGTCTATCGCTATGGTATTAAGCGATTTGCTCAAAAAGCTAGCGAGATAGGGGTAAAGGGAGTGATCATTCCGGACTTGACCATTGAGGAAAGTGACGAATGGCACCAGGCAGCAACAGACTGCGATATAGATCCGATATTCTTAGTAGCGCCAACTAGTTCTGAAGAGCGGTTGGAGAAGATAACAAAAAAAGCGGCTGGGTTTATTTATGCTGTTTCCCTAACGGGAGTAACGGGAGCTAGAACCAAACTGCCTGAATACCTGACTGAGTTTGTAAAAAATATTAAATCTAAGACCGACGTGCCAGTGGCCGTCGGATTCGGAATTTCTCAACCGGCCCAAGCGGGAGAAGTTGCTAATTATGCTGATGGTGTAATTGTCGGCAGCGCGATCATAGATGTTATTGAAAATTCAAAACCGGAAGAAGCCATGGAAAAAGTACGAGATTTCGGGGAACAATTAGTTTCCGCAGTTAATAATAAGCAGGGGTTTTAGTAGATGCCATTTACCGACTGGTTAAAAAATCGTACCCAGAAAACGCAAGAGGCCGCCAACAAAAGAGCGGTTCCAGACGGCATATGGTCTAAATGTACCATCTGTGGAAAGACAATATTCCAAAAAGATATACTCAATAACTTTCACGTCTGCCCTGAATGCGGCCATCATTTTGGCCTCTCCGGCCATGAGAGGGTAATGATGCTCTTAGACGATGGCTCTTTTTCCGCCACCGAGGAAGACTTGTGGCCCAAAGATCCCCTGGGGTTTATCGGTTCAAAACCTTACCGCCAAAGCCTCAACAACGCCATTGAGACTACTGGCCGCCGCGAGGCAGTAACAACCGGTTTCGGTCGAATCAAGGGAAACAAAGTTGGTTTCGGCGTACTTGATTTCAGATTTATTGCCGGCAGCATGGGGTCTGTCGTTGGAGAGAAGATCGCGAGGCTTTTTGAGGCAGCAACCTCCGAGAGATTGCCAGTTATAACTGTGGTCAGCTCTGGAGGAGCGCGCATGCAGGAAGGCGTCCTGTCTCTAATGCAGATGGCTAAAACCGCTGCCACTGTTGAGCAACACAATCAAGCGGGGCTACCCTATATCTCAATCCTGGCAAATCCAACAACGGGCGGAGTTCTCGCCAGTTTTGCGTCACTGGGCGATATTATTATTGCGGAACCCAAAGCGTTAATCGGGTTCGCCGGTCCGCGCGTAATTGAACAAACGCTTGACGAAAAACTACCCAAAGGTTTCCAGACCTCGGAATCAGTTCTGAATCACGGTATGGTTGACATGATTGTCCCCCGTGATGAGCTTCGAGAGACAGTTGGCCGATTAATTTCCGGCCTTTCGCCGGTAAGTTCCGACCAAAACCTGGGAGACCAAGTTGTCTAGGCGATACTACATAGACTTTGAGCGTCCGGTTGTAGAGATGGAGGACCAGCTCGAGGAGTTAAAGAAACTACCCGAAGCCCATAAGCCTGATATCATCAAAGAGATCAAGTTTTTAGAAGACCAAATTACCAAATTAAAAAAGAGGGTCTATAAAAACCTGACGGCCTGGCAGCAAGTGCAGATGTCGAGACATCCCGACAGACCTGATTTTGTGCGCTACCTGGATCTGATATTTGATGATTTTATCGAACTTCATGGAGATCGTACCTACGGTGATGACCTAGCCGTTATTGGAGGTCTGGCCAAGCTTGGCGAGCAGAATATTGTTGTCGTCGGCCAGGAAAAAGGAAAAGACACGCATGATCGCTTAAGAAGAAATTTCGGAATGCCTCATCCCGAGGGATACCGAAAAGCTATTAGACTTTTTAAGTTAGCTGGTAAATTCAACCTCCCGCTGATCACAATTATTGATACTCCCGGCGCCTTTGCCGGGGTTGGAGCTGAAGAACGTGGTCAGGCGCAAGTTATCGCCAAATGTTTAAGTACCCTTTCCTCATTACCTACGCCCACAATTGCTGTCAATATCGGCGAAGGCGGAAGCGGAGGCGCTTTGGCTTTTGGCGTTTGCGACCGCGTCTTTATGTTGGAAAACGCGTATTACTCAGTAATCACGCCTGAAGGTTGCGCGGCCATCCTCTGGCAAGATAAAGAAAAGGCCCCCGAGGCAGCTGAGGCACTGGCTCTAACTGCTAAGAAATTGCTGAAAATGGGAATAGTCGACGGAGTGATAAAAGAACCGTTAGGTGGAGCTCATCGCGACCCGAAATCAACAGCCGGGAAGATCGGTGAGATCCTCAAAAAAACACTGGGGGATTTATTATCAAAACCAGTCGACGAGTTAGTAGCTTTAAGATACGAACGCGTGCGCCAATTTGGTGTTTTCTCCGACCGCCAGGAATCAGAGATAATCACTTAAAATTCCACCAAAGTTCACCATGAAGTTAGCAGTGCTTACAAGCGGCGGCGACTCTCCGGGAATGAATGCCGCCATCAGAGCGGTTGTCCGACAAGGAATAGCTGACGGTCATCAAGTTTTCGGTTACGTGGAAGGCTATCGCGGCTTGACTGACGATGAAGAAATCGAGCTAAACAGCCAAGCGGTCTCCGAAATTATTGATCGCGGCGGTACAATTCTTAGAACATCCCGATTTCCAGAGTTTCGCGAAGAGAAAGTACAAAAGAAGGCCATTTCTAACTTGCGAAAAAAAGGAATAAAGGGACTAATTGTCATCGGTGGCGAGGGCTCAATGAAAGGCGCGCACGCCCTGGCGGCGCTGAACTTTAAGACAATAGGCGTCCCCGCCAGCATTGACAATGATGTCTTTGGAACCGATTTCGCCATCGGTTTTGATACCGCCCTAAACACAGTCATCGACGTATTGGGCAAGCTTCGCGACACAGCTTCCTCCCATGAACGTATCTTCGTCGTCGAAGTAATGGGGCGCCATTCGGGGTCAATTGCCCTGAACGCTGGCTTGGCTGGAGGCGCTGACTATATTTGTCTGCCCGACACCCCGGTGACAGAACCCCGCCGCCTGAACCATATCTTCAAACTGGTTAAGGAAAGATATAAACGCGGCAAAACTCACACGCTAATTATCGTAGCGGAGGGAGCGGGGCCGTCGTTTAAAATCTCAGAAGCAATCGAGGCCGCGACCGGACGAGAGGTCCGCCTTACTATCCTTGGCCATATTCAACGAGGTGGTTCCCCGACCGCTATGGATCGTTTGCTCGCCAGCCGCCTCGGCGCTCTTGCGATAAAGATGGCCGGCCGCGGAGAGTCAGATTTTATGGTCGGTTCAAGCGGCGGAAACATAACCGCTATACCATTAATTGAAGTCTCCACAAACAAAGCGGTTGTCAGCCCGGACCTTTACGAGCTAGCAAACATACTCGCTTAATTAATGCGGGGACACCATACTTATTTCGTCATTCAGAATTAAGTATGGTGTCCCCGCATTAATTAAGTATTGTGTCACCGAAATATTAGCGACAAACAAAGAGAGTTTTGGTATCTTCATACAAGACACTTAGCCGGAGTGGCGGAATGGCAGACGCGCGCGATTCAAAATCGCGTAGGTTTTACCTGTGGGGGTTCAAATCCCCCCTCCGGCACAAAGTTTTTAGCCCATTCCATCAAATCTTTCATAGAGCTTGTAGCCCTTATCAAGCATATCCTTGATTTCCCGCTCCGAAATCCCTGTGAATTCCTTGGCGTGTGAATAAATGGGCATGAAATACAGACCATGCTTCTTGAGCACCTTACCTGTTCGGCCTGACTTGATTTGATAGTCTTTGTCGAATTCAAGCTCGTATCGATCAGGCTCATAACGCTCTAAAATCCCCTTAAGTCGATGAAAGAGTGGAAGTAAAGCATCCTTATTAATCAGCCCGCCTAAGAGGGTATATTAAATAACGGCTGATTTCAAAACACTAGCCGTATGCCTTAATCGGAGGATTATTTGGATTCATTCTCGAGCTTTCTCGGATATCTCGGGCTGTTCGCTTCAGCCATTATCGTTATTACCTCGGTCGTTACGGCTTTCAACTATAAGGGCAAAAAGGGTGAGAGCTATTCGCCGCTAAATCATTTCGTTTCAGAGCTTGGCGAGGTCGGAGTAGCTGCGTACGCCGCCGTTTTTAACACTGGCCTGATTTTTAGCGGACCAACAGGGAAGGCTGTCATCGTGGATTTTAGCCCCTACTTTAGTGACGATCGCAAGTTTTGCGAGTTACTTGTTTTTGCCAAAGATACTTGACCCGAATAGCCCCTGGACTTTTGACCCGACAAAATTCAAGAGACCCAAAATCTTGGCAATCACGACGCTTGAATGGTTGGTTTTCGTCTCAATAATCGCATGGATCATTAGCATATCTCTCGACCTTATTCTTAGCTAATCGTTTCCACTTTGATTAAGTTGGTGGTTCCCGGAACATTGACCAGAGTGCCAGCAGTCACAACAACTGTATCGCCTGTCTTTGCCAAGCCGGCCTCTTTGGTTTCGTCCAAAGCAGTGTGAAGCATATCGTCAATATTCTCACACATTCTCATTAAAATCGGATGAACTCCCCACCACAACATCAACTGGCAGACGGTTTTTTCGTTCGGACTGACAGCCACAATTCTTGCTCTTGGCCGATACCTGGAGACTTCTTTGGCTGTTCTCCCGCTCTCTGTCGACGTAATAATAGCCTCGGCTGGCAGCAAGGTGGCCAATTGGCAAGTGGCATAGCTGATAGCCCCGCCTACGGTCTCGGCCGACCAACTACTTCGCTCTCTCAACTCTTTATCATAGTCAATGCTGGCCTCTGCCCGCTCGACAATCCTCGCCATCGTAGCTACGCTCGCAACAGGGTCTCGGCCGATGGCGGTTTCTGCGGACAGCATGACCGCGTCCGCGCCATCGAAGACCGCATTCGCCACGTCGCTGGCCTCAGCTCTCGTCGGTCGTGGAGCGCGAATCATTGAATCCAACATTTGCGTAGCGATGATCGAAGCTTTGCCTGATCTTTGAGCCCGCGCGACGATCTGTTTTTGTAAAATGGGAACTTCCTCGGGCGGAAGTTCAACTCCCAAATCTCCACGAGCGATCATAACTCCGTCAGCCACTCGAATAATCTCGTTAATCTCATTAACCGCTTCATGTTTCTCGATCTTGGCTACTACCGGGCATACTTTTCCGGCAGCTTTTATCAGCTCTTTGAGATCAATAATATCTTGCGCCCGACGAACAAAAGATAGAGCGAAAATATCCACGTCGTGCTCCAGACAAAAAGCCAGGTCGACGCGATCTTTTTCAGTTATCGTCGGCGTGCTTATCTTGGCCTGAGGCAGATTAATGCCTTGATTCTCCATCAATATGCCACCGGTATTGACCAGGCAAGTCACTTCGTCGCCATCGATCTTGGTAACTTCAAGCCCGATCAGCCCATCGGCCACCAGTATTTCTTGCCCAACCTCGACATCTCTTGGAAGAGCGGAATAGTTAACTGATATCAGGCTCGAGTTCCCCGACTGAGACCGCGTAGTCAACGTGATCTGATCGCCGATCTCAAGCTCCATTCTGCCTGCCGCAAGCGGGCCGGTTCTAATTTTTGGTCCGGTTAAATCAGCCATAACAGCCACCGGACGCCCAGCTCTCGCCGACCCTTCTCTGATTGCCTTAATGTCGGCGGCGACCGTCGCGTGGTCTCCATGTGCCAGGTTCAAGCGAGCCAGGCCCATGCCAGCCTCAATCAAACTGTCAATGACAGCGGGATCTCGACTAGCGGGTCCGATTGTAGCGATGATTTTAGCGCGCATCTAAATCTTGCCCCTACTCTTGCCCTTGCAGATTATAAAAAGCTGACTGACCGGGAAATTCAGCCATCGCGCCCAGATTTTCTTCGATTCTAATCAGCTGATTATATTTTGCGACCCTATCTGTCCGCGAAGGAGCGCCTGTCTTTATTTGACCGGCATTAACAGCCACGGCCAGGTCGGCAATGGTTGTATCCTCTGTCTCCCCTGATCTGTGAGATATTACGCTCGTGTAACCTGCCCTCTGGGCGGTCTCAATAGTTTCCAATGTCTCCGATAAAGTACCTATTTGATTTACTTTAATCAAAATAGAGTTGGCCACTCCCATTTCAATTCCTCGTTTTAGGCGCGCAACATTGGTAACAAATAGATCGTCTCCAACAAGCTGGACGCGAGACTTAAGCCTTTTTGTGAGAAGTTTCCACCCTTCCCAATCCTCTTCATCCAAACCGTCTTCAATTGAAATGATTGGATACGAATCGGCCAGGTATTCATAGTAACCAACCATCTCGGCAGAGGATAGTTTGCGCTTTTCGCCCGTTAGATGGTAAGCCCCGTCTCGGTAAAACTCACTCGCGGCCGGATCTAGAGCTATCAAGACCTCGCCGCCCGGGGTGTAGCCCGCTTTGTTTATCGCTTCCATAATCACTTCGAGAGCAGCTTCATTTGAGGAAAGATTGGGCGCAAAACCGCCTTCATCCCCAACTGCGGTTGATAATCCCTTGCTCGAGAGGACTTTTTTTAGATGGTGAAATATCTCAGCTCCGATCCTCAGGGCCTCAGAAAAACTGCCCGCTCCAGCCGGCATAATCATAAATTCCTGCAAATCGACATTATTGTCGGCGTGAGCGCCGCCATTTATTATATTCATCATCGGCACCGGCAGTTTATGAGCGCCCGGTCCACCAAGATACTCATAAAGCGGCAACTCCGATGCTACTGCGGCAGCTTTCGCGACCGCAAGAGAAACGCCGAGAATCGCGTTGGCCCCTAGTTTGCTCTTATTTTCAGTACCGTCGAGCTCCACCATTTCGCTATCTATCTCGCGCTGAGCCAATGCGTCCATCCCCAAAAGTTTCGGCGCGATAATCTCATCAATGTTCTTGACGGCTCTTTGAACACCCTTGCCAAGAAAACGGGAATCATCGCCGTCGCGCAGCTCTACCGCCTCAAAAGCCCCTGTTGACGCCCCGGACGGAACAGAAGCCCTGCCCATTTGGCCGGAGGTCAGAAAGACATCTACCTCCACCGTGGGATTGCCCCGGGAATCTAATATTTCTCGAGCATATATAGCCTCGATCGCTGTCATACGGTTTCCTCCTTGTCTTTTGCCTGCTCCCAAAGTTTTTCTTTATCATTGATTTCCACATCAGCGAAATTCTTACCATTTTCGGCAGCTATTTCTTCCATGATTTCAAACCGATTACGAAATTTCTTATCGACCCGCCTCAAAGATAGCTCAGCGTCTATTCCTAAGTGACGACCAAAGTTAACTAAAGTGAATAAGATATCTCCAAATTCATCTTCTATCTCACGACTTCCTTTTTCACAAGCTGTGAACTCGACTATCTCTTCGGCTAACTTGTCGAGGATTTCCTCTCTTTTACGCCAATCAAAACCAACGCGGGCAGCTTTTTCCTGTAGTTTTTGCGCGTAACTTAGAGCCGGCAGACCTTCCGGCACGCCAGAAAGATGTGAACTCCGATTTTTCTCGGTCTTCTTTATGCGTTCCCAGTTAAGCAAGACCTCATCAGAGCCCGAAACCTTAGTGTCTCCAAAAACATGTGGGTGTCGACGCTTCAGCTTTAAGACTATTTCGTTTATCACATCGTCAATGGAAAAGAGACCAGCCTCATCAGCCATCTGCGAATGAAAAATGACCTGGAGCAAAAGATCTCCAAGCTCTTCTTTTAGTTCGGAAAAATCGCGGCTTTCGATGGCGTCAATAACTTCGTATGTCTCTTCGATCAGATGCCCTTTTATGGAGTCGTGGGTCTGCTCACGGTCCCAGGGGCACCCATCAGGTGAGCGAAGGCGGGCCATGATCTCTATGAGATCGCTAAAATCAGCGTTATCGATGATTGCTGGTCCTTTAAGAATCGTTTCTTTAACAAGCGCCAACTTACACGCTTTTATTATTTCGTAATTTCGATATCGGCTTTCTTCTTTGCTTTCTCAAGCCACTCGGCAAACTTCTTACGTTGCTCTTCTCTTTCCAGCCCTTGCTTGAGTTCGCCTTTAACTTCCTTAAAAGACTTTTCTTGCTCGGGCCTGATTTCCGTTAATTGAAAGATATGGTAACCATCCGGCCCCTTGATCGGCTCGCTAAAACTGTCTACCGTGATATCTTTCAATCCGGCTGATATTTCCGGAGGAAAGTCTGTATCCTGACGCAAACCCAAATCTCCGCCTTTTTCTTTTGTTCCCTCGTCAACAGAGTTCTCTTTCGCCAGCTCCGCAAAGTCGGCACCGCCTTCTAATTCAGCGCGCAACTTGTCGGCTTTGGACTTTTTCTTCACTAAGATGTGACGCCACTGCTTTCTTTCGGGCTCGACCATTTGGGCTTTGTTCTCGTCGTAATATTTTTTCAATTCTTTGTTGCTGATTTTTATAGTGCCTGTCACTTTCTTAAGCATTTTTTCAGCGACCGCTTGCTCTCTAATTTTCTCATCTAATTCGCCTTCAGTTAGTCCCTGCTGCTGCAGCGCTTCCTGAAATTGTTTGTCGGTCTTAAATACCTTCTTCACATCAGCGACCCGCTTATCTACATCGGCTTTCGAAACCGTTATGTTCTGTTTTTCCGCTTCCTGACGGATCAACTCGGCGGTAACCAGAGAATCAATCGTTGACTTCCTGACTTGCTCCTCTTGTTGCTTGCCGGCTTCCCCTTCAAATATTTTCGGTTGTTGTTGCTTTATTTGGTCTACTTGTTTGTCGACTTCTGATTGCGGAATAGCAACCCCGTTAACTGTGGCAGCAACCCCGCCTGAACTCTGTGAAAAATAAATCGCCCCGGCCACTACAACAACTAATACCGCGCCAATTACTCCCAGATACCATGTCTTCATATTAACTCCCTCGCTCTAAACTTATCGAAGTATATCACTTATAAAGTTGATAACAAACTCAAGAACATCCGGCTGCCCTACAGGAACTTGTACTACAACTTCGCTCGTAGCTTCTTTGATGTTTATTCCATAATCGAGGTCAAAATTAACCTTTTTAAGTTGCATACCTGTTATGACCAGCCTGTTCCTTTGTAGCTTAATAGAGGTCACGCCTACCGAGGACACTTGCAGTCTTAACCTCGCGACTTTCAATAGGTTTTCAACTGAAAGAGTGGGAGTGCCAAACCGATCAACCAATTCCTGGTTAACGGCATCGACTTGATCCTCTGATGTCGCTCTGGCTATTGTCCGATAAGCCTCTAACCTCAGATTCTCGTCATCAATATAATTCTCTGGCAAGTAGGCGTTTACAGGCAGTTCTATTGATACGTCGGGAATATCTATTGTTTGTTTTCCTTGCGCCCGCTCAAGCTCTTCTTTTAGCATCTGGCAATAAAGATCAAAACCTACGGAAATCATGTGGCCGCTCTGCTCGACCCCCAGGATATTTCCAGCCCCCCGAATCTCCAGATCGCGAAGAGCGATTTTGTAACCCGCGCCTAGCTCCGTAAACTCGCCAATCGTCTTTAGGCGCTCAATAGCGGTGTCGGTCAGCACTTGGCCGGGGTTATATGTGAAATATGCGTACCCGCGATGATGACCGCGCCCAACACGCCCTCTCAACTGATAGAGCTGGGCAAGGCCAAAGCTATCAGAGCGCTCGACTATC